>CAZLGO010000009.1:0-31117 GCA_964559295.1 uncultured Methanobacteriaceae archaeon
GGGCATGTAAAATCCAGACATCCACCTTTCTTTTTTTTATTTTTTGGTTTTTAAACTTGTTTTTAGTGTAATAATTGCTTTTTTTAATATTTCCTCATCCAAATAACAAACTTTATATATAACTTATAATTCAACTATTTTTGAAAAAAAATAAAGAGGTATTGAAATGCACATAATGGAAGGTTTCCTACCGTGGCAATGGTGCCTTTTGTGGTATATGATCTCATCTGCAGTGGTTGCATATGGTATACTACAAATTAAAAGAATTACAAACGAAAATCCAGAGTCAAAACCCTTAATAGCTGTTTGTGGCGCATTCATGTTTGTTTTATCATCTTTAAAACTTCCCTCTGTGACAGGAAGTTGTTCTCATCCAACTGGTAACGGCCTTGGAGCTGTAGTTTTTGGACCCGCAATTACATCTGTACTTGCTGCAATTGTACTGGTTTTCCAGGCACTGCTTTTGGCACATGGTGGTATAACAACCTTGGGAGCAAACATTTTCTCAATGGGCATCGTTGGACCTGTGGTAGCATGGCTGATATATAAAGGTTCCAAAAAAGCAGGGCTTTCGGTATCTATTGGAATATTCATGGCTGCAGCTTTTGGTGATTTGTTAACCTATGTGACTACAGCAGGACAACTGGCTTTGGCATTTCCAATACCTTCTTTTGGAGCAGCATTTTCCAAGTTTATAATAATATTTGCCTACACGCAGGTTCCGCTTGCGATAGCAGAGGGTCTCTTGACAGTTGTAATCTGGGATTATATACTAAAACTGAGACCAGATATCCTCAAACGTCTACAGGTGATCGAACCCGTATCTCAAGCAGGAGGCAAATAAATGGATAAAAAACATATACTAATGCTTATAGGTGTTATTTTAATTGTGATCCTTCCGCTGATCTTATATCATGGTAAAGGAGAAGATCAGGGATATTTCACTGGGGCAGATAGTTCAGCAGGCGAAGAACTTGAAAAAGCAGGATACAAACCTTGGTTTGAGCCAATTTGGGAACCACCAAGTGGTGAAATAGAAAGCCTTCTTTTCGCAACACAAGCAGCCATAGGAGCAATAATAATCGGATACTTCATCGGATATTATAAAGGAAAGCAAGAGTCCTGAATTCCTTTTTTATTTTTTGGGTGATGGGATGGAAAACACTTTAGATTATTATGCCCACTCAAACGGTTTTAAAAATGCAAATTCCATGTTAAAAATGATTTTTGCGATTTTTACAATGATAATAAGTTTAATATCCACATCACCTTTTGTACCAATTTCAATAGCATTTTTAATGTCCTTTCTATTAATATTTAAAGCAAAAATTCCACTTAGATTCTATTTGAAGTTCATGTCTATTCCAGTGCTTTTTGGTGTAATAACGTTTATTTTCATGGCTATTTTCTTTGGTGTTTATGATCCCTGGTTTAAACTTGGATTATTCAATCTTATGGTATACAAGGATGGATTCAATATTGGATTTTTAGTTTTCAGTAAGATCTTAGGTGGTTTCTCGTGTTTGGGTTTTTTAGCTCTTACAACACCTATGACTGAAATTTTCTTTATACTGGAGAGCATGAAAATTCCAAAAGTCGTTATTGAGATTGCCATGATGATGTATCGCTATATTTTTGTATTTTTAGATGAGGCAAGAAGCATGTACAACTCTCAGCAGACCCGGTTAGGATACTCCACCTTGAAGAACTCCTATCGATCCATGGGGATGCTTCTCAGCAATCTGTTTATAAGTGTGTGGACAAAAGGGGAAAAACTCTATATTACAATGGAATCACGATGTTACGATGGATCAATTAAAACATTTAATCTTCAAAAAAATGTAGGTATCAAAAATATCTTGTTATTGTTATCATTTGAATTCTTACTTTTGTTGGGGGTTTATTTAACTAAAGACATTAAAGTTATTTAATCCAGATCAGCAGCTAAAAAGTTATTAACCATAAATTATTTAAACAGTAACTAAAGGCTTTGGTGAACAGATGAGCATAATTGAAGCAAAGGATATCACATATTACTATCCTGATGGTACAAAGGCCCTGGAAGGGGTTAATTTTAAAGCAGAGGATGGCAAAATCGTTGCACTTTTAGGACCAAATGGTGCTGGCAAATCAACCTTATTTTTACATTTTAATGGAATCCTAAGACCTTCTTCAGGGAGTGTTATGATAAATGGAAATCCAGTTGAATATGATAAGAAGGGTTTAATGAAGGTAAGACAAACTGTAGGTATAGTATTCCAAAACCCTGATGACCAGTTGTTTGCTCCTACCGTAATAGAGGACGTTGCATTCGGACCAATGAATATGGGACTTCCCAAAGATGAAGTCGAGAGGAGAGTAAAAGAAGCCCTAAAAAAGGTTGGAATGGAAGGATTTGAAAAAAAGCCGCCGCATCATCTAAGTGGTGGGCAGAAAAAGAGAGTTGCGATTGCAGGGATACTTGCCATGAAACCTAAGATCATGGTGCTTGATGAGCCCACCTCTGGACTTGATCCAAAGGGAGCATCCCAGATCTTGAGGATCCTATATGAATTGAATGGAGGTGGCATGACAATAGTTATATCTACCCATGATGTTGATTCAGTTCCGCTTTACGCTGATAGAATATACATAATAAGCAAAGGGAAAATCATAAAAGAGGGTACGCCTCGTGAAGTATTTGAAGATGTTAACACGATAAGGGGGGCAGATTTAAGACTCCCACGGATTGCACATCTTGTTGAAATACTGCAAAAGGAGGACAAATTACCCTTTGATAAACCATATCCTCTCACGATAGGAGAAGCAAGAAGAGAAGTTTTAAAATATCTTAGCAGTTCAAAAGATGTATAGGTTTATTCATCTGCAGGTATATAAAAATTTCTTTTTTGATCAAATAACAAGACTTAACAATAAAAATAATTACAAAAAACACCATGATAGGATGGATTGAAGAAAAACTTATACCAGAAAAATGGATAACAAGAATTGGATTGAGCATCCTTTTGTTTATGGTCCTCCTGATTCTAATAATATGGGACCTACAGTGGATTGCATTATCTGCAGTAGGCATAATAAGCTTTATATTTCCCTTAATTTTGCTGTTGAGACGTAGACCTGTTGGATTAGAAACAAGAGAAGTAAGAAGGGCTATAACTATTTGTTTCACCATATTATATGTCATATTATTATCTACGAGTGTCGCTAATACGGACTTAAATTTAAAAACAGAGTTTTTAAAAAATTTTTTAACAATATATCTTGCTATAATCGCATTTTATTTCGGGTCACGCACTGTAGAGACTGCTGCAGAGATTATGAAGGAGAGAACCTTAAAAGAACTACATGAAGAAAACTGATATGCTCAAAGTGCTATTTAAAGAAGCGTTAGCCTACAACCACAAGTATAGTTGATCAAAATCATAAAGCTTTGGATTTTGCAGAGCTTCCTCCAAAAAGTTTTTAGATGAATCCATATTTGTTAGTTATTCGGTGGTAAAATGAAGATAGGAATTTGTGATACAACATTTGCAAGGGTTGACATGGCAAAACATGCGATAGATGAAATAAAAAAGCACGCTGCTAATATAAAATTTATAAGACGCACCGTTCCTGGTATAAAAGACCTACCGGTTGCATCAAAAAAATTAATAGAAGAAGAAGCATGTGATATTGTCATGGCTTTAGGAATGCCGGGCCCTGAAGAAATAGATAAAATGTGTGCTCACGAAGCTTCCCTTGGATTGATCTATGCCCAGCTTATGACAAACACCCATATAATAGAGGTTTTCGTGCACGAGGATGAAGGTAGGGATGAAAAGGATCTTAAAAAGCTCGCTGAGAATCGTGCCAGAGAACATGCGCAAAATGTGGTTAAAATGTTACAAAAACCTGAAAAACTACAAAAAGAGGCTGGAATGGGTATGAGAGAAGGAAGACCTGATGTTGGACCTATTTGATTTTCTTAATAGATGTATTTTCATGGGTTAACATAAACTTTTTAAAGAGGTCTGATCAAATGATTACCACTGATTTTGGTGAATTTCCAAAATGCAAATTTGCTTGGGAGCTTAGGTTCCCTTGGATGTGGCGAAAGCTGAACAAGAGGTGTTTTAATGTACAGATACATAAGAGAAGCATGGAAAAATCCGAATAAATCATTTGTAAAGGAGCTCATGCAAAAAAGAGCTTCTGAATGGAGAAGAGAGGGTGTTATTCAGCGAATAGATAGGCCTACGAGGATCGATAGGGCAAGATCTTTAGGATACAAAGCTAAAAAAGGATATATAGTTGTAAGAACAAGAATAAGGAGAGGAGGAAGAAGAAAGTCGAGATTCAAAGCTGGAAGGAGACCTAAAAGAATGGGTGTTCTTAAGATAACTCCCAAAAAGTCCCTAAAAAGAATAGCAGAAGAGCGGGTTGCCAGAAAATTTCCAAATTTAGAGGTTCTAAACTCATATTGGGTTTGGGAAGATGGAAAACATAAGTTTTATGAGGTTATATTAGTTGACCCAAATCATCCATCCATAAAAAATGATCCAAACATAAATTGGATAGGGGAAAAACAACATAAAGGACGGGTATTTCGTGGATTGACAAGCGAAGGTAAAAAAACAAGAGGACTTCGAAGAAAAGGGAAAGGTGCAGAGAAGGTAAGATAACCTATGATCCACCACATTTCATATAGGGTTTTTGTTTATGGCACAGAAGATGAGGAGAAAGTAAGAGAAGCTATTAAAACCATTTTTCCCACTTCTTCACCCCAAATGGAGATGACAGAAGGTTACCATAAAAATCCTATCCTGGTATTGCATGATAGGATCACCAAAAAAAAAGATCTGAATGCATTTATTAAAATTTTAAAGGAAATGAAAGATCCTAATAAGAAAAATATTTTAAATCGCTTGAAAAGCAAAATGGACGATAAAGGAAATCTTTTCATTAGATTTGATAAACAAGAGGCTTATCTTGGAAATTTGAAAGTTGTAGAACATGGTGACGCAATACGCCTTAAGATAAAGATGGCAGCATATCCTGCAAAAAAAGAAATAGCAATGAAATTAGCCAGGAAATTATTGGGTGGAGAAGATGTTTTTTGATTTCCACGTCCATGGAAATGAAAAATTGGCGAAGGAAGCAAAAAGATTGGGATACGAGGGTATTTGCCTTGTTCGTTATTCAGATGAGTACCATCAAGCTATAAAAAAAAATTCAGGTGCAAAAACTGGTGTTGAGATCATTGCAGAAAATTCAGATGATCTGAAGAAGAAGATCCGAAAGTTTAGGAGGAAAGTAGATATTCTATTGGTCCACGGCGGAAATATAAAAATAAACAGAACTGCATGTGAAGATCCAAGGATTGATATAATAGCTCATCCTTATAGAAATAGGAGAGATTGTGGAATAAATCATGTATTAGCAAAGGAAGCCGCCGAAAACGGTGTTGCAGTTGAAATTAACATTAATTATATACTTAAATTTAGATCATCGCTACGATCCAAAGTCTTGAATCAATTTAGACAAATTTTAAAGCTTCAAAGAAAATTCAAGTTTCCTTTAATCATTACAAGCGGTGCTCATTCCATATATGATCTTAGGGCGCCAAGAGATATCATTGCACTTACAAGTTGCTTTGGAATGGCCGAAGAAGAGGCAAATGATGGATTATCAAAAACACCCATCACCATAATGGAAAAGAGCAAAGTAAGGAAAGATTATATAGTAAATGGGGTTAGGGTAATAAGATGATATAAATGAGGCTTAAAATACTACCCCCTACACTAAGAGAGAGGAAAAGATATGTGGTATTTGAGGTCATATCTCAAGTACCTCTGAATCGTGAGGATATAATATCTTTAATTTGGAAAGCTTCATTGGATCTTTTCGGTGAATATGGAACAAGTAAGCTCAATTTATGGATTATGGAAGTTTACCAACATGAACTACCTGATTACGAAAACGTTTTAAGAGGGATCCTCCAATGTAACCATAGAGAAGTCAAAAAAATAAGAGCAGCACTTTCGGTTATAACGAAATTTAATGGTGCGAGAGTAGTTTTTCATACTCTCGGTATCTCGGGAACGATCAGATCTGCAACAAAAAAATTTATTAAAGCCAAAAAATAACACTAATAACATCTTTTCAGACTAATTTGGGAATCAGATTTAGATTGTTTTATTAAAAATAGAGAGGTATATATATGCAACCATTTCCAGGAGCAGGATATGACAGGGCTATAACTGTATTTAGCCCAGATGGAAGACTTTTTCAAGTTGAATATGCAAGAGAAGCTGTAAAAAGAGGCACAACATCATTAGGCGTTAAATCAAATGAAGGCATCGTACTTGTTGTGGATAAAAGACCAACAAGTAAACTTGTTGAGCCAAAGTCCATAGAAAAGATATTCCAGATTGACCAGCACATTGGTGCAGCAACCTCAGGACTTGTAGCAGACGCAAGAGCCTTAATTGAAAGAGCAAGAATAGAATCCCAGATAAACAGGATAACTTACAACGAGCCAATTAGGGTAGAGATCTTAGCCAAGAAGATATGCGATATGAAACAGATGTACACCCAACATGGAGGAGTCAGACCTTTCGGTTCAGCATTAATAATCGGAGGAGTAAACAACACAGGATGTAGATTGTTTGAAACAGACCCCAGTGGAGCTTTAATTGAATACAAAGCAACAGCTATAGGAGCCGGAAGACCAATAGCAATGAATGAGTTTGAAAAAAAATATAGAGAAGATATGACACTGCGAGACTCTATTGAATTGGCATTAGATGCTGTTTATGAAGCAACTGAAGGTAGAACCACTTCCGAAAGCGTTGAAATTGCAGTGATACATGCTGAGGATAAAAAATTCAAAAAATTATCAGAAGACGAAATAAACGAACACGTTGAAGAACTTATTATAAGAAAAAAGAAGGAAGAAGAGTAGTAAAAAATGGTTACTCTTGAAGATGCTGTTATAGCACGTCTGGAATCTCATGGAGAACGCTTTGAGATCTTGGTGGATCCAGATCTTGCATCAGATTTTAGGCAAGGCAAGGATATAAATATAGATGAGATGCTTGCACATGATGTGATATTCAAGGATGCAAAAAAGGGAGATAAAGCATCTGAAGAATCCATGAAAAAGGTTTTTCATACCACGGATCCACTGGATGTTGCAGCAATCATAATAAAAAAGGGTCAAATTCAATTGACCGCTCAACAGCGAAAAGAAATGCAGGAGGAGAAGCGCAAAAGAGTTATTGCGAAAATAACAAAAGAAGCAATAAATCCACAAACAAAACTTCCTCATCCACCAAAGAGGATTGAAAAGGCTATGGAGGAAGCTAAAGTTCATATTGATCCGTTCAAAAGTGTTGACGAACAGGTAAATCTTGTTCTTAAAGCCATTCGCGTTAAGATACCCATAAAATTTGAAAAAGTGAGTATTGCAATAAAGATCCCAGGAGAATTCACCGCAAAAGCATATGGTGTAATTTCAGAATTTGGGGAAATTAAGAAAGAAGAATGGCAACAAGATGGGTCATGGATAGCCTTGGTTGAACTTCCCGGTGGCTTACAAGAAGAATTTCATAGAAAATTAAGCAAGCTTACAGGTGGACAGGTTGAAACCAGGCTGGTAGAATAACTTCTTTTGGATTTGTTGATGAGGTGCCTGATATGATATTTGTAAAAGATAAGGATGTAGTAGTCCCTGGAGATATTCTTGCGGATAATGAATATCACCCAGGAATAGGAACTTTTAGAGATGAAGATAAAATATGCTCATCTGTCGTTGGCTTGGTGACCATAAGAAACAAAAAAATAAATGTCATACCCCTGCAGAGTAAATACATTCCAAAAAGAGGAGATATTGTAATTGGAGATGTTGAGGATATAAGGTTTTCTATGTGGAATTTTGACATTAACTCCCCATATTCAGGGTTTTTACCCGCTTCAGATGTTTTTGGAAAAGAAAAGAAGGAATTAAGTAGCGTATTTGATGTTGGGAACGTTTTGCTCCTGAGAGTTGTTGACGTTGATGAGATAAAGCATGTGAAATTAGTTCTAAAAGGTTGAGGTCTTGGTAAATTTAAGGGTGGTATCCTAATCAAGATAACTCCGACCAAGGTACCGCGGCGTATTGGGAAGAGAGGTTCTATGATAAACATGATAAAGGACCAGACGAAGTGTGAAATCGTAGTTGGTCAAAATGGAGTTGTATGGGTTAAAGGAGACCATGCGATGGAGCGAATCGCCCGGAAGGTCATAAAGACAATAGAAGAGCAAGCTCACACCTCAGGATTAACAGACAGAGTAAGAAAGATGCTTGAAGAAGAAATCAAAACATAATTAGTAATTAGGAGAGTGATTCTTATTTCAACAAGGTCAGATGGAAGAGCTTTTGATGAATTAAGACCCCTAAAGATAGAAGCAGGAATATTAAAAAGAGCCGATGGATCAGCATATGTCGAATTAGGAGGCAACAAAATCTTAGCTGCTGTCTATGGTCCAAGAGAACTTCATATAAGACACATGCAGCGACCAGATAGAGCTATTATAAGATGTAGATACAACATGGCACCTTTTTCTGTTGAAGATAGGAAGAGACCAGGTCCTGATAGAAGATCCGTTGAAATATCTAAAATAACGGCGGATGCCCTAAAACCAGCCATTTTTTTGGAGAAATTTCCAAGATCAACCATAGATATCTTTGTAGAGATCCTTCAGGCAGAAGGTGGAACAAGGTGTGCTGGTATAACAGCTGCTTCAGTTGCCTTAGCAGATGCTGGAATACCAATGAGCGATTTGGTTGCATCTTGTGCAGCAGGAAAGACCGATGGTCAGGTTGTTTTGGATTTATCTGAAAATGAAGATAAGGAAGGTGAAGCTGATTTACCTGTTGCCATAATGCCAAGAACAAATGAAATAACACTTCTTCAGATGGATGGGCATCTTACACAAGAAGAATTTGAAGGAGCCCTGGATTTGGTAATTAAAGGATGTAAAAAAATTAATGAAGAGCAGAAAAAGGCTTTGAAAAACAGATACGGTGAATGATATGAACAGCATAGTTTCTGACATTACAAGAGAGAATATAATAAATCTTATAAAGAATAAAGAAAGAATTGATGGTAGATCTCCAAATGAATATCGAGATATATCTCTTGAGACTGGTGTAATTGGAAAGGCAGAAGGTTCTGCCAGAGTGAAAATAGGCAGTACACAAATATTAATTGGAGCAAAACCACAAATTGCCGAACCATTTCCAGATTCACCGTCCTTAGGTATCTTAATGACCAATTCAGAATTATTACCAATGGCTTCTCCAACCTTTGAACCTGGTCCTCCTGATGAAAGATCTGTAGAACTTGCAAGAGTGGTAGATCGATGTATAAGGGAGGGAGGAGTGGTTGATTTTGAAAAACTATGTGTAGTTGAAGGGGAAAAGGTATGGATGATATTTTTGGACATACATGTTCTTGATCACGATGGGAACCTGATAGATGCATCTGTCTTGGGAAGTGTTGCTTCCTTAATTGACACAAAGATACCTCATGCAAGCTATGAAGATGGCAAGATCATCCTTGATTATGAAAACATGCGTCCATTGCCTATAAATGAGAAGGCCCTGATGTGTACCTTTGCAAAAATAGGAGATGAACTTGTAGTTGATCCATCAGTAGAAGAAGAAAGAGTCATGGACGCTAGAATTTCAATTGGAATGCGGGAAGATGGCACCATATGCGCAATGCAAAAAGGCGGAGCAGGACCTTTAACAAAGGACGACTTAATGAAGGTGGTCGGGATAGCGAAAGATAAAACAAGAGAACTTCGGGCGTATCTGGGGTGATAATATGGGGAGAACAAAAAAAGTGGGTATAACCGGAAGATTTGGTCCCAGATATGGTAGAAAAGCAAAAAGAACCGTGAAAAAAATAGAAGAGAGAATGAAAAAAGATCATATATGTCCTCAATGTGACAGAGCTGGTGTGAAGAGGGTAAGCAGTGGAATATGGATCTGTAGAAAATGTGGCACCACATTTACAGGAGGTGCATACCTTCCTGTAACTCCGATGGGAAAGGCTGCAACAAGAAACATAAAGAGAATTGTTGAGGGTTTGTAATGTATCGATGCGCAAAATGTGGGACTTTAGTGGATCTTAAAGGATATATTGAGCCAAAATGTCCAAAATGCAGATACAGAATTCTCTTTAAGGAAATTCCGCCTGTAAAAAAAGTGATAAAAGCAAGGTAACATGTTGATAACAACCTCAAGAAAACCATCAAGAAGAACAAGATCCTTTTGTCAGAATTTGGGAGAAGTGTTGCACCTAATGTACATGAACAGAGGAAAGATGAACATCCGGGATATTCTAAGGGAAGCTGATGATTTGGGGTTTGAAAAAATTGCAATAATATCTGAGATAAAAGGAAATCCAGGTAGAATGACCTTTTACGATAAGAGAGGAGAACGTCTTTTATCCTTGCATATTACGGTTGCGTTCTTAGAATCAAAAGGTAGAATAAAAAAAGATGATCTTAGTATAAGATGCGACGTGGATGATCTTAGAGAACTTGTTGAGATTCTAAACATTCCCCCAAATACTGGTAAATCAAATTCAAACATGATATGGATTAAAAGGGGGAAGAGAGACAAAAAAGCTGTTATAGAATTTTATGATGATGCAGGTATACAGATTAATCCCAAAATCTATGTGAAGGATTGGAAGTATTATGAAAATCGTAAAACATCTGGTGGCTGAACTTGAAATCTCATTTGATAGTTCTGATGATGCGCATTTGATCTTAGAATCAACAAAACCAGAAATCCGCACTGCTCCATCCGAGAGATCATCCATTCATGTTGATCTGGAAAATAATATCCTAAAGACACAAATTGATGCAAAAGATATATCATCGCTTCGAGCATCCATAAATTCTTATTTAAGATGGATAATATTATCTTACGATATCAACCTTCTAAAAAAAATTGATGAAGAAACCCTTTAAAAAAAAGCTTTGACGTAAATGGATGAAGCCATATCTTATGGTTATTAAGAAAGGTTGATCAAAACTTATCTTTGGATCAATCCTTTTTGAAAGGATTGGAGGTGATCAAATGGAACTTCCGAAAAATATACAACATCAAATAGCTCAATTCCAGCAGATACAGCAACAGGCTCAAGCAATTTCAATGCAAAAACAGAATGTTGGATTACAACTTAAAGAGACCGAAAAAGCATTGGATGAATTAAAAGAACTTGAAGAAGATGCTGATATTTATAAAACTGCCGGAAGTCTGCTTATAAAAGTAGGTAAAGATAAAATAAAAAAAGAACTTGAAGATAAATTAGAAACTCTGCAACTTAGAGACAAAACCCTTAAGCGGCAGGAAGAGAGAGTCGTAAAAAGGCTCCAGGAGATGCAAGTAACCATTCAAGAGGCAATGCAGGCAGCAGGAATAACTCCGGGGTCAGGTACTTGAAGAGATTAAGTGACAATGATCTTGAAGAGATTGCAGAGATTGCAGTCTCTGCTGCCCAAGGTTTCATCTTCTCAAGGGTTTCGAAAAAAGAGATCATTGATCTCGATGTAACTGCAGAAATTGATTACAACGAGAAGCTGAATATTGATGTTGTGGTCGATATTCTGTTTGATGATCCCACAAAGGCAGATAGAAAAATTGCTGATGATGCAGCTGATTATGCGATAGAGAAAGTTGAGAAGTTTTTGGATCAAAGTTACAGGATTAACCCTGATTGATAATATTTTTTTTTAAAAAAGTATTTATATGATGAATACAAAGGAATTATTGACATAGGTTTTCCTCCTCTGTCGTTTCATCTGCAGTTTAGAAGTAGGGATCCAAGCTAAGTTAAATAAAAATCAGGATCCCTACAAAATTTCCAACGGATTTTTACACACAACGTGAATAACGACCAATTCAATTCAAAATAACCATTTTTAACAAAAATAACAAGCAATAACTATTTCCTAATGCATAATGAAGTTAAGAACTTTTAAACTACTATAGGGTCCTAGATTCTTAACTATTTTCTGAGAATTTTTACAGCTTCGTTTTAACTTTTGAGTATGTTATTATACTCTTTTCATAAAAGTACATTTTATAATTTTCTTATAAGCAATTTAAGGCATTATAACCTAACTTTCAAATGGAGTTTGTTAGGCGCATACTTAAATTAAACGGAATAAGCTATCCTATAACCTCCTACAAACATAGTAAAATACCAGAGAAAATAAGAACGTTCTTCCAAAAATTAAAAGCTGAATTCGCAAAATCCAACATTGGCAGGAATACAAACCATAAGGAGCTCAATCGATGATCTTTTCAAGTTAGCTAAAAAAGGATTGTTTTTAGACAAATTGCATCTTTATACCATGCGATCAGTCCATAAATTCATCCCTCTAAATGCACTTTTAGCAGGGATTCTTGCATTATTAGGTTACAAAACAAAAAGAGAAGATAGAGGCTTGTTGTATTGTGGAAGATCTAGGATCCTAAAGATTTGTAGTTTTTTTGCTTCTGATCCAGGATTTGAAGTATTAAAAATATCCTTCTATTTGTTATTATAGTATTACTTTTTAATTTAGTATTACTTTTTTTGCGAATTTTTGAAAAAAGTAATAACAGTTGATCAGTAAGTATTATATATCATGGAGATCAATTCCTCCTTAAGAAATAAAAAGGAGGTGAAAAGTATGAAAAGTATTAAAAGACAAGCGATATTACTAGCGCTTACACTTGTTTTTGCGCTGACACTTTGTGCAGCTGTTGCAGCCGAGGATACAGGAGGTACTGCGGCTGATTCAACTGCAGGATCAATTGGTGCATCAGCTACAGCTGATTCTTCAGGTTTTGATTCAGAATCAGTCGATACATCAACAGCTTCTGAAGCAGCGGATGTGTCGAGTTCCGAACCAGGTACAACAACTGATTCTTCTTGTCTTGATTCAAGTGAAGGGTCATCAACTGTAGAACAAACAACAAAAGATGAACCAACATCAGTACCAGATGAAATATCACAAGATATCGAGTCAGAAAGTGAAACAGAAACATCAGAAGATGAGACCATAGAAGAAACAGATACAGAAGCTACTATACAAGCAGACGAATGTGTGAATGGTCTTGTAGACCCAAGAGTTCTTATCATACACTCATCTAGCAGCACAAAAATGACAAATGATGCGGCACATAACATCATGAATCTCATAAATCCAACGCAACCAGGTTACGATCCAGACGATTCATCCACATGGTTAGTGAGATTTGACATACGCACCACAAGTCAGATAGCTGAAATGAGTCCAGATGACCTTAAAAGTCTAATCGAAAACGCAGATATCATCATCTGTGAATGGATTTTTGAGCCAGGTTTAAGCAACTTCAAAAACGTCATAAATGCCAATCCAAATATCCTTAAAAACAAACCAGGCAAGATATTTCTTGCACTAGAAAGCTACCCAGAATTGACCAAGTTAAGCCAAATAAATGGTAATTTTCTCTTCGAAGGAGTATCAGACAGCGTAATTGGAAATACTGATACAAAAAACACTATCTTGTACGACCTTAAGAACGCAAACTTCCCACGGCTAAACACTTATAAAACAACTTACCCACAGATTAGTGATTGGATAAATGCTGGAGTCTATTATGCAGCAAAAGGAACAAAAAACTATGAAAATCAGTATAAATGGGCTTTAAAAGAATTCACAGAACTTAATGGAGGTACGTGGCCTTCTGAGTGGGATCCTGAACCATATTACGTCCTTCCAAAAGAGATGCTCTACAGGGATGGAACAATCTTTACAAGTCTCGAAGAGTATCTGACTCAATATCCACTTGATCCTTTAAAACCAACAGTAGGTATTGTAGAATACGACAGTCCTGTGCTTGCTGGTAACATGGATCACTTTGAAACCACAATAAACAAACTGACGGATAAAGGATTTAATGTGATACCAGTGGCTGGTGCTTATTCTGGTACAATTGGAACACAACCATTGAACATCTATTCAGCGATGGTAAAATTCTTCAGCTACGACCCAGATGATCCCAACCATGTGGTTACCACCACGGAGTATGAGGCAAACTCCAGCAAATACAGTTACAGAATAGATGCTTTAGTTAGCTTCTATTATTTCTCCCTTGGATCTGGATTTTTAGACCAGACTAACAAATTCCTGGACAACATGAATGTACCAGTTTTCAGAGCAATGAGCACTACCAAAAGAACAGAAGGTGAATGGTTAACCTCTGATGATGGACTTGTCTGGAGCGACACCTATTACCAGATAGCTATACCTGAGACACAGGGCATAATAGAACCAATATTCGTGGCTACAACAGAAAAAGAGTTAGATCCTGTAACAGGGGCTGAGTTGATCCACTACAAAGCGATTCCAGATAGGATAGACAAGTTAACAGAGAGGGTTAAAAACTGGGTAAAGTTGAACTTGAAGTACACGAATAATGAAGATAAAAAAATAGCTCTGATCTACTACAACTACCCACCAGGAAAACAAAACATCGGTGCAAGTTATCTTGCGGTTCCAGATAGTATAATTGAGATACTCAATATGCTCAAACAAGAAGGATACACTGTTAACAATATTCCACAGACTGCGGATGAACTTGTAAGCATGATGCTTGAGCGAGGGATCAATGTTGCTAATTGGGCACCAGGGATTCTCGAAGAAATGGCAAACAATCCCAATACAATCTTATGGGACGCGGAAGAATACAAGGCTTGGTTTGACAGTCTGAATTCAATAGCCAAAAAAGAAATAATCGAAGGACCGGCAGGATACATCGAGGAGCTAACTAAGCTTGGAGTAGAATATGGTTTACAAAAAAACGATGAAACTGCAAAAACTGCAACAATAAAGAGTATAGAAAAATGGACACAAGAGATGACAAGTCTCGCTAACACCTATCCAGAGAAATCCCAACAAGCCGTTGAACAGATAAACAACATGAGCAATGCACTTAAACAGATAATGAATGGTGAGGATGCATGGAACTCATTCTACGAAGCAAAAAATGCCTTCATGGCCCTTGAAATTCCAGGGCTTACAGGTTGGGGAGAAGCACCAGGAAATATAATGACAGTTACAAGGGATGGAAAAGAATACATTGTAATTCCAGGAATGTACTTTGGAAATGTCTTCATTGGTCCTGAACCACAAAGAGGATGGGAAGCTGATGCAGATAAGTTCTACCACAGTACAGTTGTTCCACCACCACACTGTTATCTTGCATGGTATGCGTGGGTAAATTCCGTATTTGATGCTGATGCTCAGGTACACATAGGAAGACATGCTACATACGAATGGTTGCCAAGAAAACAGGTCGCTCTAGCTGAATTTGATTACTCAGACATAACGATAGCAGATACTCCCTCAGTGTATATTTACATAATAGATGGAATTGGTGAAGGATTACAGGCTAAAAGAAGAGGTCTTGCAGTAATTGTGGATCATCTAACACCGCCACTTACAACAACAACCCTTTATGGAGGGTTCTTGGAGCTTAAAGAAGATATCGAACAATACCAAATACACAATGGAGATGCTAAAAAACCTTATGCGGAGGCTATCAGATCTAAAGTAAATGAGCTCAACTTAGGGACAGATTTAGGCATAAATCCGGATGATCTGACCGATGAAGAATTGGTAGAAACAGTAGAAGACTATCTTAGGGACATTCAGCAAACTCTTATGCCATACGGTCTACATACCTTTGGTAAATCTTGGACCAACGAAGAGATAGCGTTATTGGCTACAGTGATGGTATCAGCAGATGGTGGAATTAATAATCCATCTTTGCAAAGGCTCTTAGCCCAGGAGAACGGATGGAATTTCGACAATTTGACACTTGATCAAGCAGAACAATTAAACAATCAAGCACAAGATTGGGTGCTTCAGCTATTAACTGGTCAAAAAACTGCAGCTGATCTAACATCCAACCCGGAACTTCAAGGCAAGTTAAATGAGGCAAAGGGTTACGCTGGTAGCATAATTGAAAGCTTTAGTTCAGAATTAAACTCGCTAATCGATGCATTAAACGGCGGTTATGTAACTCCATCTACAGGAAATGATCCTATAAGAAACCCAGGAGCAATACCCACAGGTAAAAACTTTTACGGAATCTCAGAAAATCTTTTACCAACCAAAGTAGCTTGGAATCTTGGAAAGAAACTTGCTGATATGGCTTTATCTCAACTTGATAGCATACCAGAGAAGATAGCGGCTGTTGTCTGGTGTGTTGAAACTGCAAGAGATGACGGAACAATGGTTTCGTTTGTTCTTAGGATGCTGGGTGTAGAACCAACATGGACGAGCACCGGAAGCATAAGTAATATGAAAGCAACTCCATTAGCTACGTTACTGTCAGATCTAAATGCAATGAGAGCATCTAACGGGCTTCTTCCCTTAACAGAAAGACCCAGAATAGATGTCATAGTCACAACAAGTGGTTTATTCAGAGATCTATTCCCAAGAGTTCTAATCAACATGGATCGCTCTTTCAGAGTGGCTTTAGCTGCTTCATATAACACAATAGTGGCACAATACTCTGATTTAAAAGATATTCTTGACTATACACTCCAAACCTTAGTAAATGCAAAGTACACAGGTTTCAAAGGAAACGACCCAATTGAACATAACTACATTGCAAAACACTGGATCGAACTTACCCAGAAGTATGTAGACCTTGGAATCCCAGCAAACGATGCAGGAGAGCTTGCAATAACAAGGATATTTGCTCCACCTGTTGGTGATTACGGTGCTGGAGTAAATAAAGCCATTGAACAATCCTGGACATGGGAAAAAAGAGATCAGGTGGCAGATGTCTATCTCAACAGGATGAGTCATTCGTATTCAGAGCGAAATTGGGGTACTACAAACCGAGCCCTCTTTGAAGACTTACTCTCTGGAATAACCACAGCTTACCACAGCAGAAGCACCAACCTTTATGGTGTACTTGACAACGACGATTACTTCGATTACTACGGCGGACTCTCCATGGCTATAGAGAAGGTAAATAATGGAGTAGCACCCAATCTAAACGTCTTATACTATGCAAACCCAGCAAATCCTGAAGTGATGTCTTTACAGACATTCATGGCAAGGGAGATGAGAACAAGGTATTTCAATCCAGAATGGATCAAGGGAATGATGCAAGAGGGATACAGTGGAGCAAGGTACATGTCGAACAAATTCGTCTCATATCTATGGGGATGGCAGGTTACCAACCCAAACATCGTACAAGACTGGATGTGGAAAGAGGTAGTAGATGTTTATTTCAACGACAAGTATAACCTTGGAGTAAATGAATGGCTATCTCAGGGAAACAACGCCTATGCTATGATCAGTATGATGGGCACAACGCTTACAGCAGCATATAAAATAAACGATGCAACAGGAAAACCCTATTGGCAAGCTGATAAAACAACCATAAGAGAGATAACCAACAGTTGGAAAAATCTAATTGCAATTCGTGGTGTTGCTTGCTGTGACTGCAGTTGCGGTAACATCGCAATGATGGAATGGGCTACTCAGTTTATGAACCCTAACATGCTGGCCCAGTTTTACAAGCAGCTTTACCAGGCAACCAAGAATCCGATGTTTGCACCACCAAATCCTCCAACACCAACAGAACCAAAGATCCCAGCAACAGCAGAAGAACCTGCAACTCCGACTACACCAGAACCGGGAGTTTCACCAGCTCCAACGACACCAGGACAGCCTACAGCTCCAACATCCCCGGGGACAGAAGCATCGTCGGCTTCAATACCCCCAGGAATGGAAGTATCGGCGGCTGAAGTACAAGTAACATCTGCAGGACCAGCAAAAGCAGGTCAAGGTAAAAAAGCATACGAAGTTACAAAAGTTACCCCACCAAGTTCTTCAGCAGGCGGAATACCAATTTGGGCATTACTGGGAGTTGTTCTTCTTACAGGTTTAGCTATCTTAGGATACTTTAAGGGAAGTATCTTAGGATTTATACTAAGAAGATAACTCCTCTTTTTTTATTTTTTTAAGTTAGTATTACATTTTCCGCTGAAATTTTTAAAAAGTAATAACACTTGATCGGAAAGTGTTATATATCATGAAAAATCTAACTGATAACTGCCAATCAGAAATCATGAAAACCTAACCAAAAAAAGGAGATAAGAAAATGTTTATGATCTTATGGCAGGCAGGAATATTGTCTGTGATATTGTTTTTCGCTCTAAAGATTGGTCTTGCAATGGCTTTTGCAGGTATATCAAGGAAGGTAGCATCGGCAGTTGCAGTTGGATATGGGTTTGGAATTCTCATCTTAGCAAGATTAGCCTCCTCTTATATGAACATGCTCCAGAAAATTGTTTATGATTATGGATATGTAATTTTCATAGCAATGTCTCTTGTCATATTTTATGCAGGGATTCACACCATCAGGGAATGGAAGATGCATAAAAAGGATAAAGCAAGTGCATGTTGTGTTGCCATGATTGCACCCTGTCCATGTTGCTTTGGAGCTGTTGTTGTAGCCATAATACTTGCTTCACCATTTATAGGAGCCTCAGCATTCTTAATTGGAAAATATGCAGCATTGTTTCTAAGTTTAACAACGATCATAGTTTATCTTATATCTGGACAGATCGTTAGATTTTTAAATAAACCCTATCCAGTATTGCTTGGAAACTTGATGCTTATAGTTGGGCTTTATTTTTTAATATCCGGCATAATAATGCCTAACATAAACACAGTTTTAACATCCAAGATGGGTGCTTTGAGCATACCATCTGTTTCAATGTTTTTCTATGCCTTGGTACTGATGTTAGTGCTTATGATATTCGGAATTTATAAAACAAAGAGAAAAAGTCTTTTGATAAAGAGGTGATTTCGTGGTTGCAATTCCTGGCAGTGAGATACTAACTGGAGCATTGCATGTTATATCCCAGAGTCTGCTTTTGCCTGTTATAGCAGGTCTTTTGCTTTTTATGGGATATGCAGTAATCGAGTTTGGAGGACTTCTCTCAGAGTATTCAAACAGAGTCAAATTTGACGTTGGGAAAACAGAAAGTATTATAAAGAGTGTCTCAAATCCTGGCACGCCTGATAAAATAATTGAAGTTGTAGGGGGAAGTGATCTACCAAAAAGTCATAAAGAGGTTCTAACCAAGATAGCATCAAACTGGGATTTGGGAAAAAAGTCAAGGGAAGCTCTTGCAAGAAAGTTAATTGAAGAAGAGGAAATAAAGGCAGCAAAGAGTCTTGAGAAAACAGATGTTGTTACAAGACTTGGACCAACCCTGGGATTGATGGGAACCCTAATTCCTATGGGACCTGGTTTGGCTGCTTTGGGTGCTGGAGATATTCAAGGTCTTGCACAAGCAATAATCGTTGCATTTGATACAACTGTTGTCGGGCTTGCAGCTGGGGGTATCGCATTTGTAATATCAAAGGTAAGAAGAAGATGGTACGAGGAGCATCTTTCAACCCTTGAAGCTCTTGTAGAAGCTGTTCTGGAGGTTGTGGACAATGTTAAGAAAGAGAAGACTACTTCATGATGATCATGATGAAGATCCCATGGCAGGTTCTGCAAACATAGTAGACGCTATGCTCGTCTTCGCATGCGGATTCTTGATATTCCTTGTGTTATCATGGAACATGCAAAATGTGATCTTCAGTGATGCGACCCCAGAAGAGAAAAAAGAACTAATGGAAGCAATGAAACAAGTAGCCGAAGTAAAGATGGGTGAAGAGCTTAACAATACTCCTGAGACTGTATCTGGGGAAGGTTCAGGATATGTCCAAATGGGAGTTGTCTACAAGGATCCTAAAACTGGTAAATTGATCATGGTTCCGCCGTCAGGAACTTAGTAATTCAGTCAAAGCTCTTAAAAAAGATTCATCCAAAGACCTTTTAGGAAAAATTGCTGAACAGAGTTCAGCAAACATTCAACAACAGTTGCAAGAGTTCACAAAATTTGATCAACTTTATTAAATGTTGTTTGTTATGATAATACCAGTCTTGGATATAAAGGATGGAGTAGCTGTTTCAGGAAAATCCGGAAAAAGAGAAACTTATAAACCACTTAAGACTATTTTTTGCAAATCATCCAATCCATATGAAATTGCGAAATCATTGAAAGCTGCGGGTGCTCTTAGAATATATATTGCGGATTTGGATGCTATAGACAGAACTGGTTCTAATTTTGGCATTGTGGATAAGATAAACAAAAAAATTCCAGTTATGCTCGATGCAGGTGCTTGTAGCATTAGGGATGTTACAGAACACTTGAAGGTAGCAGATAAAGTCATTATAGCAACAGAGACCCTGAAAAACATAAAAGATTTAGATGGAATCTTTGGAACCTTAGATAGGGATAATATAATATTAAGTGTTGATATAATGGATAACAAAATCTTCAGCAAACATGCAAATTTTGATTTTAAAAAGCTTATCTCCAAAATAGATGAATTAAACCCACAAGAAATTATAATTCTTGATATTTCAAGGGTTGGAACAGAAAAAGGAGTAAATTTGAAGCTTATAGAAAAATTCATGAGACTTAGAACCTCCATAATAATTGGTGGCGGTATCACAAGGAGGGACGTTAAGATCCTTGTTGAATTTGGGGTCGATAAATTCCTTGTGGGATCTGCGCTGCATCGTGGTGAATTGCCAATAAACTTATAGCATTATATTTAAGATAAGAACATGAAAAAAGCCATAACAATAGGTCCTATCACCAAAGACACAATTATAAAAGGAAGGAAGGTCTTTAGATCCATTGGTGGATCGGTCTATTATCATGCATGCACTCTTTCGAGTTTAGGGATAGACACCACAGCAGTTATAACCATTGCAAAAGAGGATCGAGAGCTACTTAAGGCATTTCCAAAGGACGTAAAGCTTTTTCCAGTATTTGTAAAACATACTGTGGAATTTGAAAATATATACCTGACTTCCAACCTAAATTACAGAATACAAAAAGCTCGTATTCTGGAAAATCCCATAAAAGTCAAAGATATCTATCCGATGAATTTTAAAGAAGCAGATGTGATTCTATTAGGTCCGCTATTTCCTACTGACATTCCATCAGAGACCATAGAATACTTATTCAAATTCAAAATTCCAATATATCTTAGTGCACAAGGCTATTTAAGGCATCTTGAGGATCACAAAATCGCTCTAAAGCCTTGGGAGGATGCACAAAAATTTCTTAAATTCGTTAGGATACTTTTTCTTGATGAAAATGAGGCAAGGGTCATATTGAATACAAAGTTTCGTAAGCTTGAAGAAGTTGCAAAAATTCTTGCGTCATATGGACCAGAAGAAGTAGTAATAACTTGTGGAGACGAAGGTTCGATTATCTACTCCAAAAAAGCAGACGAATTCTACAAAATTCCTGCATTTGCCCCAAAGATCATAGGGGATCCTACAGGTCTTGGTGATACTTACATGGCAGCCTACGCAGCAAGAAAACTTGAAACATCTGATCCTAAAGAAAGTGGAATTTTTGCATCGGCAGCGGCAACTCTAAAATTTGAAGGTAAGGGAACTTTCAGAGCAAGTAGAAGATCTGTTATGATGAGAATACAAAAAGCCTCTCATTTATAAATTGATCACTATATCCCTAAAACCAAAGGCAGGATCAAAAACGGCAGAACTCCTGCTGCGAAAAAAATAATTATTCCAAAAATTGTGTGAGATGGCTTTCTATCCATTATTCCTGTGCAAATAAGCAGTACTCCCAAAAAACCAAGAATTGGGGGGATTATATGAGAATATATCAAAGCTCCTTCGATAACTTGCGTCTGTACCATTTTATCACATCTGTGTCATATAGTTTAGGTTTTAATATTTAATCTTTGAGGTTCTCAAGCATAGACAAAATAATCTACGCATTTAGAAGATGAAGATGGAAAAGTTCTTATTCATCAAAAACAGATCACATAATGATAAAGGAGGAAGATCAATGTTACATGGAACTGAGGTTTTAAAGAAGGGATTTGCAAAAATGACAAAAGGCGGAGTCATAATGGATGTCGTGAACGCCAAACAAGCTGAAATTGCTGAGGATGCTGGTGCTGTTGCAGTAATGGCACTTGAAAAAGTTCCTGCAGATATACGAACTGCAGGAGGTGTTGCCAGAATGGCTGATCCTGCAAAGATCCTGGAGATAATGGATGCTGTCTCAATACCAGTTATGGCAAAGGTGAGGATAGGACATTTCGTTGAAGCGCAGATATTAGAAGCAATTGGTGTTGATATGATCGATGAAAGTGAGGTCTTAACCCCTGCAGATGAGAAATATCATATTGATAAAAAGAAGTTTACAATTCCCTTTGTGTGTGGTGCAAGGAATCTCGGGGAAGCATTGCGAAGAATAGACGAAGGTGCAGCTATGATAAGAACAAAAGGAGAAGCAGGTACAGGAAACATTGTTGAGGCTGTAAGACACATGAGATTAATAATGGGAGGTATAAGAGAGCTCCAAAATAAAACAGAAGAGGAACTATGGGATATTTCACGAAAACTTGAAGCTCCGCTTGAAATTGTAAAAGAAACTGCTAAAATTGGAGGATTACCTGTTGTAAATTTCGCAGCTGGTGGTGTTGCAACACCTGCAGACGCTGCACTTATGATGCAGCTGGGAGCAGATGGTGTTTTTGTTGGATCTGGCATATTCAAATCAGAGAATCCTGAAAAGGTTGCAAAAGCTATAGTAGAGGCTACAGCTCACTATGATGATGCGAATGTCTTAGCCGAAGTTTCAAAAAATCTTGGAAAAGCTATGCCAGGTCTTGAGATGAGCGAAATCCCAGAGTCAGAAAAACTCCAGTCGAGGGGTTGGTAATTTCGAGTTACGCTCCAGGGAGTTTCATTGAGTGAAGTGCCATGAAAGTGACAATGGCAACACCTTACTATCCGCCCCATATTGGGGGCGTTGAGGTTCACGTCAAAAACCTAGCTGAGGGACTTAAACAGCGCAGATATGAAGTTATAGTTATCTCATCTTCTGGTTCAAACGTTGTGGTTAAGCATCTTAAAGTTCCATACTCTCCAATTCCCCTAACTTTTCCAAAGCTGGAAAGCGACATTTACCATTCGCATGTTCCGTCTCCTTTTTTTGCTCAGAAAATGGGTAATTTAGCAAACATTAAGGAAAAACCACATATCGTAACGTACCACAACGATGTCATTATACCTCAAAGAGTGAACGGTTATAGGATTCCCCACAGAGTTGCTCGGCTCATAAAGAATATAAACGAGAAGGTTCTCATTCCAACGTTGAAAAAAACTGATGTAATAATAGCTACAACCAAAAGCTATGCCGAAACTTCCTCTATCCTCTCAAAATTTATGAATAAAGTAGAGATAGTACCTAACGCTGTTAATCCCCATGAGTTTACTCCTGCAAAGAACAAAAAAGATAGGACAGTCCTTTACGTTGGTAGGCTTGTGGAATACAAGGGGCTTTCGACACTAATAAGAGCTATGAAGGACGTTGATGCGAAGATCTTAGTCGTTGGAAGTGGGGAAGATAGAAGTAAATTTGAGAGATTAGCCCTCAAGCTAGGTGTCAACATAAAATTTTTAGGTAATCTAAAAAAAAGTGAAATCATTGAACAGATGAAAAGAGCAAGGGTTTTGGTACTGCCGTCATTCTCAAGGCTCGAAGCTTTTGGTATAGTTTTGCTTGAAGCGATGGCATGCCAAACACCAGTGATAGCAGCAAATACACCAGGAGTATGTGAAATAGCTACAAACGGTGGCTTTACGTTTTCAACGAAAGAAGAACTTGTGGAAAAGCTTAATCTATTGTTGGATAATCCAAGGCTTGCTATGAAACTTGGAAAAAAAGGGAGAAGGGCTGTGGAAAAGAAATATGCTTGGGATGTAGTCTTAAAGAAAATTGAGAAGATCTATGGTGAAGTATTATGAGTATAGCTGTTATCGTCCCTGTTGCTCCCTACGAGCCGATCGAAATAGTTAGTGAATCTTTGAGGTGCTTAAAGGGTTTGAATTATGGTGGGCTGCATGTTAGGATAATTTACGTTATTGAAAAGGATGGGGAAGATGACAAACGGATAGAGATTCTTAAGAAAGAAGAAATAGAAGTTATGGAGAGAATCTCAAGGAAAGGAAAGAGAGCCGGGAATATAAACCATGCTTTAGAACTCCTCAAAAATAATACGCCAGATTACATAGCTATTTTTGATATTGATTCCAGACCCTCCAAAAATTTTGTAATCGAATGTATAAAAGCACTGGAGAAGGACGAAGTAGCTTATATAGCCTCTTCTCCTCGCTACATCTCCAACCGCATAAATTTGGTTTCAAAGACTATCGATGTTGAGTATCATCTGATAAATTTCTTACTTAAGAATACATCTTTTAAACTGTTTAATGGATTAATAGGAGTGTTGAGGGCAGAATTTTTAATAAAAAATAAACTTAACGAAGATTCTATTACAGAAGACGCTGATTTTACAACATATATGCACATAATGGGTTATAAAGCTTTATTTACAAACTCGACGAAGGTCTATGAACAAGCGCCCACCACCTGGAGGGAGTTGCTAAGTCAAAGGATACGGTGGTATTATGGGGGATTACAATTGTGGAAGTACCGGAAAAAGGTTATAAAAAGTGGCAACTTAAAGTTTGTCTTAAACTGGGTTCTGGCGCTTACAGTACCATATGTTATTTTGTTATTCTCACCTTTACTTCTTTTTGCAATTATATATAGAAGTATTAAAATCTTGTTTGGATTAGCTTTATATGCTTTGATCCTCCAATATGCAGCAATAAATGCCATTTTTAAGTTCATCTTCAATAGAGGAATCGAATGGAATGCCACCAAAAGTACCGTCAAGGAATAATTTGTGTATTGTTTTTCATTTGCATTACTTTCTTTAATCCCCCTCGCCAGGAGCTACTGAAGTAACAGAAAGTGGAAAAAAAGATTACCAATGCCATTAAATCTACAATTAATGCGTATTTACTTTTCACTCCCTCATTTTTATAAGTATGCAAAAACCTATAGCTACGACCGAGGGAAAACTTTATATAACTGTTCAGTTATAGCATATCATACACTAAAAATTTTAAACATTGTATAAAAAAATTTGGCTTTTAAAAAACATGTTTTAATCGGAAGGCTATTTCTGGTATGTTTATATGGATCATCCAAATAAATAGGAAAATCAAAGAATCAATCAAGTGCTGATACTATGAAAATTGGAATCTTAGACTTACAAGGAGACGTTTCTGAACACGTTGAAATTACAAAAAATGCTTTGGAGAAAATGAAGATCAATGCTAGTATCATAAAAATAAAAAAAGCCTCTGATGTCCTAAAATGTGATGGAATAATCATTTCAGGTGGAGAAAGCACCGTAATCGGGAAACTAATGGATAAAACAGGCATAAAAGATACTATAATAAATCAGAACATGCCAGTTATGGGAACCTGCGCTGGAATGGTGCTTCTTGCAACAAAAACAGACTACAAGCAGCCATTGCTGGGACTGATTGACATGGAAGTGAAGAGAAATGCATTTGGACGCCAGAGGGATTCTTTTGAACAAGAAATTGAAATATTTGGTGATAGATTTAGAGGAGTATTTATAAGGGCTCCTTATGTTGAAAAAATAGGTGAAAATGTGGAAGTACTTGCAGAATTCAACGAAAAGATTGTTGCAGTAAGAGAAGGAAAACACATAGCCACCGCTTTTCATCCAGAGCTTACAGATGATACAAGAATTCACGAACGCTTTATAGGGGAGGTATTAAAGTGTGTGGAATAGCAGGAGTTGTGTATAAAGACAAAAAACTTCATACTGTAGGAGACTCGTTGACAAAAATGCTTGATGCCTTACAACACAGAGGACCGGATTCTGCAGGATTTGCCATATACGGTGGCCTTGGTTTAAGTAGTGATGAATATTTACTTAATATTGAGATAAAAGAAAGACCAGGACTTCTCGAGAAAGTAAAAAATGCCATAAATAGGGTAACCCAGATTAAAAAAGAAGAAATAATTCCTTCAGTTGAAAATTACATAATTTACCGCTGTAAGATAAATCTTGAATCATTTTCACATTTAAAACCGCTTATAATGGACATCGATAGGATAGAAAATGTTATAGTGCTTAACGGAAGCCACTATTTTGAAATGATAAAAGATGTGGGATCTGTAAGAGAAATAGCGGAAAGATATGGCACCAAATCAAAAATGGGTACCCATGGGATAGGACATACTCGATTTTCAACTGAGAGTATCGTAGATAGATACCATGCTCACCCGTTCCAGAGCTACATCATTCCTGATATAACTGTTGTTCATAATGGTCAGATTACAAATTACTGGAAAATTCGTGACCCCTTGGAGAGGAAAGGGCATATATTCGAGACCACCAACGACACCGAGTGTATAGTGCACTACATAGCAGATAAGCTCTCAGAAAATTATACTCTTCAAGAGGCGCTTGAACAGTCGGTGAAAGATATGGATGGCCCATTTTCATACATAATTGGAACGCCAAATGGCGTTGGGATAGCAAAAGATCAACTGGGACTTCGACCTGGTGTTTTAGCAGAGAATGATTATATATTTGCAATAGCATCAGAAGAAGTTGCCCTACGTGAAGTACTGGACACACAGGATGTGGAACACATCTCCCCTGGAGAGGTTAGAGTCTACGAGCTTAATTAACGTGATTCTCATGCGCGAAATTGAAATAGATGCTAACTCAAAAACACCAAGAGAATTAAACGGTGCTATAAAGAAAGCTGCAAAAGAATATGATAGGATCATCGTCAAAAACCCGAATGCAATGCATTACATTGCAGCAGGACTTACAGAGCCTGTTGAGGTTATAATAGATGGATCCGCAGGATACTTTGTTGGTACCATGATACATGAAGCACGAATACATGTAAAAGGAAATGCCGGGTGGTTTCCGGCTGATAATATGACCGCAGGTGAGGTTATAATCGATGGATCTGCTGGGGATGGTGTTGGTCAGGGTATCTATGGTGGTACAATTGCTGTAAGGAAAGATGCAGGCTCCAGGACAGGAGAAATAATGAAAAATGGCACCATAATTATTGGTGGGAACTCAGGATTCATGACTGGGCTTTTCATGATGGGAGGTCGTATAATAATTCTGGGAGATATTTCAGATGATGCAGGTGAGTCCATAATAAGAGGAACTATATACGTTCTTGGAAATATAAAAAGCCTTGGTAAAAATGCTAAAGTAGAGGAAATAGATGAAAATGATGAAAAAGAACTTAAAGAGCTTTTATCAGCCTATGGATTTGAGCCTAAAGATGACGGATATGATAAATTCAAAAAGATAGTTCCACTGAGTAAGCGACCTTTCTATGGAAAGGAATCGGAGGAAGGATGATGAATCTTGCAGTAGTTGGAACACCATGTCAGATTCTTGCTGCATCCAAGATGAACAAGTTTTCAGACTATACAGGTGGATCTCCAATAAACCTTAAAATCGGGCTTTTTTGCATGGAAAACTTCTCTTATTCTTACATGAAAAAATTACTTGAGGAGTATGGTGTTGACATAAAGGACGTTTTAGGATATAAAATAGAAAAGGATCACATGTGGTTTTTTTTTAGAGGAGACAGGCTACTTAAGATCCCTCTTGAGAAGGTAAAAAGATGTATGCGCAAAAACTGCGAGATATGTATGGATTTTGCATCGGAGTTTTCTGACATATCTGTTGGTTCTGTTGGTTCTCCTAATGGATGGTCCACCATCATAGTAAGGACAAAAAAAGGTAGCAAACTTCTTGAGAAAGCAGAAAATGATGGTTACATAAAAACAAAACCAATTTCTGATTCTGGAATTAAAACGATTAAAAAGCTTGCAAAAAAGAAAAAAAAGGAAAATAAGAAACATATAATAAAAAGAGAAAGTGTTGGAAGACCTGTTTTATATAGAAGGCAAATATCTGAGGATGAATTCAAAGAAGAGGTTTTAGGGTGTCAGTTTGATGATTTAAAGTTTGATGTTGTAGACATTGGAGCATGTGTTCTCTGCGGCGCATGTGTTTATGTATGTCCAGAGGATGTGGTAAAGATAAGAGATCGAAAACCAGAAATTACAGGCGAATGCCAAGAGGATTGTCATGCATGTTACGTGGCTTGCCCCAGAACATACATTCCAGATGATATGTTAAACAAAGAAGAAGACGAGAAGCCACTTGGAGACTACATCAAAATTCTATCTGCAAAAGCCCCTATGATCAACGGTCAAGACGGAGGGGTTGTAACAGCACTTTTAACCTGTGCACTGTCAAAGGGCATGGTAGATAGTGTGCTGGTAGTTGATAAAAGTCCACTTAAACCCTGGAAACCTGAAGCAAAACTCACAGAGGATGTTGAAGATATTTTAAAAGCTTCTGGAACTAAATATGCTGCATGCCCAATTTTCAAATCACTTAAAATAAAAGGGGGCAGCCAAATTGCCATTTAAAGTTGAAATAGACAGAGAACTATGCAAGAGGAATTTCGCAAGACCTGGTTGTTGCTGGTATCTATGTGATAACCGTGATGAAGAACTTTGTCAGAACTGTTATTCTTGCTTTAATAATTGTCCTCATGAGGTTTACGAGATAATAGACGATGAACCATATCCCACAAATCATGAAAACTGCGTTGGATGCAGAATATGCGAAGAAATGTGTCCAAACAGTGCAATAGAGGTAAACGCCGTCCCCGAAGATGTAAGAGGGGTCTGGTCATTTGCAGATCTTTTGGAAATTAAAAGAAAATCACAGGAGGGTACTTATAAGGTAAGAGGTTGTGGAGCTATAAGAGTGATTCCAACTTTCGATGACCTTGTGATAATACCAGCACAGGTATCAAGACCTCCTATTGACAAATACAGAGAACCATGCAATACCCAAGTTATTTTAGGAGACAGATATGCAGAAAATCCCCTCATTTTAGATACCCCCATAATGATCGCTGCTATGTCATTTGGTGCAATAAGCAAGGAAGCAAAGATCGCACTTTCGATGGGCGCTACTCTTGCAGGTACCGCCACAAACACAGGAGAAGGGGGCATGTTACCAGAGGAAAGAAAATATGCATCAAAACTCATAGCACAATACGCATCAGGGCGTTTCGGGGTATCTGCAGCGTATCTTAACAACTCTGAAGCCGTTGAGATAAAGATAGGACAGGGTGCAAAGTCTGGAATGGGAGGACATCTTCTTGGTGAGAAGGTAACACGGGAAGTTTCAAAGATAAGAATGATCCCAGAAGGAACAGATGCCCTAAGTCCTGCAAGACACATGGATATTGTAGGTCCTGAAGATTTGAAGATGAAAATTGATCAGTTGAGAGAAATAACTGACTGGAAAGTTCCAATAATCGTGAAATTTACATCTGGTAGGGTAAGTGATGACGTTAAGATCGCAGCAAAGGCAGGTGCTGATATAGTTGTTGTGGATGGTATGCAGGGTGGAACTGGTGCTGGACCTGATGTGGTTACAGAGCATGCTGGAATTCCAACAATCGCAGCCATTGTAGAAGCAGATGAGGCTTTAAAACATATAAACTTGCGTGAAGAGGTAAATCTCGTGGCTGGAGGAGGTATAAGAAGTGGTGCTGATGTTGCAAAGGCAATAGCCTTGGGAGCTGACGCTGTATACATTGCTACATCTGCTTTAGTGGCAATAGGATGCAGAGTCTGTCAGATGTGTTATGCTGGAACATGTAGGAAGGGCATTGCAACTCAGGATCCAAGATTTAGAAGACGCTTAGATCCTATAGAAGGCGGCAAGAGGGTAGCAAGATATATAAAAGTCATGACAGAAGAACTTACAATGCTAACGCAACAGGCAGGAAATACAGATGTTTCCAAACTTGAAAAAGATGATCTAAGATCTCTGACGCTGGAAGCGTCTGCACTAACTGATGTTAAAATGGCTGGTTTAGAAGCTCCTGTTCGATATTGATGAAATACAAATAATGCCCTATTTCTCCATTTTTTATTTTTTATTATTATTTTTCACTTCATTTAGCATTATCAAAAAAATGCGAATAAATGGAATGCAAGACAAAACGAAAACGCAAAGAAAATGAAGAATAATTAGCAAGAATTCTGTTTGCTACTTCGAGGAATGCTTTTTTTTGAATTATGAATTGTCTGAAGAGTTATGCAGACCTGTTGAAGGAAGATAGGGTCTTATGCTATAAGAAAGTTTATTATTGAAAGTTTTAATAAAGAAAAGGCGATATAGAGGCAATTTTTATCCAATATAAATTTTTCGTCTTAATTAAAATGACAAAAAATAATAATGAGGAATTAATATAGACATAAGTGGCTTTCTGTGATTAAAAAGCCACTTTTCGTGGTAAAATCTAAAGGTTCGGCACAATATATTGATAGGGAAAGACAAGCCTTTAATATTTTCAAAAACCTCCATAAATTGGTTTTTGATACCTTTTAGACTCTGAAAGGGATTCTTGAGGTTAATATTCATCATCTTTGATGGAAAAATCAAATGGAGGTGAAAATATGAAAAAAGCTTTGATATCAATAGCATTCATGGTTTCATTAGTTCTTGGAACAATATCCATAAACCCTGCTGTAGCAGGAGACATTCCGATATGCACAGCTCCAGGATACCAAGATGAGCCTGCAATTTATGGAGATAAAATAATATGGAGAGATACGAGGAATGGTAATTCGGATATCTACATGTACGATCTTTCAACTGGAACAGAAACCCCAATATGCACGGCTTCAAAAAACCAACGCGTGCCTGCAATCTATGGTAATAAAATAGTCTGGGCAGATGAGAGAGGCTACCCTAATGAATATATTCGCATGTACGATCTTTCAACAGGGAGAGAAACCCTGGTATGCAAAGCCCATATTGATCAACCATGGCACCTTGCATTTTATGGAGACAAAATAGTCTGGAGTGAATCTTTTGGTATAGGTACATACTTGGATATCTATATGTACGATCTTTCAACAGGGAAAAAATGTCCGATATGCATAGCTCTAGGTGAACAGGACTGCGCTGAAATCTATGGAGACAAAATAGTCTGGCA
>CAZLGO010000010.1:0-29941 GCA_964559295.1 uncultured Methanobacteriaceae archaeon
TACTCCTCTTGGTTTTCTCTGGAGTAATGGGAGGAGGAAAACTAGCTGTGACAGCAGGTCTTGTAGCAGTGGGTGCAGGAGCAGCTGTAGGCTTTGCTGGATTAGGATCAGGTATGGGTCAAGGAATAACAGCTTCATCAGCAGTTGGAGCAGTAACAGAAGATCCAGGCATGTTTGGTAAAGGTATAGTATTCACAGCTCTATCAGAGACACAAGCTATCTATGGTTTTCTGATTGCCATATTGCTGATGGTTTTCGGTGGAATACTTGGAGGATAACTACAACCGTTTTCGGAGCGTTGATCCAAAAACTGTTTTGATCAACCTTTTTTTAAAAGGTTGTTTAGGAGGAAATTAGATGAGTTCAGGGGCAAAAAAGATCGTATCAAGCATAATCTCAGATGCTCAAGTTAAGGCAGAAACTATAATCAAAGAAGCTGACAGCGAAGCCAGCAAGATCGTTGAAGAAGGGAAAAAGAAAGCTCAAATGGAGAAAGAGAAGATTTTAGAGGATGCTAAGAAGCAGTCAAGGATGAGATATCAGCAAATGGTCTCTGAAGCCAAGATGAATTCCAGAAGAATGAAACTCGAAGCAAGAGAAGAAATAATTGAGGCTGTATTTAAAAAAGCTGAGGATGAACTTAGAAAAATCGCGTCCTCGTCATCGAGAGAGTACAAAGAATCATTAAAAGAAATTATAAAAGAAGCTTGCGTGGAAATTGGCGGAGGATCATTGGTGGTATTCTTAAAGAGAGAAGACGTTGCCAAAATAAAAGATTCCATCGCTGCTATAGAAAAGGAAGTTGAAGAGAAAACAGGTACTAAAACAACCTTAGATATTGGAGAAAATATAAATACCATTGGAGGAGCCATTATAAAAACAAAAAATGGTGAAATAGAAGTAAACAATACAATCGAAGCAAGAATACAGCGTTTTAAGAAAGCACTGAGATCAGAGGTCGCTGGAGTGTTATTTAAATAAAGGGGAGATGTCATGGAAAGCATTACGTCAATAATAACCACCTTAGGATTTCCATCCCTTGAATCTTTTTTAGGGGCTTTATTTTTAATATTGGCTGTTATCGGAGCCGTAGTTGTCATATCAACCGTAAAGCCTGTGTTGGATATATTCCCATATACATACCCTAATGCAAGAGTAAGAGCGAGAATGGGACGTTTGTTTACAGAAAAACAGTTATCAGAGGTTATTGAAGCTGAAAATTTAGATGAAGTGAAGAACTATCTTGCAGGAGTCCCTGAATATACAAATTACATAGATAAGTATCCCCTGGAGAAAGCTCTTGATACACAGCTTGCAGAGACCTATAATCTTGTCGCAAGGATAGTCCCAGATAGTATCAAGGAAGTTTTCAGAGTTTTGCTTCGCAAATGGGACATTAGAAACATAAAGAGTATAATTACTGCAAAGGAAGCTGCTCTGAGCAGAGAAGAAACGATGGATCTTTTGGTCCCATTTGGAGAATTGAGTGAGATTCTTGATAGACTCGTAGATGCAAAAAACATTACAGAACTCATTACAAGTCTTGAAGGGACAGATTATGCGCCGATTCTTGAAGACGCCCTGCCAGCATACCAGAAGACGAAAATGATTCTGCCTTTGGAGGCTTCTCTTGATAAATATCTCCTCGATAGACTATTAAAAGCTGTGATGAATCCTTATGATGAAAATACAACCATTCTGCATTCATATATTGGTACACAAGTTGATGCAACCAACATAAAGATCATCTTAAGATCAAAGGTCGATGGTTTGAAATTCGAGGATATCCAGCCCTACATGACATTAGATGGTTATCAGGTGCGAGAATGGAAATTAAAGGATCTAATGGAAGCTCCTGATGTGGAAGGTGTTGTAAGTGGTCTCGAAGGAACTGATTATGCACAGACTCTTGCTGAAGCTTTGCCTGAATATTCAAAAACAGGATCAATAGCGCCTCTTGAGGTGGCTCTGGACAATTACATAATGAAGGTTGTGAAAACTCTATCAAGGAAAAAACCCTTTGGAGTGGGACCAATCATTGGCTTTCTAAACAAAAAAGAAATAGAGGTGAAGAACCTAAAGGTCATAGTTCGCGGTAAAAGAGAAGGGTTTTCTGCTTCTAAAATAAGGGAGTTGTTGATATGAAGTCAATAGCGGTGGTTGCTGATCAGGATACAGTCACAGGTTTTAGGCTTGGAGGCATAAAGGAATGTTATGTCGTTGAGAACATAAAAGACGCAGAAGATGTTTTAAAGAAACTTATAGACCAAAATTTCTCTATCATAATAACAACTGAGCGAATTGGAGATGAATTAAGGGAGATGATCGACAAGGCAATGACAAAGGCATTACCCATGATAATCGAAATACCAGATAAAAAAGGTCCAATTGAAAGGGCCGTTGATCCAATGAGGGAACTTATAAAAAGAGCAATTGGTGTTGAGATGGTAAAATGATCACAGGAAAAATAATAAAAATATCAGGTCCTGTAATTGTCGCTGATGGCATGAAAGGAACTCAAATGTATGAGATGGTCAAAGTTGGCGAAGATAAGCTAATAGGAGAGATAATAGAACTTGAGGGCGATACCGCTACCATCCAAGTTTATGAAGAAACTTCTGGTATAAAACCTGGAGAAGTGGTTGAAAGTACAGGAGGTCCACTTTCTGTTGAATTAGGCCCTGGGATAATCGGATCCATATTTGATGGTATTCAAAGACCCCTTGAGAGCATAAAACTTCTTACAGGAGACTACATACAAAGAGGAGTGGACGTACCTTCCCTGCCCAAGGATAAAAAATGGAGATTTGTACCAAAAGTGAAAGCAGGAGAGGAAGTTTCAGGTGGAGATGTTATAGGCGAGGTTCAGGAGACATCTGCCATACTTCACAAGATAATGGTCCCTCCCGGGATATCGGGGATCATAAATAACATTGTAGATGAAGGAGAATACCGTGTAGAAGACGATATTGCAGAAGTGGAAACCCCTGCAGGATTTTTGAAACTTCAGATGATGCAAAAGTGGCCTGTAAGAGTTGGAAGACCCTACAAGAAAAAACTTGATCCTGATATACCCTTAATAACAGGACAACGTCCTCAAGACACATTTTTCCCAGTTGCAAAAGGAGGAACATCTGCAATGCCAGGGCCATTTGGTTCTGGAAAAACTGTAACCCAGCAACAACTTGCAAAATGGGCAGATGCAGATGTGATTGTTTATGTTGGATGTGGAGAACGTGGAAACGAAATGACAGAAGTCTTAAAAGAATTTCCAGAGCTTGAAGACCCAAAAACTGGTAAGCCTCTCATGGATAGAACTGTTCTTATTGCAAACACATCAAACATGCCTGTAGCAGCAAGGGAAGCTTGCGTATATACTGGTATAACCATGGCTGAATACTTCAGAGACATGGGTTATGATGTGGCTCTTATGGCTGATTCGACCTCAAGATGGGCAGAAGCCATGAGAGAGATCTCAGGAAGGTTGGAAGAGATGCCTGGTGAGGAAGGATATCCAGCATATCTTGCATCACGTCTTGCACAGTTTTATGAAAGGTCCGGAAGAGTAATAACCATTGGAAAAGAAGATAAAGAAGCTTCTGTAACTGTTGTTGGAGCTGTATCACCACCAGGCGGCGACTTATCAGAACCTGTAACCCAAAACACATTGCGTATATCAAAGGTGTTCTGGGCACTTGATGCATCCCTTGCTGACAGGAGACACTTCCCAGCCATACACTGGTTACAAAGTTACTCGCTATACCTTGATAGTGTTGAAGAATGGTGGAATAAGATCGCAGAAGGGAACTGGAGAAAGACAAGGGATGATGCAATGGCTCTTCTTCAGAAAGAAGCTGAACTACAGGAGATAGTTCAACTTGTAGGACCAGATGCGTTACCTGATCGTGAAAGAATAACCCTTGAGAGTACCAGAATGATTCGTGAAGATTTCTTGCAGCAGAACGCATATCATGAAGTTGACACGTACTGTTCGCCAAAGAAACAATACAAGATGTTAGAAACCATAATGATGTTCCATAAGAATGCTTCTGCTGCTCTTGAGCGTGGAGCACCGTCTGAGAAAATCATAGCCCTTAGTGTTAAGGAAGACATAGGAAGAATGAAGTACATTCCTGAAGCAGAATTTGATGAGAAGATCAAAGAAATTCAGAACAAGATAATCAAACAGTGCGAAGAGGTGTAAAAATGAAAATAAAGATCAAAGCAAGGGAATATACAACAGTTTCTGAAGTTTCTGGTCCTCTTATGTTTGTGGAAGGTGTGGAAGGAGTAGCATATGGTGAAGTAGTCGAAATTGAGACACCTGGTGGAGAAGAAAGAAGGGGTCAGGTTTTAGAGGTTAAAGGAGACGTTGCAGTTGTTCAGGTGTTTGAGGGAACAAGTGGTCTTAATGTATCTACAACCAAGATAAGATTTACAGGAGAGACCGTAAAACTTGGTGTATCTACAGAGATGTTTGGTAGGGTATTTGATGGCACCGGAAAACCCATAGATGGTGGACCTGAGATCATCCCTGATGAGGAGTTGGATATCCACGGGAACCCTATGAACCCATCAGCAAGAGAATTTCCCGCAGAGTTTATAGAAACTGGTATTTCAACCATAGATGGTATGAACACCCTTGTTCGTGGTCAGAAGCTTCCAATATTTTCAGGATCAGGACTGCCTCACAATGAACTTGCAGCCCAGATTGCAAGACAGGCTAAGGTTATTACTGGAGAGGAATTTTCTGTCGTTTTCGTGGCTATGGGAATTACACACGAAGAAGCAAATTTTTTCATGAAGGATTTTGAAAGAACAGGAGCCTTAGAGAGAGTCACAGTTTTTATGAACTTGGCAGATGACCCTGCGATAGAGAGGATCATAACTCCAAGAATGGCACTTACAACAGCAGAATACTTTGCATTTGAACATGACATGCATATTTTAGTCATATTGACTGATTTGACAAACTACTGTGAAGCTTTGCGTGAGATCTCTGCTGCAAGAGGAGAAGTCCCTGGAAGAAGAGGATATCCAGGTTACATGTACACAGATCTTGCCTCGATGTATGAGAGAGCAGGTAGAATTAGAAAAAGAAAAGGTTCTATAACACAGATGCCAATTCTTGTAATGCCCCAGGATGATATAACCCACCCTATTCCTGATTTGACAGGCTACATAACAGAGGGACAAGTGGTTTTAAGCAGAGACCTTCACAGAAAAGGGATCTATCCACCAGTCGATGTTTTGCCATCTCTCTCAAGGCTAATGAGTGGAGGAATTGGTGAGGGTAAGACAAGGGAAGATCATAGCGGACTATCAGACCAGCTTTACTCAGCGTATGCAGAGGGACGTGATCTTCGGGATCTTATGGCAGTTGTAGGTGAGGAAGCATTAACAGATCGTGACAGAAAATTTTTAGGCTTTGCAGATGCTTTTGAGAAGAGATTTGTAACACAAGGTAAAGATGAGGATAGATCAGTAGAAGAAACACTTGATCTTGGATGGGAACTTTTAGGTATGCTCCCTGAAGCTGAGCTTAAAAGAGTAAGACCTGAACACATTCCAAAGTACCATCCAGCTTACAAAGAATCTTAAAAATAATCTAAGAACCCCTAAGATATGGGTTAATCTAAAGAAACTTTTAAGGGAAGTTTCATCAAAATTCAGGCGATCGAAGGTCGTCTCTTTGATCAACCTTTATTAAAGGTTGAAGTTGGGGGATAAAATGGCACAAGAGATGATAGAAGGGATCAATCCCACGAGAATGGAACTTTTAAAACTGAAAGAGAGAGCCAAACTTGCAGTTAAAGGTCACAGTCTTCTAAAGGAGAAGAGAAATGCCCTTATAATGGAGTTTTTCAACATATTAGAGAGGGTAAAAGGTGCAAGAAAAAACGTTGAAGAAAAATTAGCTGAGGCATACGAGGATCTAACTACTGCTCAAGTTATCATGGGAGATATGGCTGTTAGAAAAGCTTCTATGTCTGTTAAGGAATCTGTTGAAATCGACATCGATTCCAGAAGCATAATGGGAGTTGTAGTTCCTGTAGTCGAGGTTGGAGAAGTAAAAAGAACCATGATCCAGAGGGGATATGGACTTGTGGACACTTCCGCAAAGTTGGATGAGGCATCAAGGAAGTTTGAAGAATCAATTGAGCTTATAATAGAGCTTGGAGAAATAGAAAAAACCATAAGACTTCTTGCCGGAGAAATAGAATCAACAAAAAGAAGAGTAAATGCCTTAGAGCATATAATAATCCCAAAACTACAAAACACAGTTAAATATATCGAAATGAGACTTGAAGAGATGGAAAGAGAGAATTTTGTAAGACTTAAGATGATAAAACAGGCTATGGAGATGTGAACTTAATGGTCAGGATAATAACAAGATTAGGAGAAATAAAAAAGGAACTCGAAGAACTAGAAGCAGAAATGGGAGATTTTAAAATAGGAACGATTATAGGAAAGTTAGGAGCAGTTATAGCCGATGAGGATCTTAAGTTTAAAGCTGGAGACATAAAGCCAATTAAAATCAAAAAAATCTCAATCCCCGCCAATCATATATGTTTTTTATGTGCCTATGCAAGAAACAAATTTGGTCATATAATAGTCGTAGGTGAAGAGACGGCTCTTCCAATTACTATGGAAAGAAGTGCCAACTATGCAACCTTTGCTGCAGGTCTCGATGGAATGGTAAAAGAGGGGGATCTGATTGGAGTTGTAATACTTCTTCCAGTATCTTTAAGATAGTTTATTTTAACTAATAAACTCAACGATATGGACAAATAAAATGAAAAAATACAGATGTATCGTTTGTAATTATGTATACGACCCTGAGAAGGGTGATCCAGATTCAGGTGTGGAGCCTGGAACACCGTTTGAGGAACTTCCAGACGATTGGCTTTGTCCACTTTGTGGCGTAGGAAAAGATCAATTTGAACCATTGAATGAGGAGAAGCAAAAAGCCAGAAAAGACGATATAGCGATGTTCTGCTATCAATGTTCCCAAACTGCAGGCGGGAAAGCCTGTACAGTAAGAGGCGTATGCGGAAAAGAGCCAACTGTTGCAAGACTCCAAGACAACCTTTTATTTGCAATTAAAGGAATATCAGCATACCTATACCATGCAAGAGAACTTGGCTACACAGATCCTCAAATAGACGCATTTTTAGAAAGAGCATTCTACTCCACACTCACCAACGTTAATTTCGATGCTGAAGAATTTATAAAATTGGCTCTTGAAGCTGGACAGATGAACATAAAAACCATGAAGCTTCTGAAAAAGGCCCATATCGAAACATATGGGGAACCAGAACCAACTGAAGTAAGAACTGGATCCGTAAAAGGCCATGGGATAGTGGCAACAGGTCACAGCCTTAAAGCACTTGAAGAACTACTCAAACAGACCGAAGGAACTGGAATAAATGTTTATACCCATTCGGAGCTTCTACCAGCCCATGGGTACCCTGGTTTGAACAGATATGAGCATCTTGTTGGTCAGCTTGGGGGAGCATGGTTTGATCAAAGACAGATATTTTCAAAATATCCAGTAGCAATTCTTGGAACTTCAAACTGTGTTTTACTGCCAAAGGACATTTATAAAAATAGGATGTTCACATCAGGAGTCGCAAGATTACCAGGTGTTCAGCATATTGACGAATACGATTTCACTCCATTAATAGAAAAGGCTAAATCCCTCCCAGAACTTAAAGAAGAACCTGAAGAAACCACATTCACGACAGGATTTGGAGCTTCGACCATTCTATCACTTAAAGATAGGATAAAAGAACTTTTTGAGACCGGAAAGATAAGAAGGTTCTTCGTGGTTGGTGGATGTGACTCTCCCAAACCCCGAGCCAAATATTACACCGAATTTGTTCAGAAACTGCCAGAGGACACCGTTGTTATAACTTTAGCATGTGGTAAATACAGGTTCAACGATCTCTCTCTTGGAGATATTGAAGGAATCCCAAGGTTGGTGGATATTGGACAATGTAACGATGCAATTGTTGGAATTGACATAGTATCTGCACTCTCTGAACTTTTTGGCGTTGAAATAAATGAACTTCCACTAACATTCGTTCTAAGCTGGATGGAACAGAAGGCTACTGCGATACTTTGGAGCCTTCTTTCTCTTGGAATTAAGGGAATTTATATAGGTCCTATAATTCCTGGATGGGTGAATGAGGATATCCTAAAAGTACTTGTAGAACAATACGACATGAAACCAATTGGTGATCCAGAAGAGGATGTAAAAGAGATTTTAAAGTCCAATAGGGGATGAATGTGTGCCACCGCATTGTGATACGATGGACGGACCTGTTGTTACAGCTGCAAAGGATGCTTTGGAAAAAGGGAATGTTAATCTTATACTTCCTTTTGTACCAAAAAAAGCTGAAGATGAATTAAAGAAGGCTTTTGAAAAAACTATTTCTGTAAGAAGACTAAGTAAAGAAGCTGCTGAACTAGCTGATTACTGGTTCTTTGAAACCGCTGTACGTTTGCATAGGGAAGGAGAAGAAGCGCCCTATAGTGGTTTGAAACCAGCTGGGCTTGACTGGGGACCTGTAGTGCCAAGAGCAGAAAAGGCCATCGAAAAGGGAGATCCAAAAGAAGTAATAAAGTTTTTATTGCATGTTGTTGAAGAGGAAGTTCAAAAAAGGTTTGAAGGTGCGATATCCAAAAAGGATTATGACATAAACGATGTAGATGCTGCAAGAGAGTACGTTGAGGCAATGCTGGATTTTGTCCTATATTCTCATCACCTGTACAAATACATGAAGAAGGGCGAAAAGCACGGCTAAAAATCAATTCAGTTGAAAATCCATTGAATAATTTATAAGAGACTACAGCATCATTTTAAAAATCTCAAGATCAAATGTGAATTATTCAAAGAATTGAGGGAGTGATATTATGGAAGTTGAGAAATCCAAAGTTTTGAGGTTTGATGAACTGATAGACTACCAAGAAGGTTCTGTTGTAAGTCGAGAAATTATAAGAAAGAAAACAGGAACAGTAACAATATTTGCCTTCGATGAAGGTGAAGGATTAAGTGAACATACAGCGCCTTTTGATGCCTTGGTTTATGTTTTAGATGGGAAGGTTGAAATCACCATCTCTGGAAAATCTCACGTCCTAAAGAAAGGGGATATGATTATAATGCCAGCAGATGAACCACATGCACTAAAAGCCCTCCAGAAATTCAAGATGATCTTGACAATGATAAGATCCTGATCCAGATATTAATGATAATTCCATATGATTCCCTTGCTATTATAATTAAAAACGATGCCAAAACCAGTATTTATATGTTGAGAACTAAACAAAGAGAAGTTGAGAAACTTTACAAAGATCCATGACTTTCAATGAGGATGGACTTTCTAAGCAGGTTTTCAACTCTCATCTGGTATATCAATCGTAACCTGTAGCATATTGTTCTTCATGCTACATTTTGTTTTTATATCTTCGTTTTCTTTTTCAATATCCTTTATTTTGTATAAAACATTGCCGAGAGAAGATGTATTGAAAACCCCTATTTTATTTTCTGATTTTGATGATATAAGCAGTATTTTTGCTCTACCATCGTCTATTATAACGTTGTAGTTTATCATATTGAGGTATATCAGATCAGAAAGCCTTAAAAGCAATTTTATATGCTTTATTGGGAGATTGCTTTTGCTTATTATCTCTTTTATTTTATCATTTTCTCTGCACTGTTCAATATCTATTTCCACATCATCACCATTTGATGTTCTATAACTTGATATAAGTTTAATCCTATAAAAATAATAATAATGATCAAAAATTCCCATTACGCAGATAGGATATTAAAAAAGCAGATAAGAATTCTAAACAGATATCTTCCAAAGCGCAGAAAGACATTAGCTGATCTTCTAAACGAGGAAAAACCACATGTTTTGGGAGCAGATGGCACAAGACACAGATTCGCTGCATTTGAACTTAAAAAACTTTCTGATATGATCCCAAAATCAGAACATGAAAAATTAAAGCTTCCGATCTACATTGAGATCGAATCTATGACCTCTGGTGCCAGAATCTCTGGAAATTTGGAATGTAGGATAGTTGGAAAGATTCTTAACACGAAGACCCATGAAAATGAAATTTTCGTCTACAAACCTGATATAAAAATTCTAAGAAGAGAACTTCCATCAACTACCCAATACATTTTTAGATGATTTTGATAAAACCCTCTTTTGTAATAATTTCTAAAAATGATTTATTAGTATGCAAATCTAAAAATGATTTTTAAGTATTTAAATATTGAAAATTTTTATTGCCAAAAAACATGTTAATATCTGTATTTCCTCCTTCAGATTCATGGTGAGAGACATTAAATAAAAAATTTTGAAGGACTTTTGTAGAACTTAATGGCAATTTTTTTTCACAGGTTTTATTATCAGAATCTAATGTGTTTTTCAACTGGTATAGGATGAGCTATATAATATCAAAAAAACCACTAGTTGTGGAAAAAAAGTTAGAAGACTAAAACCGTTAGTATCATAAATCAGGATATATAAAACTAAATTGATCATTTATATACGAAGAAGAACATTATAATTTACAATAAATCATAAATACTAATCTGGTTTTGGAGAAATGGAGGTTAAAAAATGATAAAGATGAAGTTAATTATTTGTTTTTTAATAGCTTTGGTGGTTCTTAGCGTTTCTGGATGTTCTAATATCCCGAATATACAGAATAATACCACAAATAACACCACAGTAGACACTAACACGCAGACTACCAGCAGTCAAAGTAGCGGTAGCAGTGGCCAAAGTAGTCCAAGTAGTAGCCAAAGTGGTGGCAGCAGTCAGTCAAGTAGTAGTGGAGGTCATTGGGAGACCTGTCCTTCCTGCGGAGGAAGTGGTGGCTGGTCCACCTGTCAGATGTGCCTTGGATCAGGGATATACGAGGGGCAAACATGTTATGGGTGCGATGGCTGGGGAGTTGTTCCATGTTACATGTGTAATGGAGAAGGTGTTGTTTGGTACGAACGTTAGTTTTCCCTAAAAGAATATCTAACACCCTAGATCATAACTCATCAAGAATACAGTTTAGAAATCGACAGAGCTGTTGCTAATTTATTATCAGATCTAGGTCAATTAAATGAAAATAAATCAGTTCAATAGAAACATACAGCGTTTTTCCAAGACCGCCAATAAAATTTAGCGCAAGGTGATCTTTTGACTGTAGATCCATTAGAGGAGTTCTTAAAGGATCCTGATAGACGTGCAAAGATTTATTTGATAATTGTTGGTGCCATGATCATATCAACTATTTTTATAGCGATAGGGACCATAATTTTTATTCTTCGTGTTTTGAAAATAATTTAAAAATTAAAGTTATCAAGATTGATAAAACAGAGCATTTTTAAAAGCTCTGAAGGGTCATTCGTACATTTCAAGGCGTCTTATGAAATAATCCAGCATCTCAGCTAATTCACGCAGATGTTCTTTACCAAACAACGATAATTGATATTTTTTAGGTCGACGGGCAGTTATGGTTTCTACCATGCCATAACGCACAAGTTCATTTAACTGGGTACGAATTGTCTGTTCTGAGAGATCCTTTAGGTTTTCTGATTGACGGAGGCAATCTATGATATCTCCGGCTGTAAGTTTACTTTCAGATGTTACAATGCACAAAAGTATGAAACATCTTATCTCGTGAGAAAGGCTCATTGCAGTCCTACATACATCAGATCTTGATATCTTCTGCTTTATGTTTTCATATTGACTGTCAGTATCCATATACTCACCTTATATAGATTCATACTCTCATTGTATATATATCCTATCATTGCTTTCCCAAGATGTGAATAATCTGGAACTTAAATGTTTCGTGTGCGCAAGCAGCAAATGTACCCACGTTAGAGATTAACGTTACAAATCAGACATTGGTCAATGTTACTAATGCCACAAATCAAACCGCTCAGGAACTACAGGATTTAGATCCAATTCAAAACATCTTAGACAGTATCATCACAGTTCTACAACTGCAACGAATATGGACGTTGATATCTGCATCGGGCCTGACAGGTTTTTAAATCCCTTTTTATTCAGTTTTCATGTAAAAGTAGTAAATTTGGCAAAAGGTCAGGTTCAAATATTATTCTCAGCGAAAGGTGAAAGTGATCTATAGATACTCCTCACAGTTTTTTTTGCAGAATAAATAGCCTCTTCAAGAACCTTACCTGTTGAAACCACAGTTGCCACAGGCTCACCCTTCTCAATTATCACGTTTTTTCTTGGAATATCGTATACTCCATCAAAATTCAGACCACCCACAATGGATCTTTCCTTTGCAAATACTATCATCTTCACAGCGAAGTTATCTGGAGAGCCTGTGTCAATTAAAGTTCCATTACATGCTTTAATGTGAGCATCCACCATGTTTATCCCAAAAACTGCTTCAGCGCACTCAAATGTCCCTTGAAATCTTGGATTAACCTCAACTACATAAACATCGCTTCCTTTGTGTATCATGTCCACACCATTTGATCCTACAAGGGATAGAGTTTCTATAACATCCTCTGCAATTTTTTTAATATAGGGATCATCTAAATAGGGGACTATGTTCCCACAGTATCCAAATGGTTTCGTCTGCCCAAGCTCTGCTTTTCCAATTAACTGTTTACTTGTGAAAATGGTTTTTGCTTCAGTTCCTGTTGATAAAACCGAAGCACTGATATTTTCCCCATCAATTAGCTCCTGAATTATCATTTTATCTGATTTGGATTTATCTGCATCCTCAAATTCTCTTATTCCAATACCACCAGAACCAAAGATGGGTTTTATTACGAATTTGCTACCTTCATTTTCTACGATTTCTGATGCTTCCTCAAAATCAGATATTAAAAATGTTTTAGGGACCTTGAATTTTTTTTTGAGTTTTTTATATAACTTGTATTTGTTTTCTATATTCTTAATTTTTTTGTTTCCAACTATCTTTGCTTTGGGGAATTTTTCTGGTAATACTCCAGCACAACAGAGGATAAAATCAGCCTCATCCATAAAACTGCTGGAAAGATTTTCCAAAACAAGGGGTTCAAATTTATCCGCAAAGATACCACAGGATTCATAGGGTTTTTGGGATAGAACGCACCTTCTGGAATCGGAACATCCTATAAGATCCTTTGTACAAAAATAATCAACGGAATAAACGTAATATCCTGCTTTTTTTGCGGAACAGGCAACTGATCTTGTGTTTGCACCTACAACAAGGATTTTTTCCATGTGATTACCTAATCAAAAATAGCCCCGAGCGGAGTCGAACCGCCGTCGTCGGGTCCAAAGCCCAACAGGATTACCACTACCCCACGGGGCTTCATCGATTATATTAAAATAAGTAGGCTATCTATGTGATATAGTATATATTGATCAAGAGATTTTATATTGAATGTATCGTATATGCTTGTTATCGGAATATTAAAGCATGTGTAGGTCTATTTTATCTCAACTAAATTTGTTGATTTGCACTCAGGACATTTAGCTTTAGCTGATAAAACTTTAAATTCTTTTCCACAATCTGAGCATTGATATTTTCTAATTTTAGTTTTGGTTTTCTTAAGGTCTATATCAACTGCAGGTCCACCAACAGAACACATAATTTTATCACCATCCCTACTTTGGTTGATTTTATTTATATATTTTTCGAACAATAATTACATAGATCCCAATATAATTTATATTAAAATTTTAAAATTCGAACTCCGTTAACTATGTGTTTAACATCAGATATTGTACAGATACTAACCTCTGTGCCAATATTCGAATTCTTGTTGAACAATTTCAGTACTCTTATTTTTTCATAGGCTTTGTAGAGTCATATTTTTAGATTTACTTTATTAACGGTTGTATATGAAAAAATCCAAAACTTAAAGCTCAGTTGGTCTATTATTTCTAATTTTTACATTCCATTCGCCAAAACCGTTTTGCACAATTTTAAGGCATCGAATTTTAAGGCATCGATCATATCATTTTTAAGCTGAACAAATTCAAGTTTTGAAGTATACCTCTCAGCTTTTTTTATTTTGCTCAAGGATGAAACATCCAATATTTCAGGGATCAATATTTTTTTCACGTTTCCCATCAGTTCTTTTTTTGTGCTGGTGCAGTAACCCATCTTTTTAAATTTCCTGTTCAATTCACTAAGATTTAATTCGCCCTTCAGGAAGCTGATTAGCTTCTCCCTGCAGCTTATAAGATCAGCTGTTTTTGTGATCCCAACGGATTCTCTTCCAGGTAAACCAATCGAACCAGCCAAACAGAAAGGATATGTTATGTGATACCTAAGGAGTTTGGAAACATCGATATTTTGATCTTTGCTCATTTTCTTGAAAAATAAAGGGATGTTTATATTCCTGTTCATTCCAATCCTTCCAAGTGTCTCTAAAATAGCATATGCCTCAATATATTGCCTTTTCAACCTCTTTGCAGAAAGAAATAAAGCCAATTTGATCAAAGAGATGTTAGAATATATTATTCCCAAAGGATCGTAAAGGAAAGCCAGTAATTCTGCTCTTTGTTCCCTTGAAATATAATTTTTAGATTCATGCATTATTTTTTGGTAATCCATGGGGTACCATTTTCGATCGTCTAAAATATGGGCGATTTCATGGGCTAAGACGCCTCTTTTTGACTCAAACCCTAAAAATATGTCAAATGGTATCTTTCTGTTTGGTGTAGAAAATTCTATTACAGTTAAAACGCCGCCTATAGTACAGTAAACTCTTATCCCTACAGGATATCTGGAAACATGCCAAATTAGAGGATTGTACTCAACATCAATATTCTCTTTAAACTTAAAATAATTTTTAACCCCATACAATGCTTTTTTCCACTCTTTTTTGGTTTCTTCTACTGACTTTTTATCTACACCTTCAACAAATGCAGCTGCAGTTTCGCAGATACTCAAACTATCCATAATATCACACGAAATATATTTTTCTCCTTCGATAAAAATTTTGTGAAAACCACTGTTTAGAAACTCCCAGATGCAAACGCAACATTGAGTATTGATAAAGTAGGATATTGATTTAGTTTCAGCGAAGTATGTTCTGGATAGTTAATTGACGATGTTTTTAGGACTTTTAGAAAAAAATGAAAAAAATAGATGTCTAAAAGAAATCATTACTGCATATAAATACTCTGTTTGTCTTCCTTAATAGGGCTAATAAGAGAAGGTCGAAGTTATGGAATTAGATAAAGAGTTAATACAACTTATTATTGGCATAATAGAGATAAACTTGGAGATCATCGAGAAAATTGTGGACGAAGGATTTGAAAATTTAAAGGGAACTTAAGAAACGAATTAGTATCTAAAAATGCTCTAATTGAATCCATAGAAGCTTTTAGCCATAACCAACCATATAATACCTGCAAAAGGTTTTAGAAGGCATGAAGATTATAGAATAGTTTTCATCATCCTAAAGGAGATAAAAATCTTAGATGAAGAGCTTTCAAGAAAAATGCATAAAACAACGAAATCCAAGGATCTTTTGGTGCATAAATATGCTAAAATTGAAAAAAAGGCCTTTTTAATATATTAAGACTGGCAAAGAGGATAGAGGAGTTGTCAGTGAGGTTTTAAGATTTATCAGGTAATGAATAATGAGAAAATCTACAAATCTATTATTCCGGTGACAATATTGATGATCTTGATAAACGGAAAATCTGCAGAGATGAGGTGAAGAAATTTCTTATTGGTTAAAAAATACTTTTCCTCTGTTCTACCACAATTTTTTATTAAAGTATAGGATAGGTAGAAACATGATAAGGGGCAAGGATTTTTATCTCAGGAAGCTTACAGCCAGGCTGAAGTTAAGATCTGTGGAGATAGGTCGTGAGCTGGATGGCAGTACTCCACCCTCGGTTTTTATCGGAAGCTGGAACTATCCCAAGGTCTACGCTGGACCAATGATCGCACCTTTACAGGGAGATACAGCCATCTTGGACATGCCTGAGTCCTGGATACCTGAGAATAAGACCCAGGAGGATATCATAGGCTACAGATTGAACTTGATAAGGGGAAAGCAACCTGTTAGGATAACAGACCTCAACAATGGTTTTGTAGAAAAACTCCAGGACATCTCCCTTGCATCTTGTTCAATAGAAAGCGAAGCGGAATTCGGAAGCAAGCCAAGAGGTGCATCTTTCAATGAAAGAGACACACCACATGGTCCCAGCGCTCTCATTGAGAAATTCGACATAGGAAACGTTAAATGGGATAATTCACTTGAAAAGGTGTATTATGATGGTGATCTGAAGGCTGCTGATGCTGTCTCTTATCTTCACAGTAGGGAGGTCCACTTCTCAAATATACAGAAAGCATTTTCCGTAGGGATCATGGGCACTGAGAAGAGAAGGCGTCTTGTGCCTACAAGATGGGCGATCACCGCATGTGACAGTATCATAGCTGACGATCTGCTTGAAGAAGTCAGATACTTCGATTTAATAGACTGTTACCAGGTTTATGAGTTTAGTAGCCTCAACAACCACTACGTTGTAATTTTAACCCCTACTTTCTGGCAATTCGAATGGATGGAGGCTTTTCTTCATATTCTTGGAAGGGAGGAACTTATATTTTCTGATTACGAGCATAACGAAGGAAAAAAAGGGTACTCCAAGGTCGGAGGTTGCTATTATACATGTAAAATGGCTGTTTTGGAGGCTTTGGTCAGAGAAAAGGTACAGGCAGGGGCTATTGTACTTAGAGAAGCTTATACTGGATACGTGCCCTTAGGGGTGTTCAATGTCAGAGAGAATGTAAGGAATGCAATGAAACAACCTGCAGAAAATTTTGAAGATTTGAAGACAGCCTTATCATACATTTCAACGAAACTGAGACTCCCGATTGAAAGATTTGTAGAGAAAAGTACAATTCTCCAGGAACTCCTCAAAGGGGGACAGACAACCTTGGACTTTTTCAAATAAAGCCTTATATTCCTTAAACGTGACTTCATCTCAGGTTCTCTGATACACTGAAAAATATTTTTTTGGCTGTTCATCCAAATTAAGTCCTAAAAATGCGTGTTATCAATATTAGGGCATTTCTAATGACTATACTTATTCCAACCAACGTTATCAACAGTCCCAAGAAAACAAACCATTCGATTTTTTTAAGCATCAACAGGCTCAAAATCCAGGAGGCTCCCATCCAAAAAATAATACTGGAGAACGTACTTGCTTTCTTATCCACTGGGTCCTTTAGGATAAATCTCACAAACAATGCGAAAACCTGGAAAATGCCAAAAACGAGACAAAACTGAAATATTGCAGCGTAAAGAACCGCATGATCTGATTTTGGAGCTGGAATGTATATGCCAGATGCGATCTTTAGAAGTTGGAAGTCACCTACAAAATCATGAATTCTATCTAAAAGATTTGGTGTAATCGCAAAAATCACGCCCGCAAGTATGAGAAAGAAACCGAAGCTTAGAACACCAACATGATCTATTTCCTGCTTTTTTTTGCTCAAATCCTTCACCATGTGAAATTATAGAAAACTATTTGTCCACATCAGACTAAAATACATTTCTAAGAACTTAATTTAAGGATGGATGTTCATGAAGGTTCTGTTTATTGAACCACCTAAAGATTTCTGGTTTGTAATGGGTGAATATCTCCCACCTCCCTTAGGAATTTTAGAATTGGCAGCTTATCTTGAGGCTAAAAATAAAAATATAGATATTCAGGTTTTGGATTGTCAGGCTGAAAGAATTGACTGGAAGGAAATGGAAAAACGTATAGAATCATTCCATCCAGATATAGTTGCTCCAAGTGCTTTAGCAACCTGTAACACTTATCTGGTGCTTCGAACCGTGGAAGCAGCGAAGAAAGTCGACCCAGACATAATAACCGTGGTTGGAGGTCAGCATTTTACAGCCATAGCCCAGGAAAGCCTTGAAATGTATCCTGAAATCGACTTCATCATCCGTGGGGAGGGTGAAGAAACGTTTAATGAGCTTGTCCAAACCTTAGCCCAGAATAAACCAGTTTCAAAGGTTAAGGGCATATCATTCAGATATAATGGAAGGATCATAAACAATCCTCCCAGGCCATTGATCAACAATCTGGATGAACTGCCTTTCCCTGGTTATCATTTCATAGAGGATCACATGAAGAAATACCATTTTAAAATGATGGCTGGTGATGCAGGAGATGCTCTTGTGGAGGCTTCCCGTGGATGCAACCATCAATGCACCTTTTGTTCACAATGGAAGCATTGGAGAGGGGAATGGAGGACAAAATCACCTAAACGTATAGCAGAGGAGATGGAACACCTCTACAGAGAATACGGAAGCAGCTTTTTATGGCTTACTGATGATAATATGGGTTCAGAGAAAAGAACTAGCGAATTATGCGACGAATTAATAAGAAGAGGAATAACAGACGACATTATGTGGTTTGTTCAAGCCAGAAGTGATGATATCATAAAACACAGCAATGTTCTCCCCAAAATGAGGAAGGCTGGTAATTATTGGGTTATGGTTGGATTGGAGCGACATGATGATGTGACACTTAAGGATTTCCATAAGAGTATTAAAACTTCTGATGCTAAGCTCTCCATGGATCTGTTGAAGAAAAACGATATATTCGCCCAGGCAACCTTTATCATAGGGGAGAGAAGAGATTCTCATGAATCTATAGAGAAACTGCGGGAATTTGTTAATCATGTGGATCCAGACTTGGGAATTTTCATGATCTTAACACCCTTTCCAGGAACAGACCTTTATGATATTGCCAGAGGCAATGGATGGATAGAGGATACGAACTGGGCGAATTACGATATGATCCATGCTGTTATGCCCACAGAAAACCTTTCAAGATATGAAGTTCAAGAAGAGCTGTACGAATGTTATCGAAGCTTTTACGGGAATATGAAGAGGCGTCTGAGGGGATTGTTCTCTCAAAATATATTTAAGAGAAAAACCTACAGATATCTGGCAAGTCAGGGCCTTCTTCAGGCTTTGAGGGATCTATTTTGAAAATATCAAGAAACTCTTCCAGCATTCTCTCCATGTATTTCATCGGCATTTCCTTGGTTGGTTTATTTTTTCTGTCTCTATTGGTGTTCAGCGTTCCACCATACAAGGTGAACCTTTACTGGCAGAAACCTTTAATTTTTTCCATTTTCGGATTAATTTGTTTTTTAGGAATAATAGCCGGATTTTTTCCTTCAAAATGCTTAAAAATAATTCGATTTCAGAAGGAGACTCATAATGATAGTTTTAATAATGCAAAAAAGGAGTATGTGGAAGAGAGAATCATAAAATTCAAGGGGCATCATCCTGATTGCGGTAATTTTTCTGGACACGTTTTTCGGTTAGCTGGCAAAACTTATTGCTCAGGTTGTACTGGACTGGTCATAGGAGCGATAATCTCACTTTTTGGGACTTTTCTATATCTTATCGGTGGATTATCACATGGAGAAAATGGCACAATAATTTTTTGGCTGGGCTTTGCAGGAGTTTCTATTGGTTTACTTCAACATAATCTATTTAAAACCCGCAGGAATTTCTTAAATTTATTTTTGAACGTTATTTTTGTGCTGGGGGCATTTATGCTTCTTATCGGGATTGAAGAAATAAACAGTAACTTACTCATCGAGCTTTATTTCTTTATACTGATTCTTAACTGGATTTTAACTCGTATAGTGCTATCTCAAAGAGAACATAAAAAAATATGTGGGGTTTGTGGTCTGGACTCTTGCAGTTTCTTTGATAGTAGTTAACCTTTGTATCTTCGACGGAATCCGTATATAGCACCAATGATAATAAGTATCCCGATGATTACTATCATGAATGGACCAATGAGGGGTCCAATGTCTACTCCCAAAACAGCTGAGATTCCAATGACAATCAGAAGCGCTCCAAAGATCAGGCCTACGATTAATCCGCCGTGAGGTATTCCGAAACATTCCTCTCTATAACGCTCTTCTGGTTGACCGAAACATGTATTTCCTCTGTGTCTTCGCCTCTCTGGACCAAGGGCAGCTCCGCACTTAGAGCAAAATTCCGCATCTTCTTCATTTTTTTTACCACAACTGGGACAATAAACCATTTTATCATCTCCTATTGATCATAGTTTTGTTTAGTAATCTTAAATTTTTTGGTATAATTTCATTTCAGGTACAATGGCCAATTATATCATCAATCTTTTCATTTATTTTCCTTCTTAAGGTCTTGTACATAAATAACTAATTTTAAGTTCATTCAGATAAGATCTCCAATTTTCTTAAAAGGGATATGAACGTTCTATAATATCAAGGTCTATTCTTGATCCATTTTCATGATGAGATATGATCTGATGTGAACTAAACATAAGTAAATTTAATTATCAATCAACAACAAAATCAATTCTTGATTTATATGAATTCCAAAATACTTGTAATTTCCACGGTTTTGGTAATAGTCGCTGCTACGGGGTTTAATGGAGAAAATACTGGGTTATTAAACACTAATCAAGGAACGAAGATCATCCAAAGCATTCATGAGGATATGTTCAAAAATTCAGTGGAACCAACTGCCAAGTCCCAAATAAAGGCTCTAAAAAATATCTACCTAAGAAAAACAGCTTATTTGGACGTTTATGATGTAAAACATTATGATAACGGCGAAATATCTTTCGATTATCCTGAAACCTGGTATGAAATCGGCGAAGGTAGGGAATCAGAATTTATATCTTTTTCGGATCAGGATGCTTCGTTCAACGTTACCATTAAAAAACATCTGATACCATCTGGCTACAGATTAGGTGAACATTTTAATAAAAATACTTCTATTAATGCTTATTCAAGCTTTCAAACTATATCAAAGAAAATTATGAAAGTTAATGGAGTTACAGCTTATAAAAGCATCTATAAAATACATCTACAAGGCACCTCACTACAACAAAGAAGTGTGTGTTTTGAGAAGGACGGCACTTTGTATAACATAGTCTACACATCTTCGATAGGTGATTTTGAAAAAGTCGATGGCTTTGATAGAGTAATCAAAGATTTTAATATGACATATGGCATACTCTCAGCTTCTATAGATGATTTTGAAGAAAGCAGTAGCTTCAATAGGATAATAAACAGTTTTAATATAAAAAATCCAGATACAACAATCTCATATGAAGAATACTATTGGGGAAAACTCCTAATACCAAAGATCAACTTGGAGTGTCGGATACGTTCTGATACTGTAAATGCGTATGATTCTGTTTACCACTACCCAGAAAGCGTTTATCCTGGTGAAAATGGGGAATGTGGGTTAATGGGACATCGAACAATGTATTCTGCCCCTCTTAATAAAATAGATGAACTTAAACCTGGAGATCTTGTGATAATACATGATTTTCTAACATCAAAAAAATACATCTACAAGGTCGTATCAAATGGCCATATAAAATGGGATTATGAAGAAAATCCAATTAGATTTGAGCAAGATGGAGAACCAAGACTGATTTTAGTAACATGCCATCCTCCTGATCAAATAGAAGCTGCATGGCTGGCACACTGTAGGTTGATATCTATCCAGCCATTAGGTTAACTTTGAGTTTTTGGTGCATTAGAGAATTCGTAATTTTAGGAGAAAAACCATTTCAAAATCTAAAGAACAAGTTTAAAAAAAGAAAAAAGGGGGTGAAAAGTTTTCAATCAAAGATAGGAACTTATCATATATAAATATTTCGGATAGAATCTGCTATAGAATCAAGAGGATAGTAAAACTTAAGGAAGTTAAAATGAATCGATGAATTTGGGGATGATAAATGGTCGGATGTGATTGGAAGGACAATCATGTGCTCTTAACTAAATTTTTAGCTTTGCTAACAACCTAATTGGCACTACATATTTATAAACGCTTGATTAGCAAATTTTAGGGATCTATATACTAATGCATTAGAGCTTCTATACTCAATAAACCCAGTCTGCTAGTCATCGTCAACAAAACACTCCATAAAAAAATACCGACGATGATCCAGAAAAATAAGCGCCATCTTTGCGCACCAAATATGATTCCTAGGATGGTTCCTAATGGTGCACCAAAAAGAAGTGGAGCTAATAATCCCAGTCCCACAACTCCATATCGGATCCAGATATGATAAATACGTCCATGCTGATCATCATCATTTTCTCCAAAATAACGCAAAAAAACCCAATTTCGTATATTCTCACCCGATACCAAGACAATTAAAACACCTATTATAGCGCCAATAGCGGCTGTAACACCTGTTACCACAGGGTGGAGTCCCAACACCAGACCTGTAGGAATGGCCACCCACAGCTCAACCATTCCCAAGCCAAAGACTGTTGCCAATTTAATTATTTCCATTCTTAGTCTCCTCCACTCAAAATGCTTTGAATTTCCCCCATAAAATAATTTTTTCGATTTTTCTTATATATCCAATCATATTCGAGGATTTGGTGTTAGTTTATGAATGGTTTTAAAATTGAAGAATTTTTATATGAAATGCCTGATCATCTCAGCAAATAAAAACGTCTCAAGCTTTACAAAAAGCTTTATTATCTCAAAATATAGGATTTTTCACTCGCCAGTACTTTGAAAATCATGGGCTTTCAGGATTAATAATAGACTCAAGTCTTCTGATAGCATTATATCTATCTTTACGATCTAATTTAGCTTCATCTAAAGCCTCTTTTAGTGTATGGATGGAATGATCATAAACATTCTTATCTATTGGATAAGGATATCCGTCCTTTCCACCGTGAGTAAAGCTGTACTTTACAGGATCCTTCCAACTTGGAGGAGCACCATATACAAAATCAGAGATTAAAGCTAAGGCTCTAATTTTTTTAGGACCTATTCCTCTTAATGAAACTAACTCTTCGTAACTTTGAGGTTGCAATTCCCATGCTCGCTTTAGTACCTCGAATTCCTGCTCTTTCATATCTATATCCAATACAGGATGATGTTTAGGCATATTTATCTCTTTATAATCTGTTAACAAGCTTTGGGATTTATCTCTGAAATACGATCTTAAGTGATCTGGATTGTCACACAAAAGATCAACACTGATCTTTCTTGCTTTATCACTATCATGGGACGTCATATCCAATGTATCAGGCTCTGATTTATCACAACAGATACCTTGGTGGGGTTCCTCTACAAGATCCTTTATAGATTCAGAAAGCCAGTGGTATCGCCTTGCATATTTGTTCCTCTCGTTTAGTCCTTGTTGAACGACTGCCCACCCACCATTTTCTGTGAAAATAAAGCAGTGGTGGTAGAGATCGTAACCATCCTGAATACACGCATTGTCTATTTTAGCTGAAATTCTACTTGAGTATATCAGCCTTTCAGTTTTTCTTGTGGATAAAGAAAGGGAATATGCTGCTTTTTTAATCTCTTGTGGTGTTTTCCTTGAGGCTTTACCTTTACCACCTGCCACCACAATGCCATGTTCTTGTGGATCAACTGCCATCTTTAAAGCACCGCAAGTTGTGGTAGTGGTTCCAGAAGAATGCCAATCAAAACCAAGTACACAAGAGAAAGCTTGAAAACAGTGGGGATCTGAAATCCTTCTTAAAAACTCATCCTGTCCGTACTCATATAAAAGAACATCTGTAATGGCACCTGCTAATCTAACCATTCTATCAAATAACCATCTTGGTGTGCGTCCTCCGTGCAGTGGAAGATTTGCAACTCCTGTGCGCTTCATTTTTTTTTACCTTCCTTTTTTAAATATTTCTAATCTCAGCTTCCACTTCAGCTTTTTCACACGTTTCTACCAAAGAAAATCGCATAAAATCAAGATTAGTCGGTTCCAACCGTTCCAAGCAAGGATCATATCTACTCTTATTTTGTTGCGATTGAGATATTGCAATATTTTAAAAATGCTTCCATCTGCTTGTAAGAAGTGTCCGCACTACCAGAGACCACTTCGCCGTCTGGTGATAGCACCTCACAGATTACAGATGGAATTCCGTTGGAATTACATAGGGTTATCAAATACCCATGATATTGGGTCACTTCTATTGTGATGGAACCTGTCTGTTTTTTTATGTAATCTGCAATCTTAAAGCTCTCATGACTTGGATAATAAATAACAGAAGTTATACCAGGGTTACTACTCCCAGGTCTTGTTGAATGGAACTCTGCAAAAAAATTAATTTTATTTTTCTTTGCGATGTTAAATATCACGTTTGTTGGACTTCCTGGAACATCTGCTACTGCACTTGGATTTATGCCTTCAAAACGTTTAGTATTCATAGAAGCAGAAGCTGGTGCAACAAAAGGGATTATATAGATAGTTCCCTTGATTTTTTTACCTTGCAAATCATTTATAAGTTTCATTACAGCTACTTGGGGTGGTAGTTCATTCCCATGAACACCAACTACAATCATAACCTTTGGATTTTCCCCATTTCCAAAGGTGATCATGGGGGTTCCATTTTTAGAAGCAGCTATTACCTGATTAGTTACATTTGTTTTGGGAATGTGTTCCATAAGCACGGCATTTTCTGTAATATCTCCTCCTGTTCCATTATTTATAATATCTATTTTAAGTTGATCATTCTCTGCTGTAGTGTTATCATCGCCCAAATTAAATTCAACACTCAGATAATTATACATTTTTGTCCCCAAAACAAAAAGCACTGATGCAGTAAAAATTGCAAGAATTATTAAGATTACTTGTTTTTTCATATTAAATCCCAGCTTAACTGTGTTTGGTCTATATTCTATTTTGATTAAACAAATAAAAACTTATTGCAAAAATTAGACAAAAATCAACATATCTCAGACTGAGAATCAAAATCCCTTTATTATCGAGATCTTTGAATTAAATTCATAAACTGCAATATTTCTAAACAGTAATTTCAATTTTTTCATTTAGTGATCATTAAAAATTTTGAGAATATCTTCATACCTCATGTACCCGGTAAAGTTTGGTGCATCGGCCATCGTAAAAATCTCATCAACATTCAAATATTTTTCGACAGTTTTTATGGCATTAAGACAGAATTCATCCAGTTTTATTTCAATCTCTGGGATGTTGCCCCTATCTCTGATTTCAATCTTTGGTATCTCTCCTATAACCTCAGTATTTGTTTTATCCTTTATATAGGATGATACAACCTGAGAAATATCTTTATCATAAACTTTGTTTAAAATAACACCCTTAATTCTTACTCCGATTTTATCCATTAGGTTAATATGTCCTATTGCATCAACAGCCGCACTCTCAAGCCCTCCTTTACTACATGAAGAAACTAAAATCACTGGGATATTTGCAGCTTTTGCAATCTCTAAAGCTGAAAAAGGGGATATTTTATTGAGCATACCTGTGAATATGCTCATAACACCTTCTATAATGACCACATCATAATTGTATCCTTTAACTTTCTCAATTACATCCTCTAAACTTTTCCATCCAAGTCCACCTATTTTTATGGACGAGAAGCTCTCCATCTTCTCCTTGTTAAGATAAAGAGAAGGAACTATATCTCTTATATCTGGACCCACCTTCAAAACACAGACCCTATAACCCCTCTTTCTTAAAGCTCCAACTATTCCTGTGGTTAAAAATGTCTTTCCAGACTCTGAACCTGTACTTGCCAACATAATGCATTTTGGAGGCTCTTTTTTTAACTTTTCTGAATCATTAAAAATTCCTGACCTTTGACGCTTGTTTATCCTACCAACAAAAATCCCTGTATTTATACCAATTTCATTTTTAATCTTCCTTAAAAGTTCTCTGTTTGCATCCCTGATCTTTGGGAAATCCTCCCAGTCCATGTCCATAAATTTTAGGATGTTTGCAACAAGTGCCTTATTTTCATCTAAACAGCCATGGATCATGGTGCCTACAACATTCCCATCATCATTTCTAACTCCTGATATTATTTTTTTAGGGTCATCTCTATAATCAGTTCTTCTAACATGTGATAAAAAAACAGATGGAGCATCTCCCTCTATATTTCCATAAGTGTGACAGTGAAATCCTGTTATTTTTTGACCGTTCATACCATCTGTTAAAAAGGAGTCACCAACGATCTCAGCTTCAACCCTATCTGTGCATATCATTGGATGAATAGATACATCCAAAAGCCCTAAACCCTCTTTCTCCAAAGGACATGGGGATTTTCTCCCTGTATCCGTTTTTTTTGCAAGTATTTGAAATCCGGAACATATACCAAGGATAAAGGCACCATCTTTTCCTAATTTTTTTATCTCTTGTTTTAAGTCATTGTTTATACTTTGAGATTCTATGATACTGCCACCTGGTATTATAATACCATCCAATACTTTGTGGGCTCTCGTACCATTAACCATACCATTTCTGTTTACAAGATGAGTAGGTAATCCACCAAAATCTTCAAAAGCCGGCAAGGCACCTTTTACATACAAAAGACCTATTTTCATTTTCTTTTTGGTATCTTTGGGCATTTAGTTGATAAATGTTTTTATTCTTAAACTATTTCACAACATATCTTCCCTTAATGTTTATGGAAAAACCACATCTTGGACATCTCATATCTTCTGTAATATTCCAGTAGAGTATTCTAAAAGCCCACCTTTCTACAAGAAGTTTATCACAAGATGGACAATACGTATTTTCGTATTCATGCCCTGGTACATTTCCCAAATATGGATAGAGGATACCTGCATCCTTTGCCATTCTATAAGCATCCTCGAGGGTTTTAACATCTGTAGGGGGATTTTTAAATCTAAAGGCTGGAAAATATCTTGTAAAATGAAGAGGCGTTTCGCATCCAACATTTTTTATATGTCTACTTATAAGCTGCATCAGGGAATTCTCATCATCATTTACACCAGTTATTACAAGATTTACCATTTCAACGTGGATATCAAGCTCTAAGGCTTTCTTTGCATTTTTCCATACAACGTCAACATCAACATTGCCGCAGTATCTCTTGTATACATCAGCATCTCCTTTTATATCTATGTTTATAGCATCCATTCCAGCTTCCTTAAGCATCAAGAGAGCGTCCGATGTAAGATAACCGTTTGAGACATAACAGTTGTAAAGTCCCTTCTTTTTTGCAAGCTTAAAAACATCTAAAGAGTATTCAAAAAGCATAGTAGGTTCTGTAAAACTTACACAAATGCCCTCATTTTTCTTTTCTAAAGCAATATTTACCATTTCGTCTGCAGAGATGTAATTTGCTCTTTTGGGATCAGGAGCCTTCTTTGAGAGGTGATGATTCTGACACCACGCACATGTGAAATTACAGGACCATGTTGAGAATGTTAAGGAAGTGGAACCTGGATAGAAATGGAAAAAAGGTTTTATTTCGATGGGTCTGCTATCTAATGCATTTATATCTCCATAAACTAATGTACAAAGCTTTCCATCCTGATTTATTCTTGTTTTGCAAAAACCCATCCTACCCTTCAGAATGATGCATCTTCTGCCACAAACGTTGCATCTTACAACGCCATCCGCCAGCCTCTCATATAATATTGCTTCTTTTACTGTAGGGTACTTTGATAGATTCAAAGGAAGTCCTCTGTGTTTTTTAATAATTCCATTATCACTTATATAAGATATGAGGTAAAATATAAAATCAATAAAATGAACACAAAAGATAAAGATCTGCGAGGCGAAAAATGAAAAAAATTAATGCAATAATAATGTCTGTAGCTTTTTTTCTCATTTTTACTATTTCTGCACATACGGTATTTGCAGAATCCAATGAAAAATTTTTCAACAACACAACTTCCCAAAATGCATTTGGTCTTAATAAAATAAGTTCTGATGTTACAAATAATACAGTAAAGACCACCCGTTCAGTCGAATATCCTGCCAGAGTAGTGGTTGCCACTGGAGCTAATTTCCCTGATGCTTTGGTAGCAGTTCCAATTGCTTCATGGCTTGATGAATATGGAGTAAAACAATGCACTCCGATAATGCTGGTTTCTGACAAGCTACCACCGGGATTTTCTAACACCTATGATTCAATAAGGGATCAAATAGAGGAAGTATGTATTATGGGTGGTGTTAAGGCTGTTTCTTCTTCTATAGAAAGTCAATTACGCCAATATTTCTATAAAGCTCAAATATATAGATATTCTGGTGCTACAAGATATGATACTGCGGTGGATGCAGCCCTCAAAGAATGGAGCAGTGGTTCGTCTGGTGTTATTATAACGAGGGGGGATCTTTTCCCTGATGCTGTTGCTGCTGGACCTTTGGCTTCGTACCTATCTTGGCCTATATTATTGGTTCAACCAAAGTACATACCCTATAACACAAAACAAGCCATTCAAAAGTTAGGAGCAAATGAAGCTATAATTTTGGGAAGTCCTGCAGCCATATCCTCCGATGTTGAGCGTGAGCTTAAAAATATGGGATTAAATATCACAAGATTAGGAGGTAGTGACCGATATGAGACCGCAAAAAAAATAGCAGAATATTATACCTCAATACTAAGAGAGGATGGTATCTTTGTTAACGATGTAATTATAACAACTGGAAAAAGTTTCCCTGATGCATTAGCTGGTGGTCCTCTTGGTTTTATGAGGAATGCTCCTGTATTATTCGTAAAAAACGAATATATTCCTGATGCAACGATTGAAGCTGTCAATAACATAAATCCAGAGTTTTTAACAATCATAGGAGGACCCTCTGTTGTAAGTTTAGCAATTGATGTGTACGACGGATTATATTTCGCCATAGGAAGGATTGCAGGACTTGACAGGTATGAAACAGCTTGTATGGTGGCAAGAATATTATTATACGAAGTTCTACCCACAAAATGGCATGATTATGCACTGGTTGTTGGCAATCCTAACAAAGGCACAAATTGGGATCTTCCTTGGGCAGAAACAGAAGCAAATTATATTGCATATACTCTTCAGGATGCTGGATTTAATGTAAAAAAATACATAGGTAGTGAGGCTACTTGGAGCAGCGTTGTAAATTATTTAGCCAGTGGCGTAGGTATCTTTCATTTTACAGGACATGGATACTTCGATGAGTCAAATTATAAAAACAGCGGTCTTGTATTAACAGATTATTATCTTACAGTTAATGATGTTATGGGTTCGTTAAACCTTGGCGGTGAACATCCAATAGTCTTTGCAAATGCTTGCCAGTCAGGAATAACAGTTGAAGATTGGAGTCGCTCTTTAATTGGTCTTTCCACATCATTTATCTTCAAAGGAGCAATTTCATACATCGGTACATTAGATTCAGTTTGGGATGTACCAGCAGCATATTTAGGGGCAGATTTTTATGAAGAAATTATATATGATAATGATCCTATTGGTATAGCTTTAAGGGATGCAAAAAGGTGGCTGATGGACAATGGATACGTAGGTTATTATGGACCTTATGGACTTGACACATGGCAAGCTTTTGTTTTGTTTGGAGATCCCCTGTTTAACCCAGGGTGGACTTGAGTGACATTATAAAAAACAATTTTAACCTTGAAAGAATAACTACTGTTAATTTCTCAACCACAGTAGTTGTAAGCTTGTCTACTGTCTCCATCATTTTTCCAACAAAAAAATAAAATAAAACCCTCTTAAAGGGTTTAAAAGTATTTTTCAGTCATTCAAGTTCCAGTTTGATTCCGCCAATTCTTGGGGCTAAAAGGTTGTAGATTATTGCCATAATGGCATACATTATGAATCCGGCTATAAATGCTATTATTGGCCAGACTATGATAAACATTACCGCCATCATTGCTCCACCTAAACCTGCAGCACCAGTTACATTAGCTGGTACCATGGCTAAAAATGGTACCATGAAAAGAGTAGCCAATATACCTACAATAAATGTTATAACCGCTGCAATCGCTGCTATCATCAGTGCAAATGGTACAACTGGAATTGATTTTATCTCTTTTACTTCTCCCACATTCTCACCTCCTTTTTGATTTTACTGTAGAGAATTTTGATTAACTTGACTTTTTAGATTTTTGTTTTTGTGTTCTGATT
>CAZLGO010000011.1:0-28685 GCA_964559295.1 uncultured Methanobacteriaceae archaeon
CAGATCCTTGTGGTTGAAATTCCCATCTGGTTCAGTTCATTTTCAACTTCCCAACAAACAGCAACCTCACTACCGATTATTGTTAATTGTGCAACACCCATCTCTTTTAAAGCATCCTTTGTCTCTTCCCCCAAGATCTTAGGATGTACTAATAATATGGCAGCATTTTGTTTGTTAGCATAAGGGGCTGCTGCTAAAGCATCTGGGAAGTTTTCTCCTGTTGACAAAATAATTTTTGTTACTCCATAATCTTCTTTAAGTTTCTTTGCTATCAACGCTGATGTTTCATATCTGTTTGCTCCACCAATCCTTTCTACCTGATACGCTTGCTTTAGACTATTTTCTATTGATTTGGAAATGGCTTTTTCGCTGCCTAAGATGATCACCAATCTTGATCCTAAAGCTTGCATTGTCTGAAGCGTTTTTGGATTTAAATCGTTTGGTTCTGTAAGAAGTATAGGAGCTTCTAATTTTGCTGCCAAAGGTACTCCAGACAGAGCGTCTGCAAAAAGATCACTTCTTGTTAAAATAACAACATCAGATTGTCCCCATTTTTCTGCAATTTTACAAGCTGTTTCAATTCTATTTCCACCTGCAATCCTCTCTACGGTTGCATCTGAGATAGTTCTTAAATCAACATCTGAACTTTCGGTTGTATTTGAGATCCCTTCTTGTGGCATCTTGATAATGTCAGAATCAGCTTTCAAATCTTGATTTATATCTGCGGCTGCTACTGTTTTGCAAAATACAAATGTAAAAACAAATGCAAAAACCACCATTATCATTTTCTTTCTCAAATTTACACTCCCTTTTTGTTATAAATATTTTGCAAGTCAAATAAAGTTTTCCCTAATGGTTTTATAAATCTTACAGTGTAGTTCCAGAAGTTTCCCATAACCTCATATAAAGCAAAATCTTCCTCCATACTTCTTGATGGTGGTCGATTTAAGAGGATAATCAGGATCAGGAAAAAAATTCTGTTACAGCAAGAATCCCACCTGTTTTAACACTTTTTTGTTTCTATCAGAGCTCTATGTTTGTTTGGTATTTCTTGGAGGACTGTTATCATATATACAAAGTCGAAGTAATCATTATAAAGGGCAGATGATGTGCATCCCCATTTACAAGTTCAATATTTTATTTCCTGATTTTCAGGTTTGAGAAGCTTGTTTTTCAACTTTTTTTAGCATTTCGGCTGAATATCAAGAGCATATACTTTTCCTTGCTCGCCAACGGCTCTTGCAACAAAGGTTGTAAAGGCTCCACTCCCACCTCCAAGCTCTATAACATGCATGCCTTCCTTTATTTCGCTTCGATGTATCAACTTATCAGGAGGCTGTAATTTTCTTCTGCAATCACATCCAAAAAACTTCCAATAAACGCAGGAGCTTGAAAATGGAAAAATCTCTTTAAAAATTATAAGCAGCCATAATACAATAAAACTTTCATCATCTACGTTCTTATCATGCTCAAACTTATTTTTAATTTTTTTGGTTTACGTTTTAAAATTGTTAAAAACCATTGAAAACAGAGCTAAAACCATATATACGTCTATTAAAAATCATTTAGCGCTGATAAGCTACGTAAAGTAACCGAAAACCAAATCACGAATCCTGGCAGCCCTTCGATTTTGATAATCGATTTTTGGATTAATTACCTATAACTGTTACCTCTATTTTTCTTGTTCTTCCGGAGAGGTCTGCTTCTATGAAAAATAGACTTTGCCATGTTCCTTTAACGATTTTACCCGCTCTTACAGGTAGTGTCTTATCTGGAGCAAAAATCATTGATCTGAGGTGTGAATGTGCATTCCCGCCATGCTTCCATCTACCTTCTGGCGCTAAAATATCCAGTAATTTGCTGATATCCTCCATCAATCTTGATTCAAGCTCTGTTAAAGCAAATACTGCAGTTGCGTGAGGTGCAAAAACATGTACTATCCCATCTTTGATCTTAGATTCTCCTACCACCTTTTCTACCTTGGATGTCAGATCCACAACATCTCCAGGCTTTTTTGTTTTTATAATCAAAGTTTTTGTATAGATCATGTAGTTATTCCCCGATTCATGATAGATAAAATCAATTCCTACTATTAAATGTAGCTATTCCAATACTTGATTCAAAAATGCATGAAGAATCTTGGCAACAGTTTTTTAGATCGAATATTGAACTTCTTTGTCTTTGGAACGCAATTTTCACATTTCAGGATGAAATTTCATGTAGTAAAGCCTTCAACGCATTGTACATAAAATTGGAAGATAATTTCATTCATGTGCATTCTGGTTAAAAAACCTTTCTCATGAGACAATTGATTCTCTTTAGTTTCATGACCATGAATTGCTTGTTACGGGAATAGGAGACACTTGAAAGATTATTATGAATCCTGGATCAACTATTTATTTGTTCCATTAAAAAAATACAATTGATGATATCAAAATCATTTTTAAACCCCTTATCTGACGAAGGAAAAGACATAGCAAGTGAAGAAGGAATTTTAGATAGTGTTTTTGATGAAAATGACCAATTGAAGAAAATGGTAATTAAAATAAATCCAGCTATGGGTGAAGAAGAGGTACCCCGAAGCTATGCAGACTTTGCTATTAAGAGAATAGAATGGTATACAAAAAAAAGAAACCGTAGGAATTATAGAGAGTATGTATATTTATTTGATAAGGAGATTGCAAATAAGATTTTAAAATTCGATGTAATCGCGTTTTATCTTCTATGTCAGGCGATAGGAGTTAAATTTGGTCCAAATTCTAGGGAAAGCAGATTTATGATTGAATCTCAAGGAAAACTTGTTGAAGATAGGCTTTATTACACAATAAGAGAAGAAGATCAAAGGAAAAACATAACAAGACAAATTATAGATGAAATTTCCACCGAAACTATTATTAAATGGATTTCTCTTGTGGATCTTTTAAGTCCAAGAAAAATCTATCTTCGTGATCTAATTTTAGATAAAGGAGAGGTTATTTTATCTAAAAAAGATTTTATGGAACGTTTCACCAACAAAATAGAAAATAGAAATCCAGAGAGAATGTACGATCTGTTGGTAGGAGACAAGGTCAAGGAACTTATCATGATAAAGATGATCATGCAACTTACAGAAAATTACATAAAAAAGGTCCATGAAATGTCACGAAATATTGAGCCTCATCCTTCATTGTTAGAAATCGGAAATAGAATATCTGAGGTTCTTTCAGAGCCGAAAAAGTATTATGGTAGCAGAGTTGAGGTTAAAGCATCTCAACTAAATCCCGATGCATTTCCACCCTGTATAAAAAAAATCATGAAAGGAGTTGGCTCCGGGATGAGAAACGATGCAATAGTTCTACTTTTAACCTCCTTTTTATCCTATGCAAGGTTGTATCCAGGGGTTTTCAGTAAAAATGTGACCATGAAAATATCTGATTTAGATCCTAACCTTGATATAGTTCAAAATGAGATCCTGCCTCTGATATACGAGGCTGCGGAAAGATGCAATCCTCCGCTTTTTGATGATCAACCTCAGGAGAAGATCAATATAAATGCAAAACTTGGATTTGGGATGCATGAGAATCTCTCTATGGAACATGAAGGAGAAAGTAAGTGGTACACACCAATGAGCTGTGAAAAGGTAAAAATACATCTGTACAGCATATGTAAGCCAGATAAAATGTGCAAAAAGATAGGAAATCCATTAATTTATTATTCGAATAAGTTAAAGGACAAATCTAAAAAATCAAAGAAATTATAGGTCTGTTCATTAAGCTTACAAATGTGACATTAAAAGTTCATCTAATTAGCGTTTATATGGACGTGATAAAAATCCTCAAACCAGCTACCATAACAGAGCGCAGAAGATATTACAGAGAAGAATGGAATCTAAAGGAACTACCTGATTTTATAAAATATTCTATAGAAAAGAGAGAATTTGGATTTGATCATGTAGGAAGGGGTCCAAGCGACAGATACAGGGTTTTTCGTTCAGCGGACATGTTGAGACGTTTTTTGGTGTATAGAGCACCCTACGCTGCATATTGTTCTGTTGCCTTTTACGAAAAACCACGACGAAGGGATGGCTGGATAAAATCAGAGCTGGTCTTTGACGTAGACGCTAAAGATCTACCAATAAAGACATGTTCTTGTGATGAAGTATGTGAAGTATGCCTTGATGAGGCAAGGGAGATTGTGTGTGATCTGAAAGAAACTTTGGAGGGAGATTTGGGACTGCGAGATATTTACACAATATATTCTGGAAGAGGTTATCACATAAGGTGTTTGGATGAAGCTGTAATGGAGATAGATAGTGATGTAAGATCCCAAGTTCTAAAATACATCGTGGGCGCCGATGTACCAAAGGGCAAATACGAGGCTGGTGGTATACCCTACGATCTTGAACATTTTTCCATTCCCTTCGGATATCTGCAGGTATTTACGAAAAGGGTTGGATATGTTATTCTACATTTAAACCAAGATGCCAAAATTGAGAATGTCAGCAAACAGCTTTTAGGCAGGGTTATTAAAAATAAAGGACTTGTTAAAAAAGGAAAATGGGGTAGTTTTAAAAATAAAATCGGCCCAAAAAATTATAAAAAATTGATAAGAGGCATATCCACCCTAAACATGGGATTGGTGGACGCAAAAGTCACAATTGATCTTAAAAGGATCCTAAGACTTCCTTCCACGCTTCATTCAGGAGTTAGCATGAAATGCATGGAAGTCAAGAACATTGAAAGCTTCGATCCATTCAGGGTAGCTGTTCCAAAGTTTGTTTATGAGCGGAAGAATTAATTAAACATGAAACTATCGCCAAAGATCCATACTTTTGTTTAGATACCTATATAAAAACATTAAAACAGCATCATTACATCGTTCTGAATCTAAGAACTCCTCAATATCCACTATATCATAGTGTTTTAAAATTTCAGCCTTTATATGTTTTCCAAATTTAAGATAATCCATCTTATCTTCCCTTAAAATATCGTAAAGGAGAGATTCAACGTTCTTGTATTTTCTTTCAACCTCAACTACCCATCTATCCCCATCAATCCATGCCTTTTCTTTGTATTTTTTTAAAAATCTCCTCTGATGAAGTTTAGACCACACGTATGGACCAAGATGTTTTTTTATTCTTGGAAGTTTCCAAATATCAAATTCAAGTAATATAATTGCTATTTTATTTTCATCTGTCCACGAATCGCTGCCGAATACCCTAAAATCCTCTCTTTCTGCAATGCTTTTCAGCGAATTTTCTGTTTTTTTGAGTTGCGGATATATAGCATCAGCTGGTATTTTCGGTGGAGTAAATACAAGAAGATATGTTTTTGTTCCTCTTTTTTCAAATTCATTTTTTATAGAATCAACATCCAATCTTGGGATTTTCGGGAAAAAATACTCCTCAGATGGATTTTCAAGGAAATTTCTCGATGCTACAACGAATTCAGACATTCGCTGGAGGGTTAGGGCCGCTGCTACATTTCTTTTTTTATCCACAGGATCCACAACCACAAGCGGTTCATCAAAAAACTTCCCAGTTTGGTGCTCTTCAAGATCTATTACGTATCCAGGGTGCCATTTTTCAGAAGCAGTTTTTAAAACCTCCATAAAAGAACCATAATAAATTATTAAGAGTTCGCAGAGGTATCCAGAAAAACCACTAACTTTAAATTCAGATCCATATGTTCCAATCGATTCCATGAATCTTTTAAGTAGGAGAACTTCATCTGTCTTTTCTGTCTTTAGATTCTTCTTCACATACTCTGTATGTAAAATGGTTCTGTCTACAGCCGATTTTAATTGTTTGGAATCCTCTATGGCATAACAGGGTACAAAATCAATCTCATATCCTTCAATAAGTCCTGTAACATAAGGATGGGCAGCGTATCTTTCTTCTACTATTCCTCTCATTTTTTTTATGCATCTGTGTCCTAAAAACAGTCCATTTTTTTTTAGATCATTCTCATCGACGTTTAATGGGAATTTTATGAATATATCAATATCAGCTTTCCCGGAAAGCCATGTGTTTTTTGCAACAGACCCAACAAGCACAGCTTCAGCATGGATGTTATGTTCTTTTGCGGTTTCATTTATTATTCGAATGAGTTTGCTGGATAATAGTTTGATCTTATTATTTTCAGCATCTGTGGGTTTTATGGTCTTTAGAATTTTTTTGAAATTTATTTGTTCCACGAAGGTCACCTAAATGTTTTCAATTGTAATTTTAAATTTTAAATCAAATATTTAGATTGCTAACATGGATTTAGGATTTTCTGAAATTAAAAAATAATTTTTCAACCTTTTTAAAGATCAAATTCTCTCAAGTTTTTATAAATCGGTCCTGAAGGCGTAAGCTCACTTTCTTTGAGTACAAGCTTTTCAACATTCATTTTTCCAATTTCCACATCTTCAAGTTCCTTGATCTTTGATAGGAGGGCATCTTTGTTTTTAGCTCCTTTAACACGTCCTATCGTAAGATGGGGATCATAACTTCTCTCTTTTTTAAAGCCCATCTTCGCAAACTCTTCATCCAAATCCATTTGCAATTTTGAAAAAGCATCTGCATTCTCTGCTCCAAGCCATAGTACTCTTATATATCTCAAATTTGGAAACACGCCCATTCCTTTGATTGATATTTCAAAAGGATCATGTTTTTGTATCTTATCCTCTGTTACTGCGATGATCTCATTGGCTTTCTCTTCTGTAATATCACCAAAAAACTTGAAGGTAAAATGTAGATTTTCAGGTTCTACAAATTTAACTGGCGCATCAGCTTCCATAAGATGCTTTTGTACCTCTGATATCTTCCCTTTGAGTTTTTCATCTATGTCTACCGCCAAAAATGCCCTCATAAAATCACCTTTTTGCAAGATCTTCTATCCTATTAAGACTTTCTTTGGGAGTCTCTATTGTGTTTAGAAGATATACATCAAGCTTTGAGAAGATCTCTTCGAAGAACCTCCTTCGAAGATTAAATTTTCTTTCATCTCTTATCAGTTGGTGGGGATTGCAGAAATCCTCGCTTATCATGTATTCTATTGCTTCTTCAACATGAAGTTTTCTAAATGGTGGATCTCTTTTATCTCTTTCCAACAAAACAACGGTTTTGAGGGTTGAACTTTCTCTTATGCGCCCACCAAATAGAGAGTTTACATCTGCAATTCCTCTTCTCATTTTATCAAGCTTGACCTTTCTGATCTCTTTGGAAAAAAGCTTCCATGTTTGTGCTATATCATCCCTGATGTATGAATTTTTCTCTGATGAGAAGATAACCACAGCATTTTCAAACAAGCGTGTAAAAAACCAATCATCTGCGATGTAATTGCAGTTTTTGTTCTGCAGGAGCCCATAAGTCAAAGTGGTTTTACCTGTACCTGGTGGACCGATTATTGCAATTGAATGCCCCATGTAATCCACAGCAGATCCATGAACAGAGTATCTTTTATGCACAGAATGATAATCCTCAAAAAAATCAGAAATCGTAGCAAGGGCAATACTTTTAATCCACCCATAATAATCACAGTTTTTGATTATCGCTGTATTTGAGAGAGGTTCATACATTACTTGAAGCGATCCACCATCTTCTATGGAAAATATCTTAGCATGTGGTCTGATATCTTCGTTCATAAATTTAAAATTGTCTTCCCACGCCTCTTTAAAATCTTTGTTGTCTGTTAAGAGTTTAACGCATGCTCCATGTATATTAGCCTTTCTCTCAAATTTAACCTTATCTGTCAATTCATCAAACATCTGTTCCTTCTCTTCAGGAGATATTATCTCAACTTCATAATCTGCCATTTTACCACCAGTCAAGGATAGATCTTATCCAATTCATCAAAATCATTTTCTATGGTTATGACATCTGCTTTCCTAACATGAGGACATTTTAATCCATGCCCTGTCACGATACAAACAACTTTCTTGCCTTTGAAGTTTTTTCTGTATTTGATAAGGCAAGCTATGCTTACAGCACCAGAGGGTTCTGCAAAAAGACCTTCAGATCTACCAAGTACTTTCTGAGCACTTAAAATCTCCTCGTCTGATACAAGCTCTGCAAAACCACATGATTCTCTGATGGCTGCCAATGCCTCAGCACCATCGAGTGGATCTTCACATGCTATTGCATCTGCAATTGTATCGGCTTTTTCCATTGGAATGGGCCTCTTAAGATCGTTTTTAAATGCATCGACTATTGGTGAGCAACCCTCTGCCTGCACCCCGATTATCTTAGGAAGCTTCTCTTGTAATCCCACGTTCTTAAGTTCAAGAAGTGATTTCCACACAGCCCTCGTTAAGGTTCCATTTCCCATGGGACAGATTACGTAATCTGGAACATTCCAATAAAACTGATCCACTATCTCAAATCCAACGGATTTTTGACCTTCACTTCTGTATGGGTAATCACCAACCAGATAGGTACTGTATCTTCTGTTTGCCTCTTCTGTTAATCTTAGGCAGTCAGCATAGGTTCCTTTAACCTTTATTACCTCCGCACCACAACTTAGTATCTGGAATATTTTCAAGCGTGGAGTACTTTCTGGAACAAATACCTTACAATCAATTCCAGCTTTTGCGCAATAGGAAGATAGGGATGCTCCCATGTTACCTGTTGACGCACAGCATACAGAATCTGCTCCAAGTTCAACCGCCTTTGTTATTTCAATTGTTGAGCCGCGGTCTTTAAAAGACCCAGTTGGATTCATGCCTTCATGTTTAAAATATAGTTCGCAGCCCATCTCATTTCCAATCCTTTTTGATAAAAAGAGAGGTGTTCCACCCTCTTCAAATGAAACTGCCCTTTTGAGATCATCCACAGGATAAAACATCCAATATTTCCAGTGCCATGGCTTCTCTCTTATAAAATCTGCCATTAGGATTATCTTTTGAATTCTTTTGTAGTCATAGATTATATCTAAAGACCCACCGCATTTGCACCGGAAGATGATATCATCTGGTTTATGTTCCTTCCCGCATCGCAGACATGTCATTTTTTTGGCATGAAATATACTATCACTGTCCCTTATTTGTAGGGGAAGCCGCGAGCCGGAGTTGGTTTTAGGATCTTGACTGCATCAGCCCTCATAAAAGCATTTACAGTTGCACTCAATGAGCAGAGAGTTCCAATACCATGAGCAACTTTGCGATCACCATCAAACATAAGGGCTGTTATATAATCGTTCATCCTAACTTTCTCTTCTACATCAACTTCCTTCATTCTCTGCAATATTATGTTTCCAAGAGCACCCATTGATTTTCCAATCCAGCAATGCTTTAGGGGACACATGTCACAGTAATTTTTAAAAAGCCTGTTCCATTTTGCACTTCCAAAACCAGCAGCTATCTCAGCTCTTACGGTAGCATAGGCAATACAACAACCCCAATTTGTTCCTATGATTTTTTTATTTTCTCTAATGTGCGTGAAAACCCTTCTTTTTTCCCACCGAATGATATTTTCAATGCCCCTTTCATATTTCAGTTTACCTGTGTTTGGGGTATCTTTGAGTTCTTCTCTTACTTTCTCTCTCAACCCCTCATTTTTTGATACAGAGATATTTATGGCACAAACAGGACAAAAAGCTGATGTTGCTTCTGATATGAGATTACCATCTACATCATACAAACTTGCCTCCACCCCAATACCTTCTCTTTGAACCTCAACTCGCCCACCATCACGCCATATCATGCTTATGGCCACACCAGCAGGAGTAACACATCTTCCATAACCAAACATTCTTGCAACTCTTTTTCTATCGTCTTTTTTTGTTAAGATTTTTTTAAGATTACTTGCAATTCCTTTTGGAATCAATCCAGCATTTATTTGGGCTTTTAAAATAGAGGGCGCCCATACGATGTCAATACCTTCTCCAATAACCCTTCCCCTATTATCGAAAATCTTTGATGCTGTTCCATCTGGTACTTCATATGATATGGCCTTTCCACCTTCTTCTGACAGTTTCTCTAAGGTAAGATGGCATATTCCACAGGCACCTTCCTGAGGTTGCAGATCCCTTCTGACCGATGAGATAACATTTTCTACAAATCCCATAATACCATCCATTTGGATTTAATTCTGTTGAAACTATACTTATCTACGTGTCTAAAACCAAAAATTTTATATATTACTAATTTTTTTGCATGAAAAATATATATAAATCTTTTGGTATTCCCAGGAACGATGTCAAATAATGGTTTTTGATAATTTAGGAGTTCTATGATGATAATTATCACAATTAAAGTCTAATTGAGTTTTTTGTGTAGAATTTAAAAATCTTGTTATAAATAAGCTCATCCGTTATAATTTCACTGCTTTTAGGGAATATAAAGCTTTTTCAAGTTGTTTATCCATATCGATACTCTCTTGAGCCTTTAGAACATTTACAATGTTTGCATTTGTTTCTGGATATTTGGGAACAGCGCTACATCCCTTATCAGGAGATATTGAAATCTCGTAAGTTCCAATTTCCCTTGCAAGTCTCTCAATTTCAACCTTATCAAATCCAATCAATGGGCTGAATATGGGAAGCGAAATTGAATACCTCGTTGCCATTAAATTAGGAAGGGTTTGGGATGCAACTTGCCCTAAACTGCTTCCATCAACAACCCCTTTAGCATTTTCCCTCTTTGCAATCTCTTCTGCAATCCTATACATTCCTCTCTTGCAGAGCACACATGTTAATTTTTCTGCCTCTGATAGGCATTTTTTTAGGAAATTTCCATATTTTATATAGTACATTTTAAATTTAGAGCCGGCAGAATAACTTTTAAGTTTTTTAGCTATTTTTATAACTTTTTGTTTTGATTCTGGCGTTGTATATGGGTCATTATCAAAGTGAAGGGCTACAATCTCGCACCCTCTTTTCATCATCAAAAATGCTGCAACAGGGGAATCTATGCCTCCTGATAATAAAACAACCAGTTTCCCTTGCGTTTTGAGGGGAAGACCCCCTAAACCTTGAATTTTCTCATGATAGACATATGTCTTATCTTGACGCACTTCTACAAACAACTCAAAATCAGGATGATCAAGATCAACTGGTGCATTTGTCATCTCTACAACAACGGATCCACAAAATGAAGCCATATCTTTGCTTGTAAAATCATGGATTCCAGCCCTTGTGCTTCTTATCGCAAAAGAAGTTTTGTCTGAAAATAACCCTTCAGAGATCATTTCTTTCATGTAATTTTCAATGACTCTTCTTATAGAACCAAAATCAGTTGTGGTAGAGATCGCAGGGCTAAATGATACTATTCCAAATATTTTTCCCAAAGATTCCAAAGCATGATCGAAATCAGCTGGATAGATGAATATTCTTCCTTGATCTAACTTTACTTTGCAGTCTATCTTGCTTTTTATATTTGAAATAAGCTTTTTTTCAAATCTTCGTCTTACTTTGGGACTTTTTATCCCTATTTCACCATATCTTACAATTATAAGTTCGTAATTTTGCATTTTAATCCCGACTTATAGAATATAGTGGATCAACACCTTTAATAAAGCTTTTTTCAAGAACTTAAAGATAAATTAGCATCAAAATTTCCATAGAGGATCGTATGGTTGATCAAGATACTCTTTGGATAAAATTTTTTGATCAAATCGTTTTTAAAGTTTTTTGGATGGGATTTTAAAAAATATTTGAAATTAAAAAAACACCTTCGTAGATCCTTTTTTTAAGCTCCAATGCTAATTCACGTGCTCTTTTTATATCTGACTGACGACATAATACTGGTATGTCCATGACCCTATCATCCACCTTGAACTTAACAGTCCCTGATTTCATTTCAAATACACCGTTTGGACAAGAATACACACACATTCCACAGCCGAAGCATCTTTTCGTATTTAAGGTATCGCTGTAGGCTCCTGTAGGACATCTCTCCCGCACTATACACACTTCACAGCTCAAGCATCCTTCTGGATGATATACAGGTCTTTCGTCAACATCATCCCAGACAGCACCATAATCTGTATATCCTAAAATTTTGTGACGCCCTCTAATATCTGCAATTGGAAGCTTTATGTCCTCATTTTTTATAAAAGTGCGTTTTAAAATCTCATCATTTAGCACTGGGATCGCAACTGCCACGCTGTTGAATATCTCTGGACCTGCCGCTGTTTTAAATCCGCCAAGGTAATGGGGATCCATATTGTGCATATCAGCAGCTATCATGAGATTTGGTTTTTCTTTTGTACTTCTCGTCCCATGGCCGATCACGATTCCTCCTGCACCATTTAAAAGCACCCTACTTCCTACACAAATGGTTTTCATCAGCGGATCATTTTGTAGAGGATTTAACTCGCCGCATCCTGAAAATGAAATCCCTCTGTAGGGTCCCTCCATGTCTATCGCATGGAATATGGATGATATTGCCTCCTTGCTCGGATTTACGAATGCTGTATAGTTTTTGAAGGCTAATCTTGTTCCGATCATTTTTGCAGTGCTCATATCATCTATATTGGCCGTTGCTTTAATGATCTTACCTTCTGTTGATTTCATTTCAATTTTTATATCCCTTCCACTCACAATATCTTTAAATAAAAATCCTCCACCATAATCCTCATCATAAATGCTTTTTGCTGTGCCATAAACTATAAGATCAACTGATCCGAGCCATTCGTTTGGGCAGGGACCTGGAAATCCTGGAACACCATTTAAAAAGATTTTTTTTGCTTTTTTAAACTTTCCAGGTTCAGATACTTTAAAATGAAATACGGCAGCTGTTCCAGACATTATTCCGCAGGTTCCGGGGGTTATAACATCGATATCCTCTGCTTTTGGTTCTTTGCCTTTTCTTACAAGCTGACTTACTTCCTCTGCTGTAAGTACCGTTGCTTCTCCATTGGCTATTTTGTGGTTTATTTCTTCTATACTGCGGATTTTCAAGATGTGTCTCCAAATCTTTATTTTAATTCTTATAGATTATGGATCATTCGTTATATAAATTTAATCTAAAAAGAAGAAACACGAAGTAAAGGTTTATTATAAGACTAATTTATCTACAACTAACTGAATTTTAATTTTTAAGTAATTTCTTCGAATGAAAAATTTACTCTGTATCTATCCCAATATCTGTCCAATTGCATCATCTTTTGCGCGCCCTGCTTTCAATTCTATGACGACAAAATTATTTTTCTTATCCAAACAAAGAATGTCGATTCTACCTACATCAATTATATATTGTCTCCCATCCTCAAACAATTCAAATCGTCTTCAATTTGATTTAAATTGTTGATTATAGACTCTTGTAAGTCCCGTCTAATCCAAAAGTTGTTTCTTGGGCATCAATTAAATCATGAGAAGATGTATCTTCGTATGTCCCCATGGTTGTATGTGCCTTTAATGGCTCGGACGCTTCCAACAGATACATTCAACAAGCTTGCTATCTCCTCCGTACTTAACTTAGGGTTTTTTAACAACTCCTTTATCTTTTCTTTTTGTTCATCGCTTACTGGCATGTTCTTCACCATTCGATGTTTACTGGAAATAATCTCATGCAATTTCCTTTTTCACCACATCCAGCACAAAATCCAAAGCATCCTGCATTTTCTCTGCGTGGGGACCTGCACCCTGAGCTAGTGTCGGTCTTCCACCTCCTCCACCGCCAAGTATCTTGGCTGCTTCTTTAATAAGCTCATTTATTTTTACACCTTTATTTAAAGCTTTTTTGGAAGATGCACCAACTATCTTACCCTCGCTGCTTCCAATAATTACTACATCAACTTTCTCGGTTTTCTCTGTAAGTTCGGTGGCTATCTTTATAAGTTCTTCCATATCAGCTTCTACTATCTCCCTTAAAACCACCAGATCATCAATTTTCTCGGTTTTATTCACAAGCCCCTCGATTTTAAGGGACGCTATATTGCTTTTTAGTCTATCAACCTCATTCCTTAAAGCTTTCCATTCAGTAAAGAATCTATCACAAGTTTTAGGGAGCTGTTTCGTCTTAACTTTAAATATAGCTGCACTTTCTCTTAAAATAGCATCGTTATTTTGGATAGCTTCTATTGCGGCTTCTCCTGCCGAAAACTCGATCCTCTCAACACCATCCTGAATTCTCTCCGTCCTCGTTATTTTTATAAGCCCTATATCACCGGTTCTATCAACATGAGTTCCTCCACAGGCTTGGACATCAATATCATCAATTTCAACAACTCTTATTTTTCGTCCAGGGACAACTCCTCCCTGATATAGAATAAAACCATATTTTTTTTCGGCTTCTGTCCGATCCATCCAATATGTAGTTACATTGACATTTTTCATAACATATTTATTCGCAATCTGCTCGATTTCCTGAAGCTCTTCATCTGTTATCCTCTTGTAATGAGATAAATCAATTCTTGACCTTTTAACTCCTTTTTGAGCTCCAGCTTGCCACACATGATCTCCAAGGACTTTTCTTGCAGCTGAAACGATCAGATGGGTTGCGCTGTGGTTTCTTGCAAGGGATATTCGTCTATTCCAATCAATTTGACCTTTTACTTTTGATCCTTCGTATGGTATCAGCTTATCAATCTCTGATTCGGCTATTTTATGCAGAACAATATCATTGAGCTTTTCCGCATGTAAAACTCTGATCTTGTGATCTTCAATTTCTAAAAATCCAATATCAGACGGTTGACCTCCTCCTTCTGGATAGAAAAGAGTCCCATCTAATATTACATTATTTTCATAAAAACCGAGTATTTGGGCATCAAATTCGATTTCATGAGGTTCATCGTAGAACAAAAGCTGCGTTTTTGGGAAATTTAGCTCTATTTCCCCTTTATCTTTCTGAATCTCCTCGGAATGCTCTGTGGCAACCAGAGTATAGAAATTATCTGGGACATTCACCTTGAAACTCTCTTTTTCTGAGATCTCCTTTGTGGTCTCAGGAGGAATCCCATGGGAATCATAGAGTTTTATAAGCATATCAAGGGGTAATTCATCCTTCTTATCTCTTTTGAGATATTTTATACTCTTTTTGACCAGTTGACTGCCTTTTGAGATGGTTTTACGATATCGTTTATCTTCAAGGTCGATTATTTTGAGTATGTGATCCTGATGAACCCTGATTTCAGGATATGTTTTAGATAGAAAATCAAGCTGTATTTTCATTATGTCAGCAAGGGAATCTGACAACCCTAAATCTTTCATGAATCTAATGGTTCTCCTTATTACAAGTCTCGCAAGATATCCTTCCTTCACGTTTGATGGAATAACTCCATCTGCAAGCATGAATCCAAGGCATCTTGTATGGTCTGCAATTATATATATAGCCTCCATAGGTTCTGCAGCTTTCTCAAGCACATTTAATGATAATCCCAATCTCTCTGCAACCCTTGCTCGTAATGTTTTAATGTCCGCAAGAGTTTCAATGTCCATCATCCCTGCAACTCTTGCATTTTCAGACAGAATCTCTTCATCAACTTCAACCTGAGCCATGCTTTTGAGCTTATCAATTACAGGACCAAACGATGCATCATATGCTGTGGGGGTCCCTTGGGATATCCATGCGAACCTTTCAAGACCGTATCCAGTATCAACAATTTTGAGTGGGATTTCCTGGCGTTCTCCAGCAGGAGTTGTTTTGTATTTTATAAAAACAAGGGTTGCAAGTTCTGCTCCTTTCACACAAACCTCATAACAGGGACCTGCATTTCCTCCGCCTTCCCACCAAGATTCTATGAAACTTATATCTCCTGGATTTATTCCAATATGCTTTAAGAAGTCATGGCAGTATTTTACAGTCTCATCTTCCCAGTAAACGTATTTTTCGCGAGAATTAAAAGCATGGTGTCCTCCCATGGTAAAACAGGTCATGTGTCTTCCTGTCCTTCCAACATTATCCACATCGTTAAGTCTTATGGAAGGTTGAGCCACTACAAGCGGATTTGCCGGAGGTTCCACCAATCCTGATGTAACCCACGGCTGAAAGTTGTAAATGGATGCACCAACCAAAAAAACATCGTCTCTCCATCTTTTTGCAAGAACTGGATATCTTTCTATGGCTTTATGATCATTTTTTTCAAAAAATTCAATGAAGGTACTCTGAATATCAAAAAGATCGTATTTTTTACTGGTTGCTGGATTTCCGATGAACCCATATTCATCACAAGGGGCATCTCCACATGTTTTTCTATCGACAATTGACCAGAAGTCTCTTCCACACACAATACAAGTTTTTTTTGTGAATCCAAGTTCTGCAAGTTGATGAGACATACCAATCATCGATAAAATTTTTTAAAAATCATAATTAATTTAAAAATAAAAGAAAAAATAGTAAAAAAGCCAATAAGAGGTTTCTGGCTTTTAGAAACTGGAGAAGTTAGCCAAAAAGAGCACCAAGCCCTGCTGCTGCTTCTTCCTCTTTTTCTTCTTCTGATTCTTCCTCTTCTTCTGGTTCTTCCTCTTTCTCAGCTTTTTCTTCTTCCACTGGAGTTGCTGCTGCTGGAGCTGCTGTTACTGCTGTTTTTTCCATCGCCTCTTCGATATCAACTTCTTCAAGTGCTGCGATTAATGCTTTTACTCTTGCATCATCTACTTTTGCTCCTGCAGCCTCAAGAACTTTTTTTACATTTTCTTCGCTGATTTTCTGACCGATTGTGTGCAATAACATTGTTGCGTATATATATTCCATATGATCACCTCAAATTTATTTAATTTATCAAAAAAACATTCATGTTAGCCAAAAAGAGCACCAAGCCCTGCTGCTGCTTCTTCCTCTTTTTCTTCTTCTTTTTCTTCTTCTGATTCTTCCTCTTTTTCTTTCTCTTTCTCAGCTTTTTCTTTTTTAACCTCGACTTTTTTAACACGTGATTTTAATTTTTCTAAAAGTTCATCATCAAGGGCGTTCTCATCCACAGCAAATAAACCGGACGCAACTGACAGCATCTGAGAGTAAGCCTTGGATAAAAGCGTATCCATTGTGCGTGATGTTGGTATTGATGCATTTATTGCCAGGTTCAATGATTTTTCAGTAGCGTTTTGTATTATAATTGGTATGGATTCTTTGGTGTATATCACCGCGTTCACTGATAGGTTCAAAGCCTGTCTAATGGCTTTCTGTATGTCTGATAATGTCTTTTCTTCGTCTATGGTTAAAAGATCAGATGTATAAATGGTTCCATTTTCATGAACAGCCATGAGATCGATTCCAACTTCCATAGGATGGATTTCAAGCCTTGTTAAAATGCCTGCCACATCCTTTGGAATCTCCTCTCCCTCGCCAACTATTTTTTGGTCTTTGGTTATAACTATTTTTCCTTTATCGATCTTGGCGGGGATACCTATCTTTTGAAGCTCCCCCAGAATTGGACCTGGTTTGAATGGAGTGTCGCCCTTCGGCACAACAACATCAGAGGGAGCAATGCTTCCCGGTTTTGCTGGGGCTTGTGTTTTACTATCTTCAAGAATCCTGTAAAGCTTGAAAGGATTCATTTTTGTTAATATAAATGCAGGCTGCCCGTCCAGATATTCTCCAAGAGCACCTATATTTGATTTTTTGGATTCATTCAGTGCCAGGCTCATCAGGGTCTTTTTGGACATCTTTATGGTCGCTCTGTCTCTTAGGTTCTGGCGCATCTTCTGAAGCTGAGGAGCGGGTATATCTGCCAGATTAGCTATACCTATCACATCATGGCTGTCAATTAGCTCTCTAAGGTTTTTAACCTCTTCTTTTTTCCAATCAGCAACATGAGCCATTTATATCGCCCTCACTACTGGACCCATAGTTGTTTTAACGTACATGGACTTTATCTGACTTCTTCCTTTCTCCAGTCTTCTGTCTAATGTGCCAAGGATCGTCTCGATGTTTCCTGCGATATCCTCATCTTCCATTTTTTCTGAACCAACTATTGCTTGAATAACTGGTTGATCTTTTGTTCTAAGTTTGATAGTATTTTTAAGTTGATCTATTATTGGTTTTGGTTTTACGGTGGCTGGAACTGGTTTTGGCATCTTTTTTCTAGGTCCTAAAACAGGTCCCAGTAGTCTACCAACAATTGGCATCATATCAGCCTGTGCAATAAAAAATGTGTAGGTGTTGGCAATTTTTTTTGCCTCTTTTCTGTTTTTTCCTAACTCTTCCAGTTCGGGTTTTGTAATTACAAGATCCGCACCTGCATTTTTTGCCTGAACTGCCAATTCACCATCTGCAATAAAAGCAATCTTTACATCTTTTCCACGTCCATTTGGAAGAAAAACTTCTTCATCTATCTTGTTTTCCGGTTTTTTCACGTCTAAATCCTTGATGTTTATCACAACATCGACGGATTGTGTGAAGTTTCTCGGCTTTGATAGTTCTTTTGCCTTCTTCACTGCTTCTGTTATCTCTTGCATTAAAATTCCTCCATGAACTTATATCACTGTGATATTTGATCGTCGTACGCTCCTTTATCGATCTCATTTTGCACTTCTCTTGGATCCTTCCCATCCACAGTTATACCCATACTTACACATGTTCCTATGACTTCCTTCACAGCACTTTTGTAATCATTTGAAAGCAGTGTATCAAATTTCATTCTTGCTATTTTCAATGCTTGTTTGATACTAAGATCAGCGACTTTTTCTAATCCAGGATCTTGTGAACCCTTCTCAAGCTTTAGTTCATCCATTATAAGTGCAGTAGTTGGAGGTGTACCTACCTCTATCTCAAATTCTTTTGTATCCACATCCACGATAATCTTGACTGGGACTTTCATTCCCTCAAAATCCGCTGTCTTATTATTGATGGATTCAACAACCTGCATCATGTTAATGCCCAATGGACCAATGGCAGGACCTAATGGTGGACCTGGTGTTGCTTTGTTGCCTTCTATGAGAATTTCTATCGTCTCTTTTGCCATTAATCAGCCTCCTTTTGTATTATTCTTATCTGATCCCCTTTGACGGTAACTGGAATTGGAACTGCAGCTTCGATAAGTTCTAAGACCACTTCCTCCCTTGATTCGTCTATTCTAACCACTTTAGCCTTTTCTCCTTTAAAAGGACCTGATATAAGTTCTACAATACTTCCTTTTTTTATAGAAGCTATTATAGGTTCTGGCTTTAAAAAGCTTTTTATCTCATCGAATTCTATCTCACCCTCAACTATTCCTCTTACGTTTGGAACCTTAAAGGCAGGATTGTTCACATCAATCTTTGAGGAAGATTCAATCAGGATGTAACCTCTTAGAGTATCTGGGACTAAGATAGACGTTACCCCGATTCCATTGTTTTTGATGTTTCTTGCAATCATTCTTGCAACGTTTTTCTCTTGACCTACCATGGTTCTTATAGCATATATCAACTTATCACTTACCTATCAATTGACTTACAATGCTTATTATAAAGCCAACGACTCCAATTATGATAATTCCGATCCCAGTTATCTTTGCAACATTTGCAAATTCAAATCTATCTGGTTTTTTTGATATATTTAAGACTCTCTTGCATTCTTTTATAAAATTGATAATAGATTCTTTATCCAAATTCATAGAAAACCCTGCTTTGATTTTATTTAAAATAAAGAAGTAACAAGAATACAAAACTTAGATAGTATTAGATCATAAGTCTTATAGACTTATAAACCTTTTGTTTGATAAGTTTGATGGTACCAACTAAGAATAAAAATTGAACTTTGACAGATAAAGGTGGTTTATTTTGACGATTAAAAGACGCTACCTATAAATTCTTCCAAGACGGATTCTTTTGTGGTTTCTTTTTTCCTCTCCCGTGCAAGTTCATATTCCTCAGATAAGGTACCATATATATAAGGGGATCTTACCCCTGTTACTACGATTGTAGTTCTCACAATATTTTGCAGGTCATTGAGTATCTGTGCGCCCCAGATTATGTTGGCATCTGGATCAAGTTCGTCACCTACTACCTGTACGATCTTTTCAGCTTCTTGTAGGGTCAGATCCGAGCTTCCTGAGACGTTTATTAGTGCACCTTTAGCACCCGAAATATCCATATCAAGCAGTGGGCTATTTAATGCTTCATAAACTGATTCAATTGCCCGATCTCCTGTTTCTGATTCACCCATTCCAATCATTGCCATTCCTGCACCTTTCATTATGCTTCTTAGGTCTGCAAAGTCAAGGTTCATAAGACCTGGTTTGGTTATAAGTTCTGTTATTCCCTTGACAGCTCTTCCTAAAAGCTCATCTGTTACTAAGAAAGCTTTTTGTATGGGCAGATTTGGTGCAATCTCTAACAGCTTGTCGTTTGGTATTACTATTACCGTGTCTGTTGCTTTTTGGAGCTTTTCTAATCCATTCTCGGCATTCTCTCTTCTTCGTAGCCCTTCTGCACTAAATGGCATTGTAACAACAGCAATTGTCAATGCACCAGCTTTTTTAGCCAGTTTTGCAATTACTGGAGCAGAACCTGTTCCGGTTCCTCCTCCTAATCCACACGTTACAAAAACCATGTCAGCCCCCTCTAATCGCTCTCTTATTTCATGTTCACTTTCTTCAGCACATTCTTCACCGAGTTCAGGGACGCTTCCGGTACCCAACCCTCTGCATGTTTCCCTACCAATCAATAATTTTTCAGGGGAATTTGCATAAAGAAGATCCTGTGCGTCGGTATTTATCGCAACAGCACGTGCACCTTCGATCCCTATTTCCATAAGTCGTGAAATGGTGTTGTTTCCAGCTCCCCCAGTTCCGACCACATAAATCCTTGCTTGACTTTCTTCTATGATCTGTTTAAGTTCGTTGTCAATGCTTGTGTTCTTTGACATACTATGTGATCTTTCCCTCATCACTTCAGATTCTTTCAAAGTTTCACCTATAAAAGATTTCAATTACTAACCCCCATACTTATCTTAATTGTATTATTATAATAACTTATATTTAAAAGCAACGGTTTTTTGTTGATGATCATTACTGTACAGATAAGTTTTGTGTACCACAAGCTGTGAAATTTAAGATCATATGCTTGCAGACAAATACACTCACCCATAAAGTAATTTTGATAAGTTGGATAAATATATTCGAAAAACCTTTAAGCTTCTAAGGTCTTGGCATTGCGATTATCTCATGTATTCTAATATCAAAAAAATTGTTCATGTGGGCTGGTTTTAATACAACTGCGGTATCAGCCCCTTTTGCAGTTCCTGCAATTGCAATTATCTCGGAATCCACCGGGATCAAGCCTGCGTCTGCTGCCATGATGCTTATCTCAACACAGACTTTCACTCCCTGAGAAAAAAGACGAAGTGTTTCTGCTATTATTTCAACAGGCGTTATACCACCAAATTTGTTTGTTATCCCTCTTCCAACTCCACTTAGTGAGTGGGTACCAGCGTATACCACAACACCTCTTTTTTTAAGTTCCTCCTCATATTCTGGATTCAACTCGAGCTTGCCTTCAATCATAAAACCTGCGTGGTGCGTTATGTTTATTATCTTGGCATCTTCTATCTTTTCTGCTACTTTAAGTCCAGTTTCTCCAGAAACAGATGCAACTACAATGTGATCTATTCCTAATTCTTTTTTTCTATCCTTAACAAGTTCTATTACTTTATCTGTGTTTTTTGCACCAGGACTTTCAAAATCATGGATGGTTTTCTTCATACAACCACTCCCTACATCTTGCTTGCGACGATTCTAATAGCCTTTACCACTGATTCTTCCTTTGGTACTATCGTGGCAACAGGTAAGTCCACGATCTTTTCAACAGTTGCACTTACGATTGGAGCGCATATTATAGCAGATGCACCATCTCTTTCGGCCTGTACAGCAGAAATTATACACTCTTCAACTGTTGTTGATGGATATTCTCTAAGACGTATTGTTCTCCCATCTATTTCAAATACTCTTCCTTTAAGGACATCAAGAGCTGATCTTGCAGCTATGATTGCAACGATATTCCCATTCTCTTCGATGTTTTCGATTTTTCTTATGGTTTTTATGATACACCTTAGGGTTGAAATTTGTGGTGCCCTTCTTCCAGATGTTATTTTATAGAGAGTACTTTGTGAAATACCAGAAATCTCGTGAAAATCCTTTATATTCATGTCCAAAGAATCCAAAATTTCTTTAAACGTCTTTCTAAAGTCCTCATTAGATTTTAGGACAGCTTGCATTAGCTCTTCATATTTACGCATAAGACCCTCCGTGGCAAAGATTGTTTGATCATTTACCTTATTGTGAAAATATCCTATATAAATGTTCCTGTTTGAGGTGACAAAAGCCATAAATAGGAAAACAATTATATATAGATGGCGAGAAAATGGTGATACCATGAGAGCATTTGATTTTCTTGCACCAGCGAGAGCAAAAAAACCCCGCAAAAGCGGAATCACAATGATGTTAGATAAAGGAATGGGATTGGTGTCCATAAAAGACTTGTTGAGGATATCAAGCGAATACGTTGATTTTGTCAAACTTGGATGGGGCACTAGTGCCCTTCATAACAGAAATCTTATCAGAGAGAAGGTTGATCTGTATTTGTCATATGATGTTGATCCATATCCTGGCGGCACTTTATTTGAAGTTGCATACATCAATGGCAAATTCTACGAATTTTTGGATGAAGCTGATAAACTTGGATTTAATACCATAGAGATATCTGATGGCTCTTGTGATATATCTCTTAAGGAGAGGGAGCGGATAATTTCTGAGGGTAAGGATCATGGTTTTTTTGTAATCTCTGAGGTTGGAAAAAAGAACCCAAAAGAAGATATGAAATTTACTCCAGAGGCAAGGGCAGAACTTGCAAATTTTGACATAAATGCCGGTGCAGATTTTGTTTTAATTGAGGCTAGGGAAGGTGGAAAAAGCATTGGTATATATGATGAGAGAGGACAAGTAAAAGAAGATGAGGTTGAGATAATAGTAAGACATACAAATAATAATAAGTTGATCTGGGAGGCTCCTCAGAAAAACCAGCAGGTTTACTTCATCTTAAAGTTTGGTATGGATGTAAATCTTGGAAATATTCCTCCAGATGATATAACAGCTCTTGAAACAATGAGGTGTGGATTGAGAGGAGATACTTTGGGAAAGGTGATCCCCGAATGGTTGAGAAAATAACTATTCTCGGTGGCTTCGACAAGCACGGAAATAGAGAACCTATAGACGAGGTTATAATAAAGAAAGGAGAGATTTTTGGGATTGTAGGTCCAACAGGTAGTGGAAAAAGTTCTCTAATAGCAGATATCGAACAGCTTGCACAGCGAGATACTTTCTCCAGAAGAAAGATCCTTGTAGATGGTAAGAAACCAAGTTATGAAGATAGAACTAATCCGAGAAAGAAGATGGTTGCACAACTCTCACAAAACATGAATTTTTTAGCGGACATGACTGTTGGAGAGTTCTTAAGCCTTCATGCAAAGTGCCGGGGAGCAAGTGAGAAATGCGTAGACGCTGTAATCAGACTCGCAAATACACTTACAGGTGAGCCCATAAATAAAGAACATGATCTTACTATCTTAAGTGGTGGACAATCAAGGGCTCTTATGGTAGCTGATGTCTCAATAATAAGTAATTCTCCTGTTGTTTTGATTGATGAGATTGAAAATGCTGGGATAAAGAAGCATGAAGCTTTAAAAGTTCTTGCGGGACATGGGAAGATAGTTTTGGTTGTAACTCATGACCCTGTTCTAGCTCTTATGACAGATAAGAGGATCGTCATGAAAAATGGTGGCATGCAAAAAGTCGTATACACTACACCCAAGGAAAAGAAAATATCAGAGAAGCTGGGTAAAATAGATGAGTGGATGCTCTCTTTAAGAGATAAGGTAAGAAACGGGGAAGTGGTGGAACAGATAGAACTCGAAGAAGTGAAAGCATGAGAATGATAATTGTTGCAGGAACTCCTGGTTCAGGAAAGACAGCAGTTTTAATACACGCTCTAAAGAGCCTCAAAGAGACGGGATTTGAATCATCTGTAATCAAAATTGATTGTTTATATACTGACGACGATAAAAAATTTGCTAAAATCGATGTTCCAACAAAGATTGGTCTTTCAATGGATATGTGCCCTGATCATTATGCAATTTACAACATAGACGATATGATAAACTGGGCTTGTGAGAATAATTCTGATTTTTTAGTTATTGAGACTGCAGGACTTTGTCATCGCTGTGCTCCTTATACCACCAATTGTCTCGGTGTTTGTGTAATAGATGCAACATCTGGTCCCAATACCCCACGAAAAGTGGGTCCTTTTTTAAGTACTGCTGATGTTGTTGTTATAACAAAGGGAGATATGATATCTCAGGCAGAACGTGAGATATTCAGGGAGCGAATTCTTGAGATGAACCCAAAATGTAAGATCATAGAGGCAAATGGACTTAGTGGTCAGGGTTGTGTTGAACTCTCAGAGGAGATGATGCTCTCAGAGGAGATGTCCCTTGATAAGGAAAAATTGAGGCATTCCGCCCCTCTTGCTGTTTGTACACTTTGTGTTGGTGAGACAAGAGTAAACAAGGAGTATCATCGCGGCATTTTAAGAAGGATCGATGGTTTTCAAAGTTATGAAGGTGAGTAGAAGTAATGAAGAGCAAGCTCCCCCATAGGATCCTAAATCTCCTTCCAGGTTTCAACTGTGATATATGTGGGTATTCAAGGTGTGATGAATTTGTTGAGGCACTCCTGAAGGGAAAAACAAACCTTGAAGCATGCATGTTCCTCTTCCAAGAAAGATTTCATGAGCGTAAATTAAAATTGGAGGAGATATTAAAAAAGGAGAGGATAATTCCAGAAGAAAAGGAGATCATTGGACTTTTGGATGGATATTTAGCTGATTTTATCTTAAAACCCCTTCCTGATGAGGGCTCCTGCAGAGAGATCCTTTATCCATTTGCTGCGGTTGATCCTAAAGAAGGTGACGTGATAAGATACAGACCGCTTGGATGTCCAATCATTCATTTTGCACGTATAATTCAAAATAAACATGGTCTTTTGAAGGTGCATATAGTAGGTCCTTGTCACAGGCTTGGTGAAGATTTTAGGTTCACAGAAATTGGTGTATGCATGGTAGCGGGATTTGAAGGGGTCATTGAGGGAAAGCTTCCCTCTATTGGGGAGACTGTAAGATTCCTACCAAAACATTGCATGATGCAGAAGATACACTCAGGAGTTGTTGTTCAGCTTGAAGGTAGAAGGGTCATTATAGAGGGAATAGACCTTAAAGTCTGGGCACCACCAATTAAAGGATGATCATGAAATGATCATGAAATTTCTTCCAATTTTAAAGGCGGATGAAGTTACGAAACACGAAGCTCCTAAATATAAGGTTATTCCAGTTAAAACAAGATACATAAAACCAGAAGAACCTTATGATATGATTATACGCAATGCAGCGGATTTGTTAGAGGATGGAGACTTTCTGGTAGTCTCAGAGACGCCCATAGCAATATCACAAGGAAGAATGGTGGATGAGAAGGAATTTAAACCATCGATCATGGCTTTTCTTATTGCAGAAATCTGGTCAAAATACATTTGGGGTTATATCTTGGGCCCTCTTTTTGGCATGAAAAAAAGAACCATTAAAAATCTAAGAAAATTGCCTCCTGAGGCGAGATCCCACAAAGAAGTTGTTTTAAAATATTATGGTTTAAAACATGCCTTGAAACCTGCTTCTGAGGCTGGAATTGACTTAAGCAATGCTCCTGGAACTTATGTTTCATTACTACCAGATGCACCTCAAGATGTTGCATGGGATATAAAGAAAAAAATATTAAGGAGTAGTGACAAAAAGATAGTAGTGATGATCATCGACACCGATGCAACCTATGAAATTGCTGGAATAAAATTCACATCTCTTCCAACCGCTATAGATGGCATAAAATGCGATTTAGGAATATTTGGATACATTCTGGGGAGGTTCGGGAAACTTATAGGACCTACTCCTTTAGCAATTTCAGATCAAGAGGATATTGACAGGATCATAGAAGTTGCAAAGGTGGCTGATGGGTATTATAAAAAAAATAAGAATATAGAAACGATATATGATGCAAAAAATGTCTTAGGTGGAGAGATAACCAATATAACAGTCAAGATGCTTGATTCTATCGATCACATTCCTGCGGTTATAATCAGAGAGACAGGAAATATCAAAATTTAAATATCATTGGCATTATATTGTTTGGTGTGAACAATATTGCTTCATATCAACAAAGTCTTGATTCATACAAATTTCATTGATCATACTTATTAAAGAAGTTATCAAAGAGGGATCGAAATGCTCGGCGACACTGAGGTACAAGAACTACTCGTTGATATCATCGGAGAGGAAGATGGTATTACAGTTGTTCAATGTCTAATTAATGGAATCACAACAGATGATGAGATTGCAGAGAAGACCGATTTAAGATTGAACGTTGTGAGAAAAGTCCTATATAAACTCTATGATGCTGGACTTGCAAGCTACAAAAGAAGCAAAGATCCACAAACCCAATGGTATACTTATAGCTGGAAATTCGAAGAAGATAGGATATTTGACATAATGAAAAAGAGAAAGGAGAATATTTTTAGAGAACTTAGAGAATGCTTAGAATATGAGAAAAACAACATATTTTTCATATGTAAAAATAATGGATGCAGATATAACTACGAGACAGCTGCAGAAAACAACTTCACATGCCCTGATTGTGGAAGCACCCTCGAGTTTCAGGACAATTCTGCCGTAATCAAAGAATTGGAGGGAAAGATCCATCTGCTGGAATCTTAAGGAGGAGCTACTTGACGGTAGAGATTCTAAAGCAGATGGGATGCCACCCCCAGGTGATTGAACATTGCAAAGCAGTCGCAAATAAAGCATTGAAGTTGTCCCGAAGCTTCGATGTGGACAGAGAGATTGTAAAGACAGGTGCCCTTCTTCATGACATTGGTAGATCCAAAACGAACGGTATAGATCATGGGGTGGTTGGTGCCAAAATAGTAAAAGAACTTGGTTTTTCCAAAGAGATTGTAAACATTGTGGAAAGGCATATAGGGGCAGGTATCTCAATTGAGGAGGCAAAGTTGCTTGGACTACCCCCCAAAGACTACATACCAACAACCCTGGAAGAGAAAATCGTAGCCCATGCAGATAACCTTACCTGGGGAACAAGACAGGTTGATCTGGATTTTGTAGCGGATAAATTGAAAATAAAACTTGGCAAAGAACATCCATCTATTAAAAGACTTATAAAACTTCACAATGAGCTTTTAGATAATAAATGTTAATTTTTGGCTTGTGAAAACCTTAATACCATTACATATATGAAAACCTTAATACCATTACATATATTATTAAAACATATAGAACGCCTTTTATACACCATTAACTTCCTCTCCTCGAGCTTAACAAAACAATGCATTGATTTTGGTGTTTATGATTTAAAAATTTGCTCGAATAGGTTGACGTGGACATTCCGGTAGTTATGAAGGCTGTTTTGATAAACTTTATAAGTTTGTTTTCATTGATATTAAACAGAGGATCAGTTCTTTTTCCCTACAAGAGGTGATCCCTTATTTTGTAGTTAATTAAAAAAAGAGGTGTTAGCATGATTGATGTTATTGACTACGAAATCTATGGAGACGATATGCAGCTCGTTGAAGTTGAATTAGATCCTGGTGAAGGTGTAAGAGCAGAGGTTGGGGCGATGATGTACATGGAAGATGGAATCAAGATGCAAACCTCCACTGGTGGTGGTCTGTTCAGCGGATTTAAAAGAATGGTCACCGGAGAGAGCTTTTTTATCACCACTTTCCTTAACAATGGATCTGGGAAAAGACATGTTGCCTTTGCAGCTCCCTACCCAGGTAAAATAATCCCTCTTGAACTTGATAAACTTGGAGGAAGCTTTTTTTGTCAAAAAGATGCTTTTTTGTGTGCTGCGAAGGGCATCGAAATTGAAGTGGCTTATACAAAAAGGATTGGAGCAGGACTTTTTGGTGGCGAAGGTTTTATCTTGCAGCGACTTGAAGGCGAGGGCATTGCTTTTGTCCATGCTGGAGGGACAATTATCAAAAGGGAACTTAAAGCTAATGAAACTTTACGTGTAGATACAGGATGTTTGGTGGCTTTCTCCCCCACCGTAGACTATGATATTCAATTTGTTGGAGGATTTAGAAATGCTCTTTTTGGTGGAGAGGGAATATTTCTTGCCAAAATGACAGGTCCAGGGCTTGTTTATTTGCAAAGTCTTCCTTTCTCACGTTTAGCTGATCGTATCTTTGCAGCTTCCCGATCTCAACGAGAAGAGAAAGTAGGCATTGGTGGAGTTGGCGGTGACTTGCTGGGTGGTTTATTAGGAGGAGATAGGAAGATATAATGCTATATGATATCCATACCTATGAAAATTCTATGCACAACTCAAGAATCCCTCTTGCGACCTGAAGCTGCAAGATGGAGAGACCGTATGGATCTTCTTGAACCTATTGGTGATGTGGTTGTTGTTCTACCTTGCAGTATGAAGAAACCTTATTCATTATCCAGATCTCACAGAATCTTTATGATGGCTACAGCAGATGTTCAGGAAGTCATATTAACATCCCCTTTTGGAATATGTCCAAGAGAGATGGAGCGGACATATCCTATACAATCCTATGATGTTTCAACAACTGGGGACTGGTCATATGAAGAAATTGAGATTGTTGGAAAGTGTTTGAAAAGATATGTTGGTAAAAAAGAAGCAATAGGCCATGTTACTGGTGGATACAAAGAAGTCTGTGAAAAGTATCTTGATGATTGTGTCTACACATGCATCGATAATAAAACAACTTCCAGGGAGTCTATAGAAAACCT
>CAZLGO010000012.1:0-14902 GCA_964559295.1 uncultured Methanobacteriaceae archaeon
TCAAAATGAAGTTATAAGAATTCTCAGAAAATCTCAGAAAATCTAGCACCTTATTTTATGTTTTTATCTAAAATCTACGTTTAAAAAAATTGTCCTCAAAAATTCATCTTAGGGAGTACTTGGATCAACCCCTATCTTTGGGTTCTTTTGATTAACCTTTTTCCAAAAGGTTGTTAGAGACCATAATACAAACGTCTGCCGAGATTATAGGGCAGCCCTGCATCGCACAGAGCATCAAAAACAGTATCTATGTTGTAGCTTACCCTGTAGATTTTTGCATTCCTTTTTTTGGTATCAAAAATTGAAAAAGAAGCTTTTGGATTACTATCTCTTGGCTGTCCAACACTTCCAGGATTTAGAACAAGGCCATCTTCGAATTTTTTCACGAAAGGCATGTGGGTATGACCCATTATCAAAACGTCTACGCCTTCATCTGCTAAAAATGATTTTAAAAGGTAATTTGGGGCAGATGGAAAAATATATTCATTTATAGGATCCCTCGGGCTACCATGTACCATCAGGATCTTTATATCATCAATTCTAAGGTGAATCTTTCTTTTTAAAGTACTCAAAAACCTAATATTCTCTTTTTTTATGATCTCTCTGCTCCATCTAATGGCATATTCTGCATATGGATTAAATCCAGTTGTATCGCCTGTTACACAGGCAAAATCATGGTTTCCCATCACAGAAAGGATGTTCAATTTAGCTATTTTTTTGATACATTCGTTGGGCCATGAGTAGTATCCGACGATGTCCCCACAACATAGGATCATGTCAGCATCCAGTCTCTCAAGCACACGATTCAATGCTTCTAAGTTACCATGGATATCAGAAATAAAAGCTAATTTCATAGGGATAAAAAGAAAAATAAAAAGAAAAAAAACAGTTAGAGTCTTTTAACGGCTAATTCAACATCTGATGCTTTAACTGTTTTCCTTCCAGCATGTTTTGCAAGTTTAACAGCTTCTGCAGCTATTTTTTCGCCCATATCTTCCAATGCTTTTGCTAATTCTTCTCTTGCGTCGTCACTTACTCTTTCTGCACCGGCATTTTTTATGATTCTTCCAATTGGAGCAATTGGTAATTCCATAATATCACCTCATTTTTATTATAGACTGTTGCACTACTCCTATATATATTTATCGTTTTTTTTCTTTGATTTTTTGATTAACAATATGATCTTTGCTCATGTCATGATAAACCATATGTTTTTTGCTCATGCTAACATGAACACTATGATCTTTGGACATGCAAAAAAAATTGGAATGTTAAAATTGGCTAATTTTCCAAGAAAAAACTTGCATAACAAACTCCTTAATTTTCGGTTATAATACGAAAAAGCTTTTCAATGTCCGCTTCCACTTCAATAGGCTCTTCACATGCACTTATAGCAATTTCTGGATCCTTTAAAAGATGTCCAGTGGTAACGCACACAATTTTCTCATTTTTATCGATTTTACCTATGTCAGCAAGCTTTATAAGACCAGCAATCGACGCTGCAGACGCTGGTTCAACACCAATTCCTTCCATCCTAGCCAGGAGTTTCTGGGCAGCTAAGATCTCATCATCACTTACAGTCTCAGCACATCCTCCAGATTCTCTTATTGCTGCGATGGCTTTTTTTGCACTAACCGGTGCCCCAATTCTTATGGCAGTTGCAACTGTTTCTGGATTTTCAATGGGTATGATATCATCCCTACCTTCCTTTATGGCTTTGACCACCGGCGCCGCACCTTCTGCTTGGATCCCGCTCATCATAGGCAGCTGATCTATAAAGCCAGCTTCATAAAACTCTCTTATTCCCTTCCATATTGCAGATATATTACCAGCGTTTCCAACAGGTAAAATGATTCTATCTGGAGATTCCCAGCCCAGCTTATCAACTATTTCAAATCCAATTGATTTTTGCCCTTCTAATCTGAAAGGATTTACAGAATTTAGAAGATACAACCTACCCCTATCTGCCAGGGCTGTAACAGCTTCAAGCGCTTCATCAAAGTTTCCTCTAATTGATATTACATCGGCACCATGAAACATTGCCTGTGCAAGTTTTCCAAGGGCTACTTTTCCAGCTGGTAAGAGGACGATACATCGCAATCCGGCTCTCGCTGCATACGCTGCAAGTGAAGCTGATGTATTTCCGGTTGATGCACAGCCAACAACATCTACTCCAAGTTCAATCGCCTTTGTTATTCCAACACTCATACCTCTGTCTTTAAAGCTTCCTGTTGGATTTGAACCTTCAATCTTGACATAAAGTTCAACCTCAAGTTCATCTTCCAGTCTTCTGCATCTTAAAAGTGGAGTTCCACCTTCATCTAAAGTTACAATCTTGGATTCGTCAACAGGCATGAATTCCTTGTATTTCCACATTGTAAATTTTCTACCTTCAAATACGTCTTTTGAAACATCGCTCTTGCAGATAACTTCAAGCAGTGAGCCGCACTCTCTGCAAGTATATACTATCTCATTTAACTTGTACTTCATGCCGCAGGATATGCATCTTATCATGATCTCACCATTTCACTTTCTTGGCAGCGAAAATTACATTAAAATTACCACCAGCAAGATTGTTACCATCTTTGCAATCATACTGGCTAAATAATTAATAAATGTTATCTTCACACCGAATTTTCCAAATAAGCCTACATACATTGAAAAACTATGTTTTATATATATTAAAGTTATGACTATCATGCTTCCTATCAACAAGGTTATTAGGGCTTGCTTTGGGGTTATTATCCCTTGTGCCAAAAGCATTGCTACAGTGGCGTAACCTGCTGAAAAGTGGATAAATTGTGCCACCAATGCAGTTGCGCATGCGCCTGGCAAATCCAACAGTCTCAGGATAGGATCAAAAAATAAACTTATATATTTCATGCCCCCCATATCCAGAAGAAAATTAACAACGAGAAACGTGATGATCATTATTGGTATTACTTTTTTCAGTGTTTTAAAGGATTTTTTGATGGCTCCCTTTGGGTTTGAATCTAATTCAACAACGTTGGTGTTAACATAAATTTGAGTTTTTTGAGGTCGAAGGAACTTTTTGGAGTATATAAAGGCTGCAAAAGTTTGTAGAAATGCGGCAAATAAACTTAATAACACGTAAATACTTCCAATTTTAGGACCTAAAAGAACCAGGGCAATTGGTGCCTGCACCCTCAGTAGATATTCCCCAAGAACTATGGGAAAGGTGCTCATTATGATTGTTAGCATTGCCTCTGTATCATCGATTTTGCCTTCCCTGTAGAAACCTGCCAACGCAGATTTTCCTGCAATAGAACTAAAAAAACAAGTAAGAATGGAGAATACGCACATTTGAGGGAGATTTAGTATTCTTGTTAGTGGTTTTATCAACAAATGCAGCTTTCTTTTAATGCTACTTTCTAAGATTATATTTGCCAGAATAACTCCTATTGCAATAAGAATCGTTGTCTTGATTAGATATAGTATCATATCCATTTATTTGTTCGCCTCATCGTGCGATATCGAATCTTTCCCCAGAACTACGTTATGCTTTTTACGTAATCAGCCCAAAGCATCGTAAAATTAGCTTCAATAACAGCTGCAATAGCGAGTAAAACCACAGCTATCCCGAGTATGATTAAAGATTCGCGAAATTCCTCAAGATTTATGGTTACGAGATATTTGATTTGGGAAATTATGGATTCTTCCAACACCATGTCTAAAATTCCACTAAAAAAGCTTATCATACAACTTGCAAGTCTAAATCCTGCAATACCTGCTATTATTATACCCAAAGCCTCAAAAATACCGTGTGGTAGAGTTAGAAGTATGAACTCAAAAATTGGTACTTTGGAAGCCACATAACCGATGAAAACGCCGTTGATGAATAAAAATAAGATGGTACCTATTCCAACCAAAAACCCTCCAGCGTAGATGAAAAATGCAGCTTTGAGGTTGTGTGCGAATATCCAGGGAGTTGTAAGTTTTATTTCGCCTTTTTGGATGCCATATTTAAACTGCTTTAGGATGCTTCCCATTAATGGTTCGATCATGTTTGATAAAAAATAACCAATAAGTATTGATGACAAAAATATCGCCGCTGATGAGATCAAAAACATTTCGTTGCGCCTATACAGTGCAGTAAAGATACTTTCATGTTTTTCTCTTTTTACCATCCTAATCCCCACTTAAAATCTTCCCAGCGATTTCTTTTGTATCTTCCCTCTTATCTGACATTTCATTAAAAAACTTCAACATCATACTTGCAGCTTTATTTTTGCATTCTCCACACATAAGTGCACCAGTTTTACAATCGTTATATATCATTGCAAGTTCATCATCTGATTCAACCAGATGATATAAAAACAGCTCATAAACTACGCAATCTTCGGGAACTCCACCTAACTCTCGCTGCACTTTTAAGCTCTCTCTTCCACCTGTTTTGGCGTCTATAACTTTTTTTTCAACCTCTTCTGGCGCATCATTTAAAAATATGGCTGTTTTTGGTTTGCTGCTTGACATCTTGCCTCCGGTAAGTCCTGTAATGAAACGATGGTACGTGGATGATGGAACTGTAAATTTAAACTTAGCTTTAAATCTCTCTGCAATATCCCTTGTAAGTCTCAAATGAGGGTCTTGATCAGGTCCCACCGGGACAACAGTTGGTTTAGGTCCACCATATCCTTCAAGTTGCGGATGAAGAATGTCTGCAACCTGAATCATAGGCACAAAAAGGTGTGCCAGGTTTGTATCCCCTGAAAAACCATAAATAGATCTCATCTCATTTATATTAACTTTCCTGGATAGGTAATATGCGAGATCACCCACGGTTTTATTTTCTGACTGAAGATAGATGTTTGCTTCTTCGGGATCTAAACCGAGAGCTATGTAGTTTGCAATGTACTCTGAAATCGCAAGTTTTTTCGATACCTCAAAATCAACTCCTCTTGCAGAATATGCTTCCATATCAGCTATGGGAATATAAATATCGGCTCCTTTTTTTTGATACCAAATGAGCTGATCAACGATCATTTTATGACCTATGTGCATCTTCCCGCTTGGCATCATACCGCTTACAACCGCAAATGGATTTCCTTCCCGCATAGCTTTTACTATTTTTCCATAGTCTCTGTGACCAAAGATTATGCCTCTTCGCATTAACATGTGAGGATCTTCTATACCTTCTATGAGATTCCCGAAAGGTTTTATTCCAAAATTTTCTATGAGTTTTTCGTAATTTAAAAGAGCCGAGCCCCATGGATCTATCAAAAGATCACTCTCCTTAAGGTTTCATCCATTCCACATTGTAGTAGGTTATATCTCCTTCTTCGTCAACAACAGCAAACAGAAGCTTTTTGTTCACACCATGGGCTACCCTTACATAACTTGAAAAATCAGATGCTGGAATCTTATAATTTTCAGATGCAACTTTTACAAGATATTTTGAATGTCCTTCCCCAGGGGATTTTCCTCTCTCATATAATCTAAATTCAGAGCCATATTTAAACCCTGTCTTTACAACATAACCTCTGTTTCTAAGATCCTTAAAGACCAAGTATTTTGCAAATAAACCTTTTTTGCGGATTATCTGGAGCATATTGTCAATAGAAAGCTTCTCTCCATCCTTTAAGATCTCTATTTTTCCACTCTCCATCAAAAAAAGTGCTTCGATCAATGAAAGTTCCAGTCCTTCGTGGGTCATTTTCCCATAATGACTCATATCATGCAATTTTTTCCCCCTCTTGTCTGTAACTACAACTACGTCACCCAATAATGTTGATAGCATGATTCCACCGCGAAGAACTATTTTTCTATTATAGCATGCCTTTTTTTCAGATCGATTTCCTTTTTTCCAAGACGCGCCATAAATTCAGCTATAATTCCATCAAGAAATAGTAAAGTGGTATCTTCAAAGAGGGTTCCAAGGGGTGTAAGATCATCGTAAGTCCCTTTTAGAACGTGAGAAGTGTAGTTTTCCCACGCGTCCATCTTTGTTCTACTATCTACATTTATTATGGTGTCCAGATATTTACTTAACAAAGAATTTGGGGACGCTGTTATTCCAATTACAGCCGCACCAGTATCTTTTGCTGTTTCAGCAGCTATTGTAACAGCTTTAGTTTCCCCTGAACCAGATATTGCAATTAAGCAATCATCTTCTTTTATAGCCGGCGTTGTAACCTCACCAACTACATGCACTTTAAATCCAAGGTGCATAAGCCTCATAGCAAAAGCTTTTCCAACAAGCTCCGACCTTCCAGTTCCCACAATGAAGATTGAATTTGCATTTGATATCGTATCTATCATTTGGGCTACTTGTTCCCTGTCTAATTCATTTATAACCTTAAGAGCATGCTTGGTTATTCCTTTGGCAGTTTTTTTTATGTAATCCATCCTATCCTCCATGGTTGTTTTATCAAAGAACCCATAAGATATAAGTTCATCCAAATTTATGTCAACGTTCTCATAAAAGGTTTTTTTGATCAACCTTTTTCTAAAAGGTTGTTAGAGTCCTGTTATCCTTATACCCGCGTATTTTGTTTTGTGGCGAATGTTGAGATTTATCAAAAGGGGTGTTATCTTCTCAACGATCCTTGCACTCTCAAGTGGACCACAATCTATCGCCCTTACGCCCGGTATCTTCTCTGCAAGCTTCATAACCTTAATCTTGGCATCTTCATCATCACCAGATACCAAACAATCGCCATTTACATCTTCTTTTATGTTCATAAGATTGGCAGAACTTATGTTATTGAAGGCTGATATGACTTTTGTGTTTCTATCTTTTAGAAATTCAGCTGATCTTTCAGCAGCAGAACCCATGCAAAGATCTATATACCTTGTAGGAGCTCCACCAACAAAACTTTCCAATGGAACCGTTGCATCAACAAGTATTTTATCCTCTAAAAATTCCTCTATGTCTTTTAATATCGCCATCTGAGCGGTCAAAGGCACCGTTAAGATAACGATGTCACCTTCTTTTGCAGCATCCTCATTGCTCAAACCTCGAATGTTTTGGAGTTTTTCATCCTTCAATATTTTTTTAATCCTACTGACTGCATTTTCCGCTTTTTTTATATCCCTTGAGCCGATTATAACATCTTCTCCTGCTTTTGTAAATCTCAACGCCAATCCAAATCCTTGATCCCCTGTTCCACCAATTATTGCAATTTTCATGCTGATCAACAATTTTATAAATATTTATGTTTTATCTATCTTTCGGTTTTTAAGATAACCAAGACTTTCAGATATTTCATGTTGATTTTTAACCTCTATTATCAAAAGATCGCTGTATTTTCTTTTCTTTAGATTTTCAAACAACAATTCAAAGTCGATATTGCCACTGCCGAGGGCATTATGGTTATCATATGAACCATCATTGTCGCTTAGGTGGATGTGTTTTATCCTATCAAATTTTAACATATCATCGGCAGCGATACCCATAGTATTTGCATGTCCAACATCCAGGGCAATACTGGCACCAATATCCCGACTTATCTTCTCAAGTTCATTAAGGTTTTTGCACAACACCCCATTGATATCTGGCATATTTTCAATACATAGAGTAACTCCGCAATCTTTAGCGTACCTTGAACATTCTTCAAGAGAATTTAAGTTGTTTTCAACGATCTTTTGTTTAAACCTCTGGCCTAAAATTGGAATATATCCTGGATGTACAACAACAATTTCAGAATCTATATTCGAGGCTATTTCAATCGATTTTTTTATTTGGGAAATTGATGCATCTCTCATGGTTTTGTTGTGGGATGCTATGTTAATATCTGAGATAGGGGCATGCAGACTTATTTTTATATTGTAAGAATCCATAATATCATTGTCTACAAGTTCATAGGGATGTTCGTTTATTATTTCACAGTTTTTAATCCCGATTTTTTCCAGATGCGCGAATATTTCGCCAAATGGTTTTGGATAAAATGCTAACGTCGATATTCCGATTTTCATTTTGATCTCCTATTCATACCTTAACCTTGCTCTGATAGGTAGATCTCTTTTTAAGGCGTCTATAATTACATCAGCAAGTTCTATATCTTTTCTTACCCTTATGGTTCCTTTTTTACCTACTGTCGCCGTAAATAAATATTTGTCTTCCACCATAATATCGAAAGATTTGCCAATAGCATCCCTCCCAAGGTTTAAAATTACATAGTTCCCAGCAATTTCCACATAAACATCAAACTCCCCTCCAATTTCACCGATCTTTAGGGGTTCAACACCAATACTTATACCAACCATCTTCTCAATTTCTTCGATGGTTTTTCCCTTTTTACCTATAAGTCGCGGTATATGTTCTTCGTCTATCCAGACAGTAGCTCGCTTATCTGATTTCATATCAACTTCAACTTTGGCATCTGGAATTCTTTTTTTTATCTCTCTTATGATCTCACGCTCTGCAAGTTTTTGTACAGGCGTCTTCTTGTACACAGCTTCCCTCACATCCATAACAATGGTCTCTTCACCATAGGTGTATATCTCATGCACAAGTTCTTCTGTTTCAAAATTCCGAACCTCTATAACTGGTCTTGCAAGATCCACCTCAACCATTCCAGTTGGAACCTTAACTGTTAAAGAAACATCAAAAATTCCTGAAACCTCCCCATCGCTTATGAAGATTACGGTATCGACAATAGATGGGATCATTCCAAGTTCTACCCTTCCAATTATTCTTTGAATGGCATCTATTGGTCTTGTAGCATGTACAACACCTACCATCCCAACACCAGCAAGACGCATATCGGCAAATATCCTAAAATCTCTTGTTTTTCTCACCTCATCATAGATTGTGTAGTCAGGACGTACAAGCAAAAGTATGTCGGCAGTCTTTTCCATATTCTTCTCAAGAGGAGCATACTGGGTTATATCATCGCCAACCTGCAGATCACGTGGTGATTCCATTGTTTTTACAATTGCCTGAAGTTTTCGGGCGTAAAATTCTGCAACAGCTTGTGCAAAGGTTGTTTTTCCTGCACCAGGAGGTCCTGCGATTAATATACCCCTTGCTTTCTTTTTTAATCTTTCTATAAGTTTGTCTGGAAGCTTGTAATCCCCAAGAGATACCTTTGCTATGGGTCTTACAGCAGTTATCTCAAATCCATCTGAAAACGGAGGTCTTGCAATTGATATACGATATTCCCTAAACTGAACAACCGTTGCACCTTCCCTTTCTATTTCAACAAAGCTTTTAAAATCACTTTTTGTTCTCTCTACAATCTCTTTTGCCATATTTTCAAGTTCAACTCGAGTGATAGCCTTGGAACCTATTTTCAAAAGTTTTATATCCCCAGGTCTTCCTTTCTTTGCCATGGGAATTACGTTTTCCTTTAGGTGAATGGACATGGTATCCTTATCAAAGAATTTTATTATGCCAAGCTCTCCGTATTCGACCATTTCTGGTTTAAGATAGATAACTTCAAGTCCCTGGGCTCTTGCTACTTCCGACTGAACTCTATCACTTGTGACTAAGATTGCTTCATGTTCTTGTGCTATCGCTCTTATCATCGCGTCTATCTCTCCACCTTTAGCCAGCGATATCTCCTCCAGGGTTGGTCTTCTTCCAACGTATATCAGGACAACTTCACCTTCTTTATACAATCCTTGCAGGTTTTTTAACTCCTCCAAACCATTAAAACCAGTTTCTCTCCCCCTATTTGCCTGATATTCCAACTCAGCTACAACTACTTGTGGAACTATCACCTCACAACCATGGAATTTCTCTTCCTGAACGAGCTTTGTAATTCGCCCATCCACAATAACACTTGTATCTGGCACTATTTTCATTCACCTATCTCCATAAATTTCATCTGGTTCAAAAACCTTATTTTTTACTACCCTCAATTTATCTCCAACCAATTTCCTAAAAAAGCATGAAAAATACCCTTCATGACAAGCTCCGCCTATCTGCTCAACTTTGACAACAACAGAGTCCTCATCACAATCAAAAAACATCTCCTGAACCTCCTGGAAGTTCCCTGAACTTTCACCTTTAAGCCAAACTTTCCTTCTTGAAGTGCTCCAGTAGTGAACCTTTCCGGTCTTTAAGGTCTTTTTTAGAGCTTTTCTGTTCATATAAGCTACCATTAGAACCTCACATGTTTTGTGATCCTGGGCAACCGCTATGATCAACTCTTCACCATTTATCTTATGTCTGAAGTTTAGATCTGGGATTTTCATTTCAAAACTTCCTGTAGTTTTTGGACGATCTCATCAACATGAACCAATTCCTGCTCTCCAGAACCCATGTCCTTTAGCGTAACCTTCCCTTGCTCAAGATCCCTCTTGCCAACCAAAACTACATATTTTGTTTCCAAGTTGTCTGCATAAGATAGAATTTTTTTCAGCTTTTTCCTTGAAAGATCCACGTCCGTCGGTATGCTATTTTTTCTCAAGTTTTGAGCTATTTTAAACGCTTCTTCCCTTGTATCGTTAGATATTGGTGCAACAAAAACATCCACAGGATTTTTAATTGGAATTTTGATGTTTTGCTTCTCAAGGGCTGCCATAACTCTGTCAAATCCAAATGCGAAACCTGTTGATTCTACATGCTCGCCACCAAATGCTTCTATTAAATTATAGGTTCCACCACCACATATTTGTTTTTGTGCACCAAGACCATGTACATAGATCTCAAATACCATCCCGGAGTAGTAGTCCAATCCCCTTGCAATGCCAAGGTTCACCACGTAATCAGATAATCCAAACACTTCAAGAGTATCTAAAAGCCTCTCGAGATCCCTTAATGATTCCAAAGCTTCATCCCTACCTTCTATGATTCTTCTGACCTTTTCTATTAAACTTCGGCTACCTTTCATGCCAATTAAAAGTAAAAGGATTTGGTGAGATGCTTCGTCGATGCTTAGACTCTCCAAGAACACCTCAAGCTCTTCGACATCTCCCTTATCAATTATGCTCATTACATGATCTTGGGTTTCTCCATCTACCCCAGCTTCCTTTAGAATACCCCGAAGGATACCTAAATTTCCAACATGAATTTCAAAGTCCCTTAATCCAAGTTCCCATAAACAATGGGCAGATAGGGTTATAACTTCCGCCTCTGCCTCCGGGGACTTCCCACCAATTAGTTCACATCCAAACTGCCAAAACTGCCTCCATCTTCCAGCCTGTGGTCTTTCGTATCTAAAACAACTGCCGGAGTAATACATTTTAATAGGTTTTGGCTTCTTCTGGAGTTTGTGGATGTAAAGCCTTGCAACGGGGGCTGTAAGCTCTGGTCTTAGGGCAAGATCCCTTCCACCCTTATCTTTAAAGTGATAAATCTGTTTTTTTATCTCGTCCCCTGATTTTATGGTAAAGAGTGATAGATCTTCAAATATTGGTGTTTTTATCTCACTATAACCATAAGTTTCAAATACTCTTTTTAATGTGTTTTCAACGTATTTTCTCTTGTTCATTTTCTTGAATAGGAAATCCCGAGTCCCTCTTGGTCTTCTTATCTCCATTTAGCCTCCTCCAACCGACCCTTTATGAGAGCGTTGACGTAAATTTATACTTTTATGAGAACCTTTAGCAAAGGTTCATCAAAGAACTTTAGAAAGTTCCATTGCAGGACCGAAGGTCAACTTTTTGATCAACCCTTGAACTGGAATCAGTTCACACTTAGGTGGCATAAAGCCGCCTTTGGATCAACCTTTTTCTAAAGGGTTGTTCTAAAAGGTTGTTTTGACGGTTCATTTGTAATGTTTTAGATATTCCCTAAGCATCAACCCTTTAAAAAGCGTTGACGTAAATTTATACCTTTTTAATGGATTTTGATCAAGTTTATTAAAGGTCGTTTTACGGTTCATTTGTAATGTTTTAGATATTCCCTAAGCATCAACCCTTTAAAAAGCGTTGACGTAAATTTATACCTTTTTAATGGATTTTGATCAAGTTTATTAAAGGTCGTTTTACGGTTCATTTGTAATGTTTTAGATATTCCCTAAGCATCTTTGGGAATGATTTTGCATTTAAAAATCTCAAACCAAGCCGTTCTGCCCAAACTCTAATACCTTCGTCAGCTGCAACAACACCTGCCCCCAATTCCTTGGCAAGAAGCAATACATCCAAGTCCGGTGCGCTGTCTAAAGTTCCTTTCCTTAAAGCAGCTCTATATTTTTCTCTGAAGTCTTTTATGGTTTTTCCTATTATTTCCCTTTCAATTTTTGCCTTCTTCTCTCCTCTTGATATCATAACCATTGATTCCACTGCAGCTTCCCATACAGCACTTTCTGATATTTTCATACCTTTGTTCATCCTCTCTCTCATGTCATAGACATACTCGTAGAATATTTCAGAAGGTATCTTAACATCGTATCTATTTGGGGTTTTCTTGACGATCCAAGTCTCAGCCTTTACCATGATTTCACTGGGACAGTTGTACCTTGCCATGTAATCTGAAAATTCTTTGTAGGTAACAGGAGGCATATGACAACTCATATTAAGCTTTATCCTTGAGCTTGCAATGAGATCTATTAGAATCTCTGCAGTCTTTGCCAAATCTCCATCTCCCAACTCATCTCGAAGTTGGTTGTCTGTAAATGCAGTCGTATCCAAAACAAACCTTTGTTTTGCCAACATAGTATCCACCACCAAAGCTTTTAGAAATTGACCAAAAGGCGATTTTATGTCACCTAAGTGCAGACTGAATTTTAATTCAACAACCCTTTAAAACAATTTAATAAGTTGATCAAAATGATTTTTTCTAAACTTTTTCTAAAAGTCTATTGATGAACTTCATTTTAGTTTTTAAAAGTGATTAATATAAAATCTTACATATATTATTATGCAGGTGATGAAATGCTAAAAGGTACAACAAAGGTTGTTGGGATAATCGGTGATCCTATTGAACATAGCCTATCTCCTCTGATGCACAATGCAGCTTTTAGACATTTGAATCTTGATTATATTTATGTACCATTTTTGGTAAAAAAAGGCATGCTTGAGAATGCGATAGCTGGTGCAAAGTCTCTGAACATAAAGGGACTGAACGTAACGATTCCACATAAAAGGGAAGTTATAAAATATTTAGATTCTCTTGATGTGTCTGCAAAGCTTATTGAAGCTGTAAATACCATAAAATTTGATGATACCATAAAAGGATACAACACAGATGGTGTAGGTGCTATTAAAGCAATTGAGGATGTAACAAGCATAAAGAATAAAAAGATCATAATAATTGGTGCCGGCGGTGCGGCACGTGCAGTTTCATTTCAGATGCTCCTTTCTGGGGCAGGAATGATTGTCATTGCAAACAGAACCCTTGCTAATGGGATAAAACTTAAAGAAAGTCTAGTTGAAAAACTAAATGGAAATGTGGAGTGCATAGGTCTTGGAGATGAACTCAAAAATGAACTTCAAGATGCTGATATACTAATTGACACGACTCCTGTTGGAATGTATCCAAAAATCGATCAGGAGCCATTGGTTAAATCTGATGCAATGCATGAAGGGTTGGTTGTAAATGATCTTGTTTATAATCCAATAAAAACTACGCTACTTAAGGAAGCTGAGAAGGCTGGTGCAAAAACCATATCTGGAATAGGAATGCTGATTTATCAGGGCATAGAATCATTTAAAATATGGACTGGCATTACTCCACCATTCGATGTCTTTGAAGATGCTTTAAAGAAAGAATTGGGCTTTAGTTGATCTGATGGCAATATTTTTAGTCAACGATAAACTAATAAAAAACGGTGATTAAATGAACGGACCATGGGTTGAAAAATACAGGCCCAAAAGCCTGGATGAGATAGTAGGTCAAGATCACATAATTCAAAGGCTCAAAAGATATGTTAAAGAAGGAAGCATGCCTAATATGATGTTTTCTGGTCCTGCAGGAGTTGGAAAAACTACAACCGCACTTGCACTTGCAAGGGAAATCCTTGGAGAATATTGGAGAGAGAACTTTTTAGAACTTAATGCGTCTGATGCAAGGGGAATAGATACTGTAAGGACAAATATAAAAGATTTTTGTAGATTGAAGGCTGTTGGCGCACCGTTTCGGATAATATTTTTAGATGAAGTTGACAACATGACAAAAGATGCACAAAACGCACTAAGACGCGAAATGGAGATGTATACAAGAACATCCTCTTTTATACTCTCATGTAATTACTCTTCGAAGATAATAGAACCTATACAATCAAGATGTGCCATCTTCAGATTCGCTCCTATAAAAGCACATAACATCGTAGAGAGGCTTGAGGAGATCGCAAAAGCCGAAGATCTTGATGTTAAAAGAGAAGTTATCGAAACTATTGTGTATTTTGCAGAAGGTGATCTAAGAAGGGCGATAAACATACTCCAGGCATCTTCCTCAGATGGTAAAATCACCCAGGAGAATGTATACGAGGTTCTCTCAAAAGCAAGCCCTCAAGATGTAAGAAAGATGATAAATAAGGCATTAGATGGTGATTTTTTAGGTGCAAGAGACCTTCTAAGGGAAGTTATGGTAACCCAAGGTACAAGTGGAGAAGATATGGTAACTCAAATATACCAGGAGGTCTCAAGGATGGCTACAGAGGGTGGAATCAGCAAGGACGCCTACATATACTTAATTGAGTGCATTGGGGAATATGATTATAGAATAAGAGAGGGTGCAAACCCAAGAATTCAGCTTGAGGCTCTCCTTACAAAATTTCTATCAAAGGTTAAGGCAGATTAAATGTTTTAAAGAACTTTTAAGAAAAGTTCACAAAAGCTTAATTCAAAGGTTATCAGATGCTGTGGACAGAAAAATACAGTCCAAAAAATTTTGATGAGATTGTTGGAAATGCAAAGGCGAAAGCAGAGATCTTGGAATGGATAGAACAATGGAAGGCAGGTAATCCACAAAAATGTCTTTTGATCGTGGGTCCTCCAGGTACAGGAAAAACAGCCTTTGCACATATCATCGCTAAGCAATTCTCTGATTTTA
>CAZLGO010000012.1:14912-15442 GCA_964559295.1 uncultured Methanobacteriaceae archaeon
TGATTTTATTGAACTTAATGCAAGCGATAAAAGATCATATGATGTCCTGTTGAGAATCGCAGGGGAGGCTTCAGCTTCACTTTCTTTATTCGAAGATGGGCTAAAATTGATTATTTTTGATGAAGTTGATGGACTTCATGGTACAGAGGATAGGGGAGGAGTAAGAGTCATAAATAGAATAATAGCGGAGGGGAATCATCCAATTGTTATGACTGCCAATGATCCCTACAGCAAACGGATCAGAAGTTTTAGGGGCAAATGCAAAGTCATAAAACTAAGAAAAATTCATACAAATTCCATAATAGCATTGCTAAAGAGAATATGCGAAAAAGAAGGGGTGGATTTTGAAGAACACATTTTAAGAACTCTCGCAAAAAGATCAAAGGGTGATCTAAGATCCGCCATAGGTGATCTTGAAATAATGGCAAAGGGAAAGGCTGAAATTACATCTGAGGATCTTAAGATTCCATCTGAGAAGGATCGCGAGGTTGGTATCTTTGATTCTGTAAGAACGGTCTTAAAGAGCAAAG
>CAZLGO010000012.1:15452-27129 GCA_964559295.1 uncultured Methanobacteriaceae archaeon
CGATGCAAGTGGATGCAGATCCACCATTTATTCTTGAGTTGATCGCAGAAAATATTCCTTATGAATATGAGAAGGCAGATGAGATACAAAAAGCGTATGATATGATCTCTCTTGCAGATGTTTACTTTGGAAGGGCATTTTCAACACAAACATATACTTACTGGAAATATTCCTTTGATCTTATGAGTTTGGGGGTTGCACTTGCCAAGAAGGAAACTTACAGGAAGTTTGCAAGGTACAGGGGTCCAACTTTCTATACCATGCTTTCTAAAAGCAGAAGTAAGAGGGATTTAAGGGATAGAATTGCCAAAAAGATTGGTGATAGGCTCCATCTTTCAAAAAAAGGTGCAATCGCACAGTTTCCCTACATCAAAATCATGTTTGAAGATGACAAGATGGCGCGTGATATAGCAGAGTATTTTGGACTTGAGGGTAGGGAAGTGAGGTTTTTCAGGACACGGAAGATAAAGGTTAAGAAACCTTCCAAATCCAAATCAAAAACAAGGAAGGTAAAAACAGAAAGTTCATCTTCAAAATCAAAAAAGAAAGAACAAAAATCTGGAAAATCAAAAAAACAGTCCCAAAGTTCCAAATCAGAATCTGGAAAGCCAAAAAAAGTTGAAAAGCAGACTTCTTTGTTACATTTTTAAGCCCAGATCATTATTCATTGTAATTTTTTAAGGGATTCGGATATATGATATGCTACAGTTTAAATGAAAAGAGGGGGTAAAATGAAAATATGGTTACATACAGGAAAAGGCGCTGAAGCCTATATTTTACTTGAAGATGAGGATGAAATTATCTGGGCAAGTAGCAAAGACACAAGAAAAGGAGATATAGTACTTATGTACCGAGGATTTCCTCACAGTGACATAGCATATATTTTTAAGGCTAAAGGAGATGCCCATGATGATGAATATTACAGGAAAAAATGGAGAAATGCATGTGCTGTAGATATACATGAAAAAATCAGTATCCCTCAAACCATAAAAATAGATGAAATGAGGAAAAACCCCATATTAAGAAAATGGGGAGTTGTAAGGAAAAATTTTAGGGGATCATTCTTTGAGGTACCTCCAAAAGAATGGAATGAAATTAAACGGCTTATTTTAGAGAAAAATCCTGAATTAAAAGATAAAATAGATGAATTAGAAAAAAGGAATTCAGAAAACGATCTTAACCAAATGGGGGATTACTATGATTTCAACGCAGGTAGGGCTCACATAGTCCGCGATCTTTCTTATTTAATCTCCAAACATGAAAATTTAACAGAAAAAGAACTCTTTGACCTTTTAAGAGAAAGTGTGGGGAATAATGAGGATTACTGGAAAGCATATTATCAGAGATCTAATAAAGAAAACAGCCCAAAATACAATCTTAATTCAACAAGAACTTTAAATTTAGTCCAAAAAGATGAATTGAAGCTTACAGATTTAGGAAAAGAATTAGTAAGTAAGACGACAGAAGATGAATTGTTTACCCATAACTATGGGTTAGAAACAAAACGTTTTTTCTATAAATTAGCATCAAAAAACGATGCAATTAAAAAGGCTATGGAAATCTTAAAAAAGAAGAAAAAATTACGATTTTGGGCTCCAACATGTGATTTGACAAATAAAGTTGTATGGGAGTTCCATAAAGAAGGAGATAGGTATTATTGCGAGCATAAGAATCATCCTCAATGTAATAACTGTGATCGTGATTTATTGGTCCATATTGGGGAATCATCACTTCCTTTTGAAACATATAAACAGACAGGGAAGGATAGTGGGTTTGTATTTTGGATGTGTAGCAGAGTAACACCAATGCATTTGACAGGTAGTGAACCTGTATATTCTGGAAATTATATCTATTGGGACTATAAAGCTGAAAAGGAATTAGAACCTGAAAAAGAAGTTTTTATCCAACCATCTGACATCAAAACAAACTTAGAAATAAACCCAAAAATCAAAGAACAAGTCTGCGGAGCTTTAAACTCTAAAAAACACATCATGCTTACAGGAGCTCCCGGAACTGGAAAAACAAATCTTGCAGAAGATATATGCAAGGCTGCACACGATAGGGGATTTTCAGATGGTTATATTTTAACAACAGCAACCTCTGATTGGACAACATTTGACACAATTGGGGGATACATGCTTGATAAAGAGGGATATTTGAAATTTGAAGATGGTAAATTTTTACAGGCTATTAGAGATAATAAATGGCTTATCATTGATGAGATCAACAGAGCAGACATTGATAAGGCCTTTGGACAACTTTTTACAGTTTTATCTGGTCAAGGTGTTGAATTACCCTTTAAAATTAATGGAAATTCCGTAAAAATCGAGCCAAGTGATGAAAATAGAACTTACTATGATCCAGAAATTTCCACATACAAAGTTGGGAAAAACTGGAGAATAATCGCCACAATGAATGTATATGACAAGGATTACTTATTTGAAATGTCCTATGCGTTTATGAGAAGATTTACTTTTGTTTACATAGATTTGCCTGAATATGAAGGGTTCAAAGAGTTAATAAATCAATGGACAGATGATTTAAGTGAAGAATCCATAGAATCAATCCAAAAATTGCTTGAAATTAACAAATATCGACAAATTGGACCTGCAATCTTCAAAGACATCGCAGAATATGTAAAAGAAAGGGAGAAAATAGGAAACAAAGATCATGTTATTGAAGATGCTGTTATATCCTACATTTTGCCCCAATTTGAAGGATTAGAGGATTCTAAAATTCGTAAAATTTGGAATATTCTCAAAAGCACCTTTGAAGATAATGTTGAAATAAAAAGAAGATTAGAAGAGATTTCGGGCATCGAACTGGAAAAATCACAAAGTGAATGATATGGATTCAAATGATTGCTGGGGCAAAGAAGATAGGAATCATGTTTTAGATTACCTCAAACCTAATCTCTGGCGTTACCTTTTCAGGGAAGCTTTGCCAGATCTGGAGTATTCAATTGAAAAACTGACCGGTTTAACACTTGAAGAACAAGACATCCTAAAAAAAGCCCATTTTCCACTAAGTGCAGAGGTTGGAGAGTTGGTAGATATCCTCCCACAAATAATGCGTAATTTGTCTCATTCTACTCAAAAAGAAGTTATCGAATCCAGAGGAGGTATTCGTGGAGGAATAGATTGGAGTTTGACATTCAAAGAAAGATTTGGAAGAGGATACAATGATCCAAGTCTTTTTATATGTAAACCAGCATTAAAAATGTATGATCTACCAGAAAATCAGCTTTTGAAGTTTATTCTTTGGAAAATACGCAAATTAAGTGAGCATACAGGTTTTTTACCTGAAATTTCTGATGAGATTCTTGAGAAAGAGGTATCCAAAAATTGGCAAGAAATAATAATTAAAAGATATTTTGAAGTAAGAAAGGCTCTAAAACATATTTATTTCCAAAACATCAGTATTCCAAGGATAATACGACCTAAAACTGTACAAAGAGCAAAAAATCACAAAAATAGATTATATGAAAAGGTTGTAGAATGCTATAATTCCTATAAAAAAATTTTTATCACCGAGGATCAGGAAACACTTAAAGAATTGATTGAAAAACAAATTTTAGAACCATTAAATGATGATAAATTATTTGAAATTTTTGTTTTGTTTAAAATATTGGAAAATTTTGAAGATGAGGAAGGAGATTTAGAATTTGGTCTTTTAATACCTGGGAAGGAATATATTGCACAGTATACTAATGAGGATAAGATAATTCGCGTTTTTTATCAACAGGTGCCTGTGGAATTTAGAAATAGTAGTGAATATAAGAAAATTCTCAAATGTTACGATTTAGGATTCAGCTCAAGACTTCCAGATATAATCTTAGAAATTGAATACAAAAACACAAGATTTTATCTGATCATCGAAATCAAACGCACTGTCGATAAAAATTATATTTTAGACAGTGTTTATAAGGTTTTAGGGTATTTTTCAGACTTCAAGGATTGTTTTGAAGATGAAAAGAATCCAAAAGCTGTTTTGGTAGTTTGGGGCGGAATAAATATCAAAGATTTGAAAGCTGTTGAAAAATCTATTTTGATAGTACCACACCACACGCTAAATCAAAAATTACAGGCTTTGAACATTTTTTAAGTATAAAATGCTAATGAGTCAGACTTCTGCCACCTAAGTAATTATTTTATTGATCCTCACCAGACACAAATAACCCAGACTTAAACATATTCTCCCGAACATCTGGGATAAACTCCTCTAAAAATTTTAATAAAGCTGTGCTTTGGTTTTGTGGCGACGCATATTCTTTATCCTCTTTCCCAAGCCATGAGAAGATCCAAGATCGAGGAACATTTATAAGAGGATAAATAAGCCTTATACCACCGTATTCTTTCTTTGAACTTAAAAGTTCAATTTTTCCGCCATTTAACATCAAATTCAGAATATTTTCCACCTCATCATCCAAAGTAAGGGGCAGTGCAACGCAATCAGCACCAACATCTTTTGAATCCACTATATCATCACCGTAAATAATCTCAATGCCATATTTTCTTGTGTAGGGTTCTAAAACAACACAAAGCGCAAAATCAGAATAAGATGTACCATCAACCAAAAAAACCTTCTCTTTTGGATGAAGAGATTTTTTTAAAATCCTTGATACCCTCCCACAGATTCTCTGGAAGATCTTCGATCTTACAACCTTTATATGAGGAAATCTATTCTCGAAGATCTCTTCTCTTTTTCTTGAAAATCTTGAGAATCTAAGATTGTTTATAAAGATGCATTCATCCTGAATGCTTATGAATCTTGTATCCACACCTATCTTCTGTAAAAATTTTATGGGGTTTTTCTCCATGACAGATATTTTTATGTGTTAGGAAGTATATAGAATTACTCGTTATATCACAAGAGTGAATTAAAATGTCAGGATTTGAACTTGTATCAAATTACAAACCGCTGGGAGATCAGCCGAAGGCTATAAAATCACTTGTTGATGGTCTAAATAAAGGTTTAAAGCACCAGACACTTCTTGGGATTACAGGATCAGGAAAGACCTTTACCATAGCAAACGTGATTGAAAAGGTTCAAAAACCAACACTTGTTATATCACACAACAAGACACTTGCTGCACAGCTTTATGAGGAATTCAAGGAATTTTTCCCAAAAAATGCGGTGGAGTACTTTGTGAGTTATTATGACTACTATCAGCCAGAAGCATACATCCCACAAACAGATACTTACATAGACAAGGAAACATCCATAAATGATGAAATAGACCGAATGAGGCATTCAACAACTCAGTCTTTATTATCAAGAGATGATGTTATAGTTGTAGCAAGTGTATCATGTATATACGGACTTGGATCTCCTGAAGATTATGGAGATCTTATCTTATCTTTGAAGGTTGGCGATACAAAAGAAAGAGAGAAGATAATCTCAAAGCTGATCCATATACACTATGATCGAAATGACATCGATTTTACAAGAGGCAGATTCAGGGTAAGAGGAGATGTTGTTGAGATATTTCCAATTCACGGAACCTCAGTAATAAGATTGGAACTTTTTGGAGACGAGATAGATGGAATTTCCATAATAGATCCCCTAAAGGGAAAGGTAATTCAAAAACTTGATCGTGTAACCATATTCCCAGCAACACACTTTGTAACACCAAAATATAAACTGAAAAGAGGTATAAAAGCTATTGAAGAAGAATTAGAAGATAGACTTAATTTTTTCAGATCTCAAGGAAAGTTACTTGAAGCGCAGCGGCTTGAGCAGCGAACCAGATTTGACATTGAGATGATCGAGGAAATGGGCTATTGTCCAGGCATTGAAAACTACTCACTTCATTTAAGTGGGAGAAAGTGGGGGAGCATGCCCTATACTCTTATAAAGTACTTTCCAGACGATTACTTGACTATAATTGATGAATCCCATGTTACAGTACCTCAGATAAGAGGGATGTATGCAGGAGATCGAGCCCGCAAAGATTCTCTTGTAAAATATGGTTTCAGGCTTCCATCTGCATATGAAAACCGTCCTCTTACTTTTGAAGAATTTGAAAGCCTTCAAAATCAAGTAATATATGTATCTGCCACCCCAGGACCTTATGAACTCAAAAAAAGCCAGAACATAGTGGAACAGATCATAAGACCCACAGGACTTGTTGATCCAGAAGTCATAATAAGACCTGTTAAGGGACAGGTGGACGATCTCTTGGGGCGGGTGAGAGAGAGGGTAAAACAAAACGAAAGAGTTCTTATTACAACCCTAACCAAGAGGATGGCAGAAGATCTCACAGATTACTATGCAAAACTTGGAGTAAGGGTGCGATATCTTCACTCAGAAATCGATACCCTTGATAGAGTTGATATTATCGACGAGTTGAGAAGAGGGGATTATGATTGTCTGATTGGGGTAAATCTTCTAAGGGAAGGTTTAGATCTACCTGAAGTATCCCTCGTTGGAATCCTCGATGCAGATAAGGAAGGTTTTTTAAGGTCCGAAACATCTCTCATTCAAACTATAGGACGAGCATCGAGAAATGTGAGGGGCCAAGTCATAATCTATGCTGATGAGATTACAGAATCTGTAAGATCTGCTGTTAGCTTAACAAACAAAAGAAGAAAGCTTCAGATAGCCTACAACAGGGAGCATGGCATAACTCCAAGGACGGTCGTAAGATCTATAAAAAAGAAAAAAGATAGCATAAAAATGGAAGATGATCTAAAGAATATTCCCAAAGATGAGTTACGCCTTCTAATAGACGATTTAAAATATGAAATGGAAAATGCAGCATCAAAACTTGATTTCGAGAAGGCTGCCAAAATAAGAGATCAAATTTTAACCCTAAAGGGAGTTTTATGATAGAAAGCACAAAAAAGGAAAACATAATAATAAAAGGCGCCCGTGAACACAACCTTAAAAACATAGACGTCGTAATACCCAGAGATAAGTTTGTTGTAATTACGGGAATAAGTGGTTCTGGGAAATCATCCCTTGCATTCGATACAATTTATGCTGAAGGGCAACGTAGGTATGTAGAATCTCTTTCAGCTTATGCAAGACAATTTTTAGGACAGATGAAAAAGCCAGAGGTTGATTACATAGAGGGACTCTCACCTGCAATATCAATCGACCAGAAGGCTGCAAAGATGAACCCAAGATCCACAGTTGGTACTGTGACAGAGATATATGATTATCTAAGACTTCTTTTTGCAAGAGTCGGGATCCCCCATTGTTACAGTTGCGGAAAGGAAATATCACAGCAAACAGCAGGACAGATAGTGGATCGTATACTAAAGGAAGATGAGGGCACAAAGATAAAAATCTTAGCCCCGGTTGTAAAGGATAGAAAAGGAGAACACCAGAAGATATTCGAAGATCTGCAAAAGAAGGGATTTTTAAGAGTAAGGGTGGATGGTGAGATATTCAATCTTGATTCAGATTTCGATCTTGACAAAAACAAAAAACACACCATAGAGGTTGTTGTAGATAGACTAATAATAAGAAGTGATGTTGATTTTAAAAGAAGACTTGTAGATTCCGTAGAAACTGCTCTTGAACTTGGAGATGGAGTTATTATCGTATCTTATGACGAAGGAAAAGAGAAAGCATTCAGCGAACATTTTGCATGTATAGATTGTGGTATAGACTTTGAGGAGATAAGCCCCAGAACGTTTTCTTTCAACAGTCCCCATGGTGCATGCCCAGAATGCCATGGTCTTGGCACAAAACTGGAAATAGATCCAGAGCTTGTGGTACCAGATCCTGAAAAATCATTAAATGAGGGGGCAATTCTACCCTGGAGCAAATCTAAAAAGAAAGATAACTACTACAATCAGATGCTTCGTGCACTTTCAAAGCACTATGGATTTAGCATGGATACGTCCTTTAAGAAGCTGGATAAAGCACATCAGAATATAATCTTATACGGCTCGCAAGATAGGGTTGAGTTTACATTCAGACGTAGAAATAGAATTTACAGGGTAAAGAGAAGATTTGAGGGTGTTATAAGAAGGATGGAACGCATTTACATGAACACCAAGTCAAACTACATGAGAAGTTACATTGGACAGTTTATGAGCGATAAGAAGTGTCCTGCATGTGGGGGGACAAGACTTCGTCCAGAGAGCAGATCTGTTACCGTTGGCGGAATTTCCATATCAGAAATTACCAAAATGTCCATAAAGGATGCAACTAAGTTTTTTGAAGATCTTAGGTTACCTGAGAGGGAACAATTCATTGCGAAGGAGATCCTAAAGGAGATAAAAAACAGGCTGAAATTTTTAGTAAATGTTGGGCTGGATTACATTACACTTGATAGGTCATCTGGCACACTTTCTGGTGGAGAAGCCCAGAGAATTCGCCTTGCGACCCAGATAGGTTCTGGATTAGTTGGTGTACTCTACATTCTCGATGAACCAAGTATTGGACTTCATCAAAGGGATAACATCAGACTTATAAGGACTTTACAGAGACTAAGAGATATTGGAAACACCCTTGTTGTTGTGGAACATGATGAGGAGACCATATTATCTGCCGATCACGTAATAGACATGGGTCCTGGAGCTGGTGATCATGGAGGAGAGATAATAGCAACAGGAACACCAGGCGAGATAGCCGAAAACCCAAGATCCATAACAGGGAGATATCTATCAAAAAGAAAAACCATCCCAATTCCAAAAAATCGTAGAAAGCCAAAGGGATTCATCAAGATAAAAGGTGCAAAACAAAATAATCTTAAGAATATAGACGTTAGAATTCCACTTGGGATTTTAACATGCATAACAGGAGTATCAGGTTCTGGAAAAAGCACACTTATAAATGATGTGTTGTACAAGGGGCTTTATCAGAAACTTCTCAAAAAACACATGCTTGCTGGAAAGCACGATGACATTTTGGGTGCTGATAAACTTGATAAAGTGATTATAATTGATCAATCACCGATAGGACGTACTCCAAGGTCAAATCCAGCCACTTACACCGGAGTTTTTACATACATAAGGGAACTTTTTTCTCAGACCCCAGCCTCGAAAAAAAGAGGTTATAAACCTGGAAGATTCAGCTTTAATGTGAAGGGAGGAAGATGCGAAGCCTGCAGTGGAGATGGGATACTAAAAATTGAGATGCACTTTTTAGCAGACGTTTATGTCCCTTGTGAAGTCTGTAAAGGAAAGAGGTACAACAAAGAGACACTTGATATAAGATACAAAGGCAAAAACATTGCTGATGTACTTGACATGACGGCTGAAGAAGCACTTAGATTTTTTGAGAACATTCCACGCATCAAAAAAAAGCTTCAAACCCTCGATGACGTTGGTTTGGGGTATATAAAGCTTGGACAGCCTGCAACTACCCTTTCTGGCGGGGAGGCTCAACGGGTGAAACTTTCAAAGGAGTTAAGCCGTCAAAGTACTGGTAAGACCCTCTACATTCTTGATGAACCAACCACTGGGCTTCACTTCGCAGATATAAAAAAACTGCTCAATGTTTTGGGAAGATTCACAGAAGCTGGAAATACTGTAGTTGTGATAGAACACAACCCTGATGTCATAAAAACAGCGGATCATATCATAGATTTAGGTCCTGAGGGAGGAGATGATGGAGGATTTGTTGTTGCAGAAGGTGCACCAGAAGAAGTTGCATTAAGCGGAACATACACCGGAAAGCTTTTAGAGAAGATTTTAGACGGCAAATCACATATCCGTACAACAGATATTACTCACGATATTACTCTCAAAGGATCTATAGCAAATAATAAGTAAAATACCATCAAAATCCTGAAAAAAATCGATAAATTTAAATACTGCTAACCTTATTTCATTTTCTTGTATTCTTTTGGTGATATAGTTGACAAGAATAGCCATCCTAGATCATGACAGATGTCAGCCAAAAAAATGTAACTACGTTTGTATAGAATATTGTTCAGGCGTTAGAATGGACGAAGAGACCATTGTGATTGATAAGGATACAAAAAAACCAGTTATATCTGAAGAATTATGTTCGGGATGCGGAATATGTACAAAAAGGTGCCCTTTTGATGCTATTTACATCATAAATCTTCCGGAAGCCCTTGAAGAGCCTATCCATAGATACGGTCAGAACATGTTCGAGCTTTTTGGACTTCCAACCATAATGGAAGGTTCTGTTGTAGGGATTTTAGGACCAAATGGGATAGGAAAGTCTACTGTAGTAAGGATCCTCTCAGGCGAGTTAAAACCAAATCTTGGAAGATATGATGAGGATGTTTTTTGGGATGAGATAATAGATTTTTTTAGGGGTTCACAACTTCAACTGTATTTTAAGAGACTATCCACAGGAGACATAAAAGTTGTGCACAAACCACAAGTGGTAAATCTTTTACCTAAGTTTATAAAAGGAGAGGTTCGAGAGCTTTTAGAGCGAGTTGATGATAGGAACAAGATGGAGGATGTGTCAGAAACCCTCAAGATAGGATCCATATTAGATAGGGAAATTTCAAATTTAGGGGGTGGGGAACTTCAGCGAGTTGCAATTGCAGCAGCTATTTTGAGAGAAGCTGATTTTTATTATTTTGATGAGCCAACATCCTGGCTTGATGTAAGGCAGAGGTTAAATGCTGTTGGGATTATAAGGGAACTTGCATCTGAAGGGAAATCTGTAATGGTTATAGAACATGATCTGGCTGCTTTGGATGCCATATCAGACTATGTACACATTTTGTACGGTCATCCTGGAGCATATGGTGTTGTATCCCATATAAGGGGTGTGAGGGTCGGGATAAACACATACCTTGGTGGATTTTTAAAAGAGGAGAACATTAGGTTTAGAAAACGGTCCATAGTATTTGAGGTAAAACCTCCAACCCAAATAACTGAAGGAGAAGTCCTTGCAACTTACTCTTCACTTGCAAAGTCGTACGATGGATTTTCACTTGAGGTTGAGGAAGGGGAAATTCAACACAACGAGATCATAACAGCATTTGGTCCAAATGGTATTGGAAAAACAACTTTTGCTAAGATGCTTGCAGGTGTTATAAAGCCAGATAGGGGGAAAATCAAAAAGAAGGTGAAAGTAGCCTACAAACCACAGTACTTATCATCCAAGTTTGAGGGAACTGCAGAAGAGCTTCTCATGAACACAACGTCTGATTATGGTACAAGTATTTTTGATTCAGAGATTATAAAGCCGTTTTCACTTGATTGGATCTTGGATAAAAAAGTTCAGGACCTAAGCGGTGGAGAACTCCAGCGGCTTGCAATTGCAACAAACTTGGCAAAAGATGCTGATGTCTATCTTTTTGATGAACCAACAGCCTTTTTAGATGTTGAACAGAGACTTATAACAGCAAGAACAATAAAAAGAATCATAGAAAGCCGAGATGCTGCAGCCATTATAATTGACCATGATATTGTTTTTATAGATTACATATCCGATCGTGCAATGGTCTTTTATGGAAAACCAGGTTTTAAGGGGTATGCCACAAAACCAATGGATTTGCGATCTTCTATGAACAGGTTCTTATCTGATGTTGGAATAACCTTCAGAAGAGACAAGGAAAGTAGGAGACCACGTGTTAATAAGTATGGGAGCTACTTGGATCGCAGGCAAAAGGAACTGGGGGAATATTATTATTTGGAGACTTAAAATAAAAAAGAAATTTTTTCAAAAAATTAGTTTAGAGAATTTTGAAAAACCTAAGTTTTTCGGTTTGGTTTAGCAAGTTTTATGT
>CAZLGO010000013.1:0-26539 GCA_964559295.1 uncultured Methanobacteriaceae archaeon
CTATGGTGGGTAGATAAAGTTTTGAATCGTGTATGTTCGCTGGAGCCACCACCACAGATAAAGGATGACCATTGATATCAGTTAAAGCACTAATCTTGACTCCTTTTACCTTTTTATTCCCATCAAAGCCTATTTTGCCCCTTTTTTAGCAAGTATGTCTTTGGTGTCTATTAAACACTTTTCTAAATTTATTTTTCCCGTATAATAGCCATCGGATAGTAGAATCTCGGATATTTTACTGTATACGCCTTCTCTGGCCAGTTTAAGATGTAATCTGTGAACGGTTGACTTGGCTCCGTACTTCTCTGGAACCTCCTCCCATCTACAGCCACTGTAAAGGACATATAAAATACCATTGAATGTCTTCCTCAAATCTGCTCTTGGCCTACCTGTTATAGGTTTTTGAGGTGGTAAATAGGGTTCTATCTTCTCCCAAAGCTTGTTATCTATCTCTTTGAACGGCATAGGTTTAAATGGTAGGGAGAAATATATATCTTTTGGGATGACCTCTAAATAAAAAAGAGATGTTTGTTGCTATCCTGCTGGATTAGCTGGTGGACTTGGTTCTGGTGTTGGCGTTGGCTGTGGTGTTGGTTCTGGAGTTGGTTCTGGTGTTGGCGTTGGCTGTGGTGTTGGTTCTGTTTCAAAGTTTAAATTGCTCGTTGATGTTTCGTATGACTCATATTTGGTCGTTGTGTTGTTTAAATCTGAAAATGCACTTTCATTTACAACTAAAGGAGTATTAGGTACCTCAGGAGGTATTGTGATTGTGCCTAATACAGCACCTATCAAAAATGCAACAACCAAAAAAACAGCCGCAAATATTGTGCCTTTGGGTATTCCCGTATCACTTGTCTTCTCAGCATTATCTGTTGTTATATATTTTTTAATAAGTTCTTGTTGCTCTTTTTTATCCTCAACTACCTCTCTTTTATCCATCCAGTATTCCAAGGGTTTTTCAGCTGTTCCTTTTCCCTGAAGCATCCTAACCCTTTCTACAACCTCAAGTCTCTCAAGCTCTTGGGTGTATTCCCTCTTCTGTCTTTTATAATCTTTATTTGATATTTTACCTTCGTTATACTTTCTATCAAGCTCTTTTAAGATTTTTATAAGTTTTTCTCTCTCAGGGATTATTCTCATCATCTCCTCCAATTGGATATGAACCTAAGATCTTTACAAATGGGGTTTTAGATCTAATGATATTTAAAATATCTCTAATTTTTCTGTTCATCCTGTGACCTTCAAAATCAACAAAAAATATGTAACTTCCTAATTTTTCCTTTGATGGTCTAGATTCGATCTTGGTTAGATTTACGTCCCTTTTTGCAAACTCTCCGAGGATTTCATAAAGACCACCAGGTCTATCCTCAACTAAGGAGAATACTATGGACGTTTTATCACTACCTGTTATAGAATGGTCATGATCACCCAACACGACAAACCTTGTTAGGTTGTTCTTGTAATCTTGGATATCTGAAGCTGCAATTTCAAGTCCATAGATTTTCGCAGCTTTTTTTGTTCCAATTGCAGCTGCATTTTCTCTGCCTAAGATCGTCTCTGCTGCCGCTGCTGTACTCGATGTTGCATAGGTTTTAACATTGAATTTTTCGATGAATCTTCTGCATTGTGCAAGTGCCTGCATATGGGAGTAGATACACTTTATGTCTTTTATTTTTGTACCTTTCTTCACAAGAAGATTGTGGTGTATAGGCAGTATGATCTCTTTTTTTATGCATAGGTTGTAGTTGTGCGAAAGAAGATCCAGCGTTGCCCCAACAGATCCTTCTATTGAATTTTCAATGGGAACAACTCCAATATCAACCTTTTTGTCCTGCACTGCGTCTAAAACCTCAATTATGGAATCAAATGCTATAAGCTTCCCTTTAAGTTTAGACGCAGCTTCCTCTGTAAATGTTCCCACAGGACCTAAAAATCCTATTTTTCTGCTTTTTCGTGAACCTTTCTCAAAGGTTCGATCTGAAAATCCTATTTTTTTACCTTTTTTCGTTGTCAGTACAGGCCACCCCTAAGATAATTTGTGATTTTATCTGTTGTTGAATGATGTATCCTTCTTATGTATGCCTTACCATCCTCAAACTTTGTTATTGTTGCAGATATTCCAAGATCACGAAGATGCTGGATGAACTCCTGCGCCTCGCTGTAATCCTCAACATCAATTACCATATCTTCTCCAGCTACGTTTCCCTCTGACACATATTTTATGATCTTAACCATTGGGTATAAAATTGACTCTCCGAGCCTATGTGCCCTTTCTTGAAGCTTATCATCTGATTCTGAGAACTCAAATGCTTGAAATCCTTCCCTTATCACTCTGCTAAAGAAAAAATCCCTTCCAAAATCAAATGGAAATGTAAAAGCATATTTAAGTTCTTTAGCATGCGCCTGTGATGATGTGTATTTTAGAGGAGGGATCTCCATTTTTGGATCCTTTATTACAACACCCTCTCTTCCTGTATCTCCAAGTTTTTTTACTATTTCCTTTATTCTCTCAGGTGCCTCATCAAGATCATAGATCCCAAAAAGTCTCACTGGAGGAAGATCGTATTTTTCAAGTATCTTTATCTTCTTTTTTATTGCAAACGGACGATTAGATGTCTTCTCTCTAAGATCGAATATCCTAAATCCTAACTGCCCAATTTCTTCATAGTAATGGGATACATGGGGGTTATCTGTGCCTACCATCTCACCGCAGATCACAAGACCTGGATTTTCCTTGAAAAAATCATCCGGATCCAAAAGTTCAAGAGCCTTTTTTGTGGTGTATGGACATATGTACCCTCCTCTTGTCAATGCAATTATTCTGCCATCTATTGATGCTATACGTACATTATAACCGTTCATCTTCTCTTCAACAGCAACTTCATCTTCAAAATGGGTTTTTAAAGTTGGAGAAAGTATCAATGTCCTTCTTATTTTTGGAAATCCACGAATGACCTCAATTTTCTCTCCAAAATAAATAAAAGTACCCGATTCTATATTTCCTACATCTTTTTTAAATTGTAGGGCAGGAGATCCATAGACCTCATGAAATTTTATGGTTCCTCTTTTTACTGCCTCATTAAGCTTAGATGCTCTGACCTTAAGGATTTTTTGAAGCTTTTTGCCTATAAAATCTCTCACAGAAATTTCTGCTTCAAATCCACAGGAAGGACACCCATAAAAAAAATTCGTAAGAGAATTTCTTCTTTTCCAATTTATATTCATTTTTATGCTGCACTTTGGACATATAATTTCAGGAAAAATTCAAAAAGCCTCCTCCAATTCCACAACGAGTTTTATAAGATCTGTTTTTGTGATTATACCAACAAGTTTATTTTCATGATCCAAGACAGGCATTCCACTAAAGCCATGCTTTAACATCATCTGAGAGGCTTCAGCTATGTTAGCATCTGTTTTAATCGTTTTTACATTCTGTCTCATGACATCTCTCACGAGGAGATTTCTTATTCTCGCAGGTTTGTACCTGTCTGGAACGATTTTTCTGAAGGATACCATTGATCTTGCAATGTCCTTAGCAGTTATAATTCCTTCGAGTTTTCCCTCCTCAACAACAGGTAGTCTCCCAATGCCTTCATCTATTAGGAGCCTTCTTGCATGTACAAGTCTATCATATGGAGCTACTGTTATTACATCAGGGGTCATTCTATCTCCCACAAGCATTTTCTGGAAGGGTTCTCCTTTGCATATCTCAATGAAATCGGTTTTTGTGACTATACCAACTATTGTATAGTCGTCTACAACAGGTATTCCGCCGATTTTATTATCAAGCATGAGTTTTGCTGTAGCTCCTATATGTTTAGTACTCTCCGCGGTAACTAGATCTGTGCTCATGACGGTTGAAACATGGAAATGAGATGGTGCTAAATTTCCATATCGTGATGAACCCAATCTAAGGGCTATGTTCTTTTCTGTTACAATTCCTACAAGTTCTTTTATATGTTCATTGTTTGTGTTTATAACAGGTAATCTTGAGATTTTATGTTTTTTCATAAGTTTCAGCGCATCACAAATGTTCTGATCCTTATCTATTACAACTACTTCTGGTGTCATTATATATTTTATCTGCATACTCATCCCTCCATTCGAATTTAATATCAAAAAGAACCTAATACAGATGGTCGCAACGTTTTCTTGATATTGAAGCGTGGATATCTGTTATTGGATACCCTTGATTATGTCTGTTTTTGTAATTATTCCAACGAGTAAACCATCCTCGACAACAGGGATACCGCCTACATCCTCATTAAACATTATCTTTGCAGCGACTGCAGAATCTTCATCTTTTCCGATAGTAATAAGCTTATCTGTCATTATATCTCCAGCTGTTAGCATTGAAATTAATCTAAAATTTTTCTTATCCTTTCCATCGACTTTTCGAATAAAGCAGATCTTTTCCACACTTACACCTGTTTTTGGATCCTCAACATGGGCAAAAGAAATATTTGTTGATGTTATGATACCAACAGGCTCACCATTGCGTATTACAACGATTCTACCTATCTCATTTTCTTCCATGAGGCTTATAACATGTGCTATGGTGTGATTTTCACCCACAGTTACAACATCGGGAGTCATAAGATCTGCTACTTTCCATCTACCTTGGAATTTTTCACTGTAGAATCTTATAAGATCTGTTTTTGTGACTATTCCTGCTAAACCTTCATTGTCAACAACCGGAAGGCAACTTATGTTATTTTTTATCATGATTTCCGCAGCATCTTTAAGCTCTCCATCCGCGTCTATTGTTATTAGATTTTTACTCATTATTCTTCCAATTGAGATTTTATCTATTGGTCTTCTTCTCCATGCAGGTTCATTCTCTCTCAATTTTCTTGTAATATCTTTTTCTGTAACTATTCCAATTGGATTTCCATCCTCATTAATAACCACAATTCTACTAAAACCATGTTTAAGCATGAGATTTCTTGCATATTCTGCATGCTCCCTCTCCCCTATTACAACCACCTCGTCACTCATAACATCTTTTACTTTCATTTTTTCATCACCAGTAATGGACTTTCATCTGCTTATGGCTTTTAGAATATCTCTTTCTGTTATTATACCGATTAAATCATTGTTTTCAACTACAGGTAAGCCTCCAATACCTTTTTTTTCCATAATTTCACATATTTGACCCAATCTTGTAAGAGCGGTTGTTGTGATCGTGTCTTTTGTCATTATTTCCGAAATTCTCGTGTTTAAGACTTCCTCTGCCTTGTTTGTAATTAGCTTATCAAATATCTTGCTTTCACCTAAAAATTTTAATATATCTGTTGCAGTTACAATACCAACGATTTTATCATTCAGCTCTGGACGAGGAGTTTTCCTGTCTTCTCCCACCACAGGAATTCTTCTTAACTTATTTCTTACCATTATTTTCGATGCATCCTCTATTTTGGTTCCTGGAGTAGTAGTTATAACTTCTTTCGTCATAAATTCCTCAACAATCTCATCTGTTAGGACTCCAGCCAGAAGCAGGACGAAATCTCTTTCTGATACTATTCCCGCAACCTTTTGGTTATGATCCAATACAGGGAGGGCACCTATTCCCTTTTCTTTCATCTTAAAAATCGCATCACTTATAGAATCTTTAATACTTAGAAATTCAACATTTCTCGTCATTATCTTCTTTACAGATTCGTTTACAGCAGCTAAAAAGTTTCCATGATATTTTTCTTCTAAAATTTTGTACTTATCACCGCCGCCTAAAAAATCAAGTACATCCATGGATGTTACAATTCCAAGAAGTTTTCCTGTTCCTGGGTCTGTAATAGGGAGTCTTCTAAATTTGTTCTTCACCATTATCTGGGCAGCTTCCTTTATAGTGGCACTTTGAGGTATTGTGACCACTTGCCTCTTGGCAATGCTCATCACATCTCCATCGTGTTCTGAAGCGTGTGTCTCAAACTCTACTGGACCTCTATCCATAGATTTTACTATATTTATGGTTTCTCTTCTTCTCATTGATACACCTCTTTAAAAAACAAACCTACAGTCAAGTCTAAAAATTCGAAAATTAGAATATGATTTGGGTCTAATTGATGGTGATTTTTGAAAATCAATTTAAATACGACCCCAGAATGTCCTCTCTTGCTACTATCCCAATTAGATATGCTTCTCTTGCTCTTTTTGGCTCTTTTCTGATGTACATCGGCTTTTCAACCACAGGCAATCGTCCAATATCATACTTGATCATCAACTCTGCAGCTTCTTTGATCTTCGTGTTGGGAGTAACAACAATAGGCGGGGTCTTCATGATCTTCTCGACTTTAATGGCTCTTTTGACTTCATGAGATTCTTTGATTATCCTAACATGCCCTGAATTTATGATATCCTTTCTTGTTATTATGCCGATTAGCTTCCCATTTTTCATGACAGGAAGCCCGGAAAATCCAGTATCGTCCATCTTATTCCAAACCTTTGATATAGGATCATCATAATTACATGTTACAACGTCCTTTGTTGCTACCTCATCTACAGTGTCATTTTTAGGTTCCGCACCTTCTTTCAATAACTCCTCAAGGATATCCACCACACTTATTATCCCGACAAGATGCATATCTTCGGTAGATTTTACAACTGGTGCTTGCACTGTATCTGCATTTATTAATTTTTTGGCAACTTCTTCTATATTCATATCAGGTGTTGCAATAACCTTAGGATGCTCCATAAGTCCTCTAGCATCTATGTTTGATTTGGTTGAAGAGATATCCATTATATCCCCACGGGTTATTATTCCTTCAAGATGACCGTCAGAAACTACAGGGATGCATCTAAACCTCTCATCCCTAAAGATGGATCTTACTTTGGTTGCATATGTATCAGCAGAAACAGAAACAGGAGTTGGTGTCATAACCTCTCCTACATTGCTCACATTACTCACCTTTTAACTCTTCTTTACATTCCTCACACACGAATTTCCCATCAACTTCATCTAAATATTCAGCAAAAGTCCCGCATATCTCACAAACTCCAGGCATTGGTTTTTCGGGAATAGAGTATTCCATAGGAGTCCCCATCCTTGCATTTTCAACAAGAATTTCAGTTAATTCAGGGGAAACTGTCATAACATCTGTAGAAGTTAATATGCCCACAAGAATCCCGTCCTTTACCACAGGTAGCCTTCTTATATGCATCTTTGCCATCAATCTGGCAGCTTCGTTTAGATCTCTGCCAGGATCGATGGTTATGAGATTTTTGGTCATGACTTCTTCAATTGTTATCTTGCTTGCTTTTATATCCTTTGATACGACCTTGCTTATGATATCACTTTCTGTGATTATTCCCTCAGGTTCAGAGTTGCTTTTTACTATGAGACTGCCGACCTTGTTTTTGGTCATCAAATAGGCTGCCTCTGCCACACTGCTTTTTGGATCTACTGTTATTACACTTGATATCATGGCGTCATGTACTGTAAATTTTGTTTCCATTTCCATCTGCTAACCTCCATCATCTCATCCCTAAGAACCTATGAACTTGTGGTATTACCAATACATCTAAATCTCTTCCCACCCTTTCAGAGATTCTAAACAATTTGGTATTTTTATTTATCCAGTAATTAAGCGGACCTGCAGGCTGGATCACCATATTTATACTCGTGGTATCTGAAACCTCTTTTTTGATCTTCGATGTTATAAAACCCACTGTTTCAAGAGTTGTGGATGGTAATATCACCATCTTACAATATGTACTTACAGCATGATCTATTAATATGTTTATGGATTCTAACTCATGACAGAAAAGATCATCCCAGTTAGGGGTTGAGTTGTGTTCTGGTAATTTTATATCTAAAGATGCATATTTGATTAAACGGGCTATCTTGCTCAATTCCATTGGGAGGGAGCCATTCGTCTCCAACAGATAATCAAAAGGGTATTTTTTTATAAAAGATCTTATGAACTCAGCATGAAGGAGTGGTTCACCACCCGTAAGGGATACGGAGTGAAAATCAGGGGTAATAAGTCCATTAACAACTTCAAAAAGTTTATCTGCTGAAAATCTATCGCCTGATAGAGGATCTCTGCTTTGTGGAGTATCACAATAATTACAATTAAGGTTACATCCTGCAAATCTTATGAATATCTGTCTTCTTCCAATTAACCTGCCTTCACCTTGAATACTTGAGAAAACCTCATTTATACGAGTTTCCATAAATTGATCACCGATTATCCACGGTCTTTGTAAACGAGGCGCCTTGTCCTACTCCCTCATTTACATATATCTGGATACTTGAAATTTTACTGCCTGCATTCTTTAGTGATTTATACACCTCTTCTGCAAAATATTCTGCCATATCCTCTGCAGATGTGGATTTAAGCGGCAGTAGACAGCAATCTTCCAAAGGTAGTTGGTATTTTTTAGATTCTATTGTAAATTCTATGGAATCATCGTGCTCTAAAAAGGTAATTTCATTGCTCTTACATGGGATCAAAACTCTATGATCCAACGAAGAGCAAATATCACGTGTAATATCTTTTACTTTTTTAAAATCAACTACAAATCCAAACTCTCCCGATCTTTCTCCTTCCACCACCACATCAACATGGTAAGAATGACCATGCATCCTTCCACAAAAGTCATGTTTAGGAATCATGTGAGCTGATGAAAATCTCAAACCAGCATGTATACCGTTTATTATCACTTTCATTCTAACCCTCTTTTTTGATATTTCATTTAAAAGACTTGGTTAACTATAACTTATTTAAAAGATTTTAAAATTTAATTTTTATCTAAAATACCTTAGTTTTCGCTATATCTTCTTCAATTGATGAAACTTCACCAATATATTTTTTGCATATTATGTTGACCAATTCATGAATTCTCTCATCGTCCATCTCACATTCAAAAAGACCAATTGTTGCAACATCCTCAGGCGTTCCCTTGCTTGTTAGATTCATGCCAAAGTGTATTTTCATACTGCTTGTTGAACATGTTGCTATTGAAACACTGAGCTTTCTGCCATCAATATACAAATCATCACCGATTCTTTTGGTTTTAATGCCAAAATCTTCCAATACCTCCTTTGTTATCATCACAAAAAGCCTCTGTCTATGATAACACATTCTGATATTAGCTGGCTGACAGTCGAAGTGTTCTATGATAAAATGTACCATTCTATCTGCTTTTATTTTGCGACTTGCATCCTCATAATCTATGATTTTTTCAGGTTTAATCTCCATGGGACCTGTCCATGTTACAATATTTGATTCTTTTATCCCTAATTGTCTAAATGCCCACATTGGTTCAATCTGACTTCCATCATATAGTATGTGGTCCCCTAAATTGATATGTTTCATATGCTCACTTATAATTCATTCATCAAGATCTTCAACTAAAAGTTCCCTATATCCCGTTTTTGGATCAAAAACTCTCCTGAGGACTTTATTCGTTTTCATGATGCATATCTCAGCGGTCGTATGTACAACACAACCATGAAGCATGTGTCCTCCGAATACGTCCCCTCTATCATCTGAAATCGAGATATGAACATGGATTCCATCTTCTGAGATTGTACCTTCGGCAGATACTATCTCAAATGGACCGTTAAAGCTTCTTGTATCTCCATTGGACATTCTCAAAGTGGCTGACTCCAAACTTCCAACTATGCACAATATAACTCCTGATTTTATATTGCTTTCTTGTGTTATATCTTTAATGCCCTTTTTTAAGTCACAACCAGGTATAAGTCTTGAAACTATCATATTTAATAATGTTACCTGCAATTAAATTAACCCATGAAAACAAGACCCAGAGATTTCCTATACACAAAAGATGATATGTTTTTTGCCACGACCTCTTATTTTCATCCCGAAGATAGAATAATATCATTTTTAAGATACATCCCTGATCCAGAAGGTGAGAGGTCAAAGAACAATAACAGGTATTCTAAAGTGGATTCGAAACAGGCTTACCATTACCTAAAGCAAAAATTTCCAGATTATCTTTTTTATTGCCAAGTAACGAATGTTGAGATGATGGGAGTTCCCCTCCATAAAATAAATGAAATTATGCGACCTGAAAAACGCCTAAAAGAGATAATGGATTATCCTTCAGATGAAAAATTACTAAAAAAAGTTGTAAAAATAGCAGAAACCTTTCATGATCATGCCAAAATCCCTTATGGTAAAATGGGAATCTCAGGATCCATATTGCCAGGTTTATATGATCCAGATAATTCAGATATAGATTTTGTGATCTTTGGATTGGATAATCACAGAAAAGCCATGAATGCCTTTGCAGAGCTTAAAGATAATGGAATATTTGAAAGCATAAGTGAGGACCATTGGAAAAAATTATATGAAAAGAGAATAAAAGATTCATCTTTAAGCTATGATGAATTTCGATGGTATGAAGAGCGTAAAAACAACAGAGGAATAATCGATGGTACTTTATTTGACATACTGGCAACAAGGGATTGGAATGAGATTACAGGAAAATACGGTGATAAAAAATTTGAGCCTTTGGGCAACGCTGTAATGGAATGTAGGGTATCTGATGCTACAGCTGCCTTTGATACCCCTGCGATTTATGAAGTCGAGGATGTCAAAATTATAGAAGGACCTGAAGTTGATGTAGACGAGATAGCATCTTTTACTCATACCTACGCTGGACAGGCAAGAGAAGGTGAAGAGATAATTGCCAAAGGAAAATTAGAAAAGGTTATTGGTAACAAAATAAGATATAGGTTGGTCGTTGGAACCACGAGAGAATCTTTGGGTGAATATATAAAATTACAAGGAGTGTTACAATGAAAGATGTTATAAACTTAGGACTTATTGGTTTTGGAACAATAGGAACTGGAGTTGTGGCTACCTTAAAGCAAAATCTTGATTTGATTGAAGGAAAGGCTTCTGCAAAAATAAGGCTTAAAAAAATAGTTGATCTTGACATTAAAACTCCCCGGAAAGTTGAGGTGGATCCTAAAATACTATCAACTGATGTTGATGACATTCTGGAGAATCCAGAAATAGACATAGTAATAGAGCTTATCGGAGGCTATGAACCAGCAAGAAGCTTTATCTTAAGAGCTATGGAAAATAAAAAACACGTAGTTACAGCAAACAAGGCATTGCTTGCAAAACACTGGGATGAGATCATAAAAAATGCTAAAAAAAACAACGTTAGGATCTGTTTTGAGGCAAGTGTAGGCGGTGGAATTCCTCTGCTTGTCCCGTTAAATGAAAGTCTTGCTGCTAATCACATTCAATCTATCTATGGTATAATAAACGGTACTGCAAATTACATATTAACCAAAATGACCCAGGAGAATAGAGATTTTGATGATGTATTACGTGAAGCCCAGGATAAGGGTTACGCAGAACAGGATCCAACTTTTGATATTGAAGGTTTTGATACAGCTCAAAAGTTAATTATACTAACTGTTCTGGGATTTGGCGTTTATGTAAAACAAGATGAGTTCCATGTTGAGGGTATAAGCAAAATCACAAAAGAAGACATAAAATTTGCAAAAGATGAGCTTGGTTATGTTATAAAACTTCTTGCAATCTCAAGGATCGTTGATGAAGAACTCGAGGTAAGGGTGCATCCAACTTTAATCCCGCAGGATCATCTTTTAGCCTCAGTTAACGATGTTTTCAATGGAATATACATAGTTGGAGACGTGGTAGGACCTGTGATGATGTATGGTCAGGGTGCAGGGATGATGCCAACATCAAGTGCTGTAGTTAGCGATTGTTTGGACATCATAAAGAACATGGACAAACCGGTTGCATATGGGCCAAAGTATACACAGGTCAAAAGAATAAAAGACATGAAGCAAATAAAATCAAAATATTACATGAGATTTACAGTGATTGACAAGCCGGGAGTCCTGCACGCAATATCTGGTATATTAAGTGAATTTAATATAAGTATCGCGTCTGTAACTCAGAAAGAAAGGAAGAAAGGACAAGAAGTACCGATCTTTATGATGATACATGAAGCATTAGAAAGGGATATTCGAGAAGCAGTAAAAAAAATCGATAAACTTGATGTTGTAAAGGACAAAACTTTATTTATCAGGGTTTTGGAAGAGTGAAAAACTATGATCAAAGTTTCTTCTATCTCAGAATATATGTATTGTCCTTTAAAGATGTATTTAAGTTACACACAAAATGAAAAGATTAAAACGCCTGAAATGATAGCTGGAAAACTCACTCATGAGATTAGAAGAGACTTTCAAGAACTTATCAAGCAAAATCTCTGGTCAGTAAAAAAAGATTTGGGAGTTGAGGAGATTTATAGTTCTCTTTTTGATAAAGTCCCATCTTTTATGAAAAATACAATTGAAAGACGTTGTAAGATAGAAGAAATAGATTTTGCTGAAGTTGAGGATCTATACAAGAAATTAAAAGATGAACTTAAACTGGAATCCTGTGTCATGGCTTTAAAAATAAAAAATATACTGCAAATGACTGAAAAAACTGGTTCAGAAATTGCGGATATGCTCTTTCCACCATCGCTTTTAGAATATCCAATAGAGGATCGAAAGCTTAATCTAAGGGGTAGGGTGGACAAAATTGAGATAATAGATGGGGTATATTATCCCATTGAAATAAAAGCAGGCAAATTCCCAATAAGAGGTGTTTGGGAATCCGATGCGCTTCAGATTGCTGCTTATGCTATTCTTATAGAGCAGGAATTTGATACAGAGGTTCTTGTTGGATTTGTGGATTATTTGCGAATAAGTGAAAGAAGACCAGTTGTTGTAAATTCGAAGCTAAGAGAAAGGCTTTTTGATGTGTTGGATGATATGGGTGCCATTTTTCATGATGGACGTATGCCAGAGCCGACATCGAATACAAAAAAATGTGATAGATGTGAGTATATGGAGTTTTGTGAAAGATGATTCCTGTATCTTCAAAAAGATCTTTTATTTCAATCTCACTGATCTGATTTTAGCGTTGGTTTGATTCATTTGTTGTATATATCCTTTTGAATTACCCAAACTCCAATTTCGCATTCTCAAGCCTCTTGCAAGGAAGACATGGGCATTTCTTGTGCTTTAATGCTCACTTAAACAGAAGAGATAGCCTTTTCCCTCACTTACTATCCTCTCACAAATCTTCAGATCCTCTTCTGTAAGTGGCTTTGCTTGGCTCCATAAGTTTCCTGATAAGAACTCGTTTATTATTGCAATTAGAGCTACAACTCCTAAAATTATAAACACGGTCAATAAATAACTTAAATAAATCTCACCCATTAATATCGAATTTTTAATCTTGGAATAATCAAAGATTATATCTTTTGAGGTTCATATAATATTGTGATGATATGATCATCATGATGTGGTGATAAAATGGAAATGGATGAGAGAGCTAAAGCATTAATGGAAAAATGTAAGATAGTAGCAGACGATCCTAGTGTCGTAAACGCATGTAAAATCATGTTAGAAACGTTAGAAGAGAAGAAGGTGAAAATAACTGAAGCGCCGCCTAAACAAACATATCTTGAGATGGCTGAAACTCTATCTACTGAAGATGTACCGAGGGTTCTTGAGATGGCACTTGTGGTAACAAAAAGTAAAGAGATAAAGGATCCCGACGTAATAGTAGCCGCAGATAGGCTGATTAGGGCAATAGAGATGTGCTGAACAATTTAAAATTTTTTACCCTTAACTTTTTTTATATCAAAGATCGCTGTATCTGCAATTGCCATGACAGCCATGACTCCTGCTTGTATCGGATCTGTTACCACCAGATCTGCTTTTTCTGTTACACCTCCAGGCATGTTAAGACTTATCACAATAACATCGTGTTCTTTTTTTATCTCCTCCACAGCTTCTAAGATCTTGCCGCCCATAAGAGACCCTGCTAAAACGAGTGCACCAACCCTTGGAAGTCTTCCAACAGCAGATACAGCTTCTGCAAGCTCCAGCTCCCCAACAAGAGGAATAGTATCCACACTTATTCTCTCACCCCTTATGTTGTGCCTATCTGCTTCTGTTATTGCACCCATGGCAACTTGAGAAACCTGTGCTCCACCTCCTATTATTATAATCCTTTTTCCATATATTTCATCAAGAGCACGGTGTGTTTTAATGTCAGCTACAGCTTCAAAAGTATTAAGTTTCCGGGTAAGTTGTTTTATATCAACAACATCCTCAAGTTCCATGTAGATTAATGCTGATTGGTCTTTTTCTATGAAAAGATGTGTATAGGTGATATTTATTCCATATTTTGCCATCATATCTGTAATATCCCGCAAGACGCCAGGTTTGTTGATGGCTTTTATGGTTATTGCAACTTTCTTCATTTTAATCACAAGATAAAGTTATTGTGGAATATTGTGAAGTCATTGATATTAAATTTTGGTTATTGAGAAAAAGTGCAGCAAAGGATTTCAATCCCCTGCATATCCACAATTTATGTGAATGGAGTTGAATTTATGATATGTTATGAAATCTCCCAAAATCATAAAAGAATATCCAGCAGGAAAAAGATTATCTTTCTTGGATAGTTTTAGAGGGTTAGCTATTTTTTTGATGGTTCTCTTTAATGCGCTTGGAAATTATGAAAGTGTCCCAGCATTTTTAAAACATGCCTGGTGGAGCGGATTCACCATCGTTGATCTGGTTGTCCCCATGTTTCTGTTTGGTATGGGATTTGCTTATGAACTGTCCTTCAAGAGACGCTTGCTGTTACATGGTAAAACCCTCACCATATTACACTTCGTCAGAAGGAATTTTTTAATATTTATTATTGGTTTATCCGGCGCTTTAGCGGAAATAATCATGATTCAACAAAATTTAACAGGTTGGGGAGTGCTTCAGACGCTAGGAGCTTGTGGAATTTTTTCCCTTGCATTCATGTTCATCAAAAACAGATTGAGAGTATTGATGGCCTTTATTTTTTTAATTACTTATCAGATTGGGATTCTGTTAGGCTTAAATTGGTTAATTTTGATTTTTATAAAATCAGGGTTAGGGGGACCCTTTGCGACGATTTCGTGGGCTTTTATTTTAATATTTGCTTCTACCATGGTCAGTTTATTCAAAAAAGACAATTTCAATGAAATTATGAAAAAATCAGTGCTATCTGGTACCATCCTAACGATTCTGGCAGTTCTAAGTTCGTTCATTGTTCCTGTGAGTAAAGATTTTGTCTCCATCTCATACATATTACTGACTACAGGTTTTTGCGTCTATATTATTCTTTTTTTCTATATACTAAACGAATCGCTCAATTTTCACATTTCAATAATTGAAAAAATGGGCAAGAATGCCCTCTTCTTGTATATTATAAGTTTTTTTCTAATATTTCTTGAGAATCTAATCATTCCACCGAGGGTTTGTTTGATTTATGCTGCATCTGGAGCTTTTTTAATGCTTCTGGTTTGTATGCTCATAGGATGGTTTTTAGATTACAAGAAAATATACATAAAAATCTAAAAACCAAAAAATTTTTAAAGAATAGGCTTAAATTTTAATTGATTTAGGTGGAATTCGATTTATTTAATTAAATTCGGAAAGATAATATGAAAAACAAGATCTATTCAATACTAGTTGGCCTTGTGGCGATAATAATCGGCGTTATAATTATACTATATCCATTTTTGATTGGTCTTCTATTGGGTATTTTCCTAATATTTTTTGGTATTTTAGAGTTGCACAAAAGAAAATCCAGGAAAATTACCATTTTAGCCATAATTTTCATTTTATCTGGTTATTTTACATACGCATATTTAGGTTATCCTGAAGATAGATTTTCATATCCCCAAATCCCTGATATTAGACCCTATGATAGAATTTTGGTTGTAGCACCCCATCCAGATGACGAAGCATTAGGATGCGCTGGAATCATCAGAAGAGCTGTAAAAAACAATATTCCTGTTCGAGTTGTTTTGATGACCAATGGTGATGGCTACAAGACAAACGTTGAGCTTTATTTAAAAACCATAACCACTAAATCTCGAGATTTCCAAAAGATGGGTACTATAAGGCATTTTGAGACTATAGATGCCATGAGAAGATTAGAACTCAACAGTAGCAATATATCATTTCTAAGCTATCCAGACGGTGGCTTGCAGTATCTTTTTGATAATAACTGGGATTATGATAAACTTCATCGCGGTATAAATGGGGCGGATCATGCACCATATCCATTTTCATATCAGAAAGATGCGCCATATTGTGGTGCGAATGTTGATAAAAATTTAGAGGAAATAATCAATGAATTCAAACCAACGATTATATTATACCCAGACCCTGGTGATGATCATCCTGATCACTGGGCAACACATGCTTTTGTGGAATATACACTCACAAAAATGAATTACAGATGCAAAAAATACACTTATTTGGTACATAAGGGAGTTGACTGGCCATTTCCATGGGTTTTCGCACCAGGAAGATATTTATTACCTCCGCAAGAACTTTTAGGGCTTAGTGGCAAATGGATGATATTTCATCTTATTGGAAATGAGGAATTTTTAAAAGGATATGCTATACGGGAGTATAATTCTCAAAAAATTGTGTTGGATCCTATTTTGGAATCTTTCGTAAGGAAAGATGAGTTGTTTGCGATTTATCCAGATATAACAGTATATCCAACTGACAAGAAGCCTGATTTTTTTGCTAAAGATGGTATGCCCAAAGCATCTTTCAAGGATGTTACACTAAACAATTTAGTCACCACAGGGCTTGCCTACAATGAAAAAAACGCCTGGATAGTTCTGGAGACAAAAAATAGAATAAAAAGGGATGCAAGCTACAAATTCCATATGCGTATCTTTAGGGGAGAAAAAGTAGAAAGAATTGACATAAAGGTGAAAGATGAGAGGGCTGTATCTGAAGTAGTGGCGAAAAACAGCATTAAAATTAATGAAAATATAGAAGTGGAAAGTAAAGGCAACAGAATGGTTATACAGATACCATATAACATTTTTGAAGGTGCTAAGGATGTTATGTTAAGTGTGGATATTTTAGATGGGGAAATGGCAGATAGAGCTGATTGGTTTAAATTTGAACTTGTTAAATGAATCAAATAAAATCAAAATAAGCTTTAAAATCTACTTAGATCTTTGTTTTTCAAGCTTAGCCTTTGCTCTCCTGAATGTGCTCAAGAAAGTTTCTTCTTCCTTTATAGGAGTAATTTCAAGCCCTAATTTTCGATGCTCATCGATCCACTCCTCAGAAAATATGGGAACATCTATTTTTATGGGTTCATCTGTTGGATTAACCACGATTATGTTTCTGTAAGGGAAATCAACTTCAACTATGTATCCTCCTACACTTATGATGTGATTAGGTCTTACCACGAATTTCATAACACCACCTTGACTTAATTAGATGAAAGACGCTACTATAGCCAGAATCCCAAGAATTGAAACTCCAGCTACAACCGGATAAAACTGTTTGAATGTGAATATTGGAGAGAAAGCACTGAGAATTGCCATGGTTATTGGGAACACAAGAGATATGAGGATATTTTTTATTATGCTAAAACTCATGATATCGGGTGGAATACCCAAAAACAATGTCACAAAAAGACTTGCAAGCGCAAACATCAAAAAACCTCGTAATATGTAGGCATATCCTCTGTATTTAGCTGCATATTCAAGTAAGGGTCCCTCAATAACATCTGCTTTGGTCTTTAGTATAACAAATGGATACTCATTAAGAAGTATCATATAACCAATAAAGTAGGTGACTGCTCCAATGGCCCCGGCTACACTTAAAAGTATAGGACCGTGTAACTGCTGATATACAACTATATCCCCAATATAAATGCTTCCGGCAATTGCAGCCGGTACAAAAAGCGCTATATAAATTGGAAAAGAACCAAATGCTATGAGCCTGAAGGCACGAAGGGCACTTAGCTCTTCAAAAAAAGATCTGGTAGCATCAAGATACTTTCCTCCCCTTACAAGATCTGGAAAAGGCATCCTAACAGATAGGATGGATTTTGAAAGGGAACCCATGAACATGTAGACGACTTCCTCGATCTTTAAAAGTCCAACTATAGCTATGAGACTTGCTAAGGCTGCTAAAGAGTACATCTGAGGCATTGTAAACAAAAATATAAATACAACAGAAAGTAGGCTTACCAGAGGAAGTGCATTGTATAATCTGGGCATAGGAGAGCTTGGAATTATTGTTTCCTTGAAGAAAAACTTAATTGGTGCCATAATTCCAGGGCTTGAGATTGGTGGACCAATTCTTTGTTGAATCCTTGCGTGAATAAATTTACGCTCAATTCCGGGAAGCCAGACGCTGACTAAAAATGCCAAAATCAACGTTCCAAACACCGCAATTAATGAATTTAAAATTGTCATCAAATCACATCTCCTATATCTCGATGATCGTAATTGCACGATCCGTGCATGTAAAGCATGGGTCGCATTGAACTATCACAAGTTGGGCATCTGTTACATGAGCACCTATGCACGCCTTTTCCATTGCTCCTATGTTTGTTATGGAGGGAGTTCTTACAATGACGTTTCTTGCTCTGCCATCCTCTATTTTGTAGGAGTGGTAAAGCTTGCCTCTTGGTACCTCTATGTAGCTTTTCTGAATCTCAGTATCTTGCATCTCCCAGCTTCTGTTTGTTATTTTGCCACTTGGAAGATTTGTTATTGCCTGTCTTATTATTTTTATACATTCGAAGATCTCAAAAACACGTACAAGAAGGTTCGACTTTACGTCTCCGTCATCCTGAGTGATTACATCAAATTCGAATGGATCGTAACACTCCATGTCCCGCCTCAAATCAATTTCAACACCTGTTGCCCGCAATGTGGGACCAGAGGTAGCAAGCTTTATTGCATCCTCCTTTGACAACACCCCTACCCCAGTTACACGTGCCATTATCATGGGATCTGATACGAATCTATCTGCAAAATCAGCAACTCGCTCTTCTACAAAATCCATACCTTCTTTAATCTTTTTTATTCTCATTTCATTAAGATCACATCTTGGTCTTATGCCTCCTATTATGGGGACACCATATTGAACTCTGTTACCTCCAATCATTCCCAAAAGGTCCATTACAGTCTCTCTTATATAAAACAATCTCATTGCAAATGTTTCATGGCCCAAAACCTCGCTGCCATGTGCTAAATACAAAAGATGGCTGTGCATCCGCTCAAGCTCTTGTACAATGATCCTTATGTAACTTGCTCTCTCTGGAACTTCCACCCCCAGTCCTTTTTCAGCTACCAAAACCGAGTTCCAGATATGGCTGTTGGAGCAGATTCCGCATATCTTCTCTGTAAGGCTATTTGCCTTTTCAACAGGAAGTCCTTCCATTATTCTCTCAACGCCCCTGTGGTTTACACCCACTGTTATTTCAGCATCTTTTATTATCTCATCTTCAACAAAAAACCTCACTCTATAGGGTTCTATTGCTGCAGAATGGACTATTCCCATTGGAATTTCTGTTTCGATTATTTTTTTGTTGTTGTCTTTGTTCATAAAATCACTCTATTTAGTCTGACTATTGATTATTTAGCTTCTAATATTTTAGGTAAAGTTGCAACAAGTCCTGATAATACGTCCTCAGGTCTAACAGCACAGCCTGGCACTTTAGCATCAACAGGGATAACCTCCTCAACTGGACCTGCAATTTCTTCAGATGGAATATCACCATGGATGTTTTTGTAGACACCACCCATCAGAGCACATGCTCCTGCTGCTACAACTGCCTTGGGTTCTGGAATTGCCTCGTATATCTTCTTTAATGGTTTTTCTATGTGCTTGGTAACACAGCCTGTAACCACAAGTATATCAGCCTCTCTTGGATTCCAGGTTAGAAAAACCTTGTATTGTTCAGCATCATATCTCGGCGAAAATATACAGTTTACTATTTCTATATCACAGCCATTGCATCCTCCGGTGTAGGTAAGCATTACATGAACTGCTCTTGCTCTTGAATATGTCTTCAGGCTCAAGTTAATTCCCCTCAGATTCTCTTTTCTTTAATATCGTTGTATCAGCTAAAAATTGGGATATAAATGCAATTTTATCATCAGGTATCTTAATCGGCTTTTCAAGAAGTTCTCTTATATCCAATTCCACAACTCCCACATCATTTGGATGTATCGTGCCTGCTTCTCCAAAAAGAGCATAAAGCGGGCAAAAATCGTGGCAATAATAACAATATACACATTTTTCGCTGTCAAGAACCGGAATTTCTTCTTTTGTGAGGCCTTCCATCAGTTCAATAGGTTCTTTAAGTTTTACCATCTCTATGGCACCAGTTGGACATGCATTCTTGCAACCTCCACATCCTATACACGAGACTTCTGAAACCTTATCTGTTGGTACTACCCTGCCTTCGAGGATTTTTTTTCTTATTTTCATGTCAGTTACTCTGTCTGATGCAAAAAGGATCCTCTTAATATTGCTGTACGCACCTTCAAGCATTAACCTAAATAAACTCTTCATTTTGATACCTCAAATCCTCTTTCAAACAATATAGCCCTTGCAGGACATGCGTTTGAACATGCTCCACAATATATACATTTTTCATCATCTACAACTAATCTACCATCTTCTGTTTCTGAAATTGCTTCTTCCGGACATATCTTAACGCAAAGTTTGCATCTCATACATAGCTTGTCTTCTACAAATGCAAATCCATCTGTTATTGAAACTTTGCGCATTGTAGTTTTTGGAATCGCATCCACTGGACAATGGATTGCACACTTCTCGCATAATATGCATTTTTCAAGGTCTACGTCGATGTCCTGCTTTTTGAGGATTACAGCATCCTTGGGACATACCTCTGCACATATACCACAGGATATACATTCGGGGGAGACGCTGCCATCCCATGAAACCTCTTCAAAGCTTCTTGCTTCCGCAAGATCACAACTTTTAATACATTTTTCACACGAAACGCAGAATCCTTTTATTCTCCTTTTAAGGTCCTCTGATATTTTCAAGGTGCCAACAGGACAAACATCAAGACAGTCCATGGTCTCGCATTCATCACACAAATTAGGATCATAACGTATCTTTCCATCCGCCATCTTCAATGCTCCATATCCACATGTCTCCACGCATAATCCGCAGTTCAGACACGATACAATAGTGCCTTTTATTTCCTCTTCTGCTTTGGGTTTTTCTATCTTTATTTTAAAATCATCAACATAAATGGCATTGTTTGGACATTCTTCAACACATTTAAGGCAAACTGTGCATTTATCCTCATCAACTACTATATCCTCGGATATGGCGTCTGTTGGACATACATCCTTACATATTCTGCACTCTGAACACTTACCTTCAAGATCTATGTCCACTTCTATGGCGTCTGTTGGACAGTAATACTCACATCGTTTACATAGAATGCATTTTTCAGGATCTGTTATGATATTGCCTCTTTTTACCTCTTCTTTTTCTTTTCTGATGTGTAATTTTGGTGTAATTGTGATCTTTAGAGATTCAAGGAAATTTAGTTGCCTGTCTTCTATGACATCGTAACCATCAACCCTCGCATCAATTGGACAGGCTTCCACACATACCCCGCATCTTGAACATATGCCCTTCACCACACCGTCTTCAAGAATTATACTGTTTATGGGACATGCTAATTCACAAACGCCACATGCATTACATTTTGCCCTATCAACAACATAGCCTCCATATTTATTTTTAAATATGGCTTTATTAGGACAATTTTCTGCGCATATTCCGCATGTAATGCAGCTAAATGCCTTACCTTCTATGATCCTTATAGCACCAGTTGGACATTCTTTAACACATTCTCCGATAGCTTCGCATTTTTTAGTCGATAAAAACATAAAATTACCTTCCAAATATTATTTTACCAATTATCAAGCCTGTAATAGCCCCAAGAAATCCTGTTGCAAGAGGAATATCAGTATAATATGGGAAATGGCCTAAAAGATACGAGATAAAAAATGCTGTTATTATAACTACCAAATACATTGATTTATCTCCCACCTTATCTTTGATTCTACTTCCAAGCGTAATTCCAAGTACAAACCCAAGAATTGGTGGACCAAAATAAATCATTGTCATTTTTCACTCTCCAAAAATACTATTACTATGGCACTGAGACCTGCAAGAACTTTAAGACCAACCACAAAGTTAAGGTATGGCAATATACCAGCATTCGTAGGGTCTGGATAATCGAATATATGTTGTATGACGCCTGGCACAATGTTGTAAAGATCAACTCCGAGATTGTAAAGGAAAAATCCAGAGATAAACAAACCAGCGAGTCCTAAAAAGACAAAACCTAAAGCTCCTACACTTTCTGCCGAAGCTAAAAATTTATGTGAAAATTTAAACGGATTTTCGCGCAATCCATATATTATAAGACAAAATATGAAGGCAGCTGCTATTATTGCACCACCTTGGAATCCTCCACCAGGTGTTATATGCCCTCCTAAAATCGTAAGTACCCCAACGCACATTATTATGATGGCTGCTGGAAATGCAAATATCTTAAGTATTGTGCTCATTCATCTACCTCCAAGCTCTACCTTTCCCCTTCCAAACACAAGAAGGGTTACAACAACCGCAGTTACAAGTATTAATGCCTCTCCAAGCGTGTCATATCCTCTCCAGTCAAACAAGACTACTGTGACCATGTTTGGAGCAATCTTAGGACCTACCCAATTATATAGATAGCTTATTCCCGGGTATAATACTTTATTAAGACCATATATTGTCTCAAACAATGTAATAGCAAATAAAGCGAGGGAAATTCCGGCGATTAGATTTCTTGAACCATCAGACATTTAAATCCTCCATACAACCTTTTGGAAAAGGTTGATCAAAACAGCCTTTGGAATAATTTTGATGTGAATAAACTTAGATTCATCAAATTCAGGCGACCGAAGGTCGCTTTTTTGATCAAACTTTATTGAAGATTGGATCTGATTTCTTGAACCATCAGACATTTAAATCCCCCAGTAAAACATTGTTACTATGATTCCAAGTGCCAAAATTACGTAAAATATCATAAAATTAAGTGAATCGGTCTGTTCCTTTTTTAATTTAGGCATGAGTGGCACTGAAAATATAGCTACTACGAATACCAACAATACTAAAATGACCATCAACGCTTCATTTAAAAGTCTTAACATTATTATGGTAAGTAAAAATGAAGATATAATGCCAATTTCTGCTGCTAAGGATGATGAAGCTGATATATTCGTTATAGGTTCCCTCTCTTCTTTTTCCCGAATCTTTCTTATTTTTTCTAATATTAAGTCATAGATATTCATAGAACCCCTCTAATTCATGTTAACATGATTTTGTATGCAAATGCTTGGAGATAATTGGTTGCAATTTGTGGATAGATCCCCAATATCACAGTAACCACCAAAAGTACAACTAAAGAGATTATGGTTGCTTTTGGTATGCCTTTATCTGTAAATTCAAGTTCAGATGGTTTTGGTCGCATGTATATATTGTAGAATGCTTTCATAATTGCCATAAATGTTATTATGCTCATCAGCACCATTATTATTGCAATCTCGGGCAGACCTGATTGAAGCGATGCCTGAACCAACATTAGTTTGCTTTGAAACACGTTAAAAGGAGGAATACCTGAGATTGCAAAACCTGCCAAAAGCACAAGTAATGCTACCTTTGGCATCTCTATCATCATTCCTCCGAGTTTACTTGTTTCGGTCGTCCCTGTCTTGTATAAAACGGCACCGCATCCTATAAACAAGAATGCAGTACATATCGCCTCATTTACTGCCTGAAAGAGCCCTGCTGTTATTCCAAAAGCTGTTCCAAGTCCAAGTCCTATACCTATGTACCCGATCTCACCAACTGCCAGATATCCAATGATTCTTTTATAATCGGTCTGCTGCAGAGCCATTGTAATGCCAAGAACAATTGCAGCAATAGATATTACAATCATTACAACCTTTGAAAATGGTAGATATGAAAAGACCCTGAGTATTATGATTCCAATTGCAGAAAGAGTAAATACTGAAAATGCTTGAAGTAAAGCAGCTCCATGTGGTAGGGCTTTGCTGTAGAGGGCTGATTTTATGGTGTGAAATGGTGGAAGTCCCGAACCATAAAGCCATGCAAATATTATCAAAGCGCAGGCTGTAAGGAATACTGGATTTTGTGGATTTGAGAAGCCGTGTTTCATGGAGTAGATGATATCTGTTATGTTAACGTTACCAGTAACCCCTAAAAGAAGGGCTACTCCAAGAAGGAGGAGAGGTCCTGCAATACTTCCCAAGATAAGATACTTTAAGGCGGTTTCATAGTTGTCCTTCACATCAGATGCAATTACAATTCCTGCCTGTGCTATTGCAGCAATCTCAAAGAAGACGTACAAATTGAATATGTCATCTGCAAGAAGAATCGCTGTTACTGCGGCAGTTGCCATAAACATCAAGAATCCATATACGCCCGAAGGCTTTCTTGTTTCACTAAGGGATGTAAAAATAGCCAAAAATGCAAGAAGTCCAAGTATAAATATCATGATCTTCTGGGCACTTGCAAATGAATATACAATGGCAGGATGGAACACCCCTATTATTGAATTTTTTATAATAACCGGTAGATTATCTGCTATCGTAGGATTTTCAGATATTGGGCTATGTCCTCCAAAATAATGAAGACCATAACTCGTAACAAGGGGTATGATTGGAATTGCTAATGCTACGATTATTGCAATTGTCTTAACAGTGCGATCTTTTCCATGTAGTAAATTCAAAAGCAGAGCACATGCAATTGGAAGAATAACCATTATTGGAATCAACGGATTCATATTATCCTCCCCCTAACCCATATCTTGCGTTTTGATCCAAATGTGGATTGATCCATTCTATGAAAATCATTTTTTTTTACTCTCCAAGAATTTTGGATGCACTTAATGATCCGTGTTTTTTGTAAAGAACTATTATGAGACCAAGCATAACAGCAAGTGTACTTGCCCCAATGACGATGCTTGTTAGAACCAAGGCGTAGGGAAGAGGATATGAAGCATTTTTTGCAAACCATTCAACAGCCATGTTTGGAAGATGAATGTATACGATTCCTCCCTCCTTATACCCCATTGAAACCAAAAGAAGATTTACACCATCTGCTATAAATGCAAGTCCTATAACTTTTTTTATCAAATTATCGAGGAATGCTGCTGCTGTAATCCCAACCACCATGATTGATCCTGCAGTGAGAAATGATGCAAGTTGTGTATCTATCATGCTATTCCTCCAACCTACGTGTTTTATAAACAGTCAAAGCGAAAAATACTGGTATTATGGCTGAACCCACAATCGCCTGGGTTAGTGCAACATCAGGTGCCAGAAGATATTGATATAATAAAGCCAATGAGACTCCAGGGATGCCTGTTAGTATAGCTGCCTTTAGAAGATCTTTTTGCACCAAAGCCATAACTGCTCCAAGAACCGCTGCTATCATTAATATATATTCAATCATGTTTCTCCTCTCCATGGTGATATGCGTTGGCTATTGCATGGTTTGCAAAAGGTACAAGAATAAAGTATGCGGCTGCCAAAAGAGGCTCATCAAGAACAAGAAAAGCCAAAATACATGCAACATCCGCCACACCAAGTATGTGTATCCTCGCATAGAGAACTCTTTCCATATCATCCTTGTATCTTATAATTCCAATCGCTGAACATAACACAAAGATTGCTCCTACAAGAAGTATGACAGATTTTATTAAGGTTATAATGTCCTTCACTTAAATCCTCCCCTTAAAACTCTTGAGAAAGCAATAGTCCCGACGGGTCCCAAAATCACAAGTGCAAATGCGATATCCTTACAAAATCCAATATTATAAATATTTTGAATCAAAATTAACATTGTGGCTACGGCTATACTCAGACCAGATACTCCCACAAGAGCTGCTGCTGTGGTTTTTCTTACTGAAATTCTTACTGTGGCAACTGCAAAGATAGCAAAAGCCCCTAAAAGAATATATTCGGACATTAACAAAAGATTCATTCTAACATCCCTTTTATGTATGGTTCAAATGGAATTATAGCCTCCCTTTTTCGCGGAACTATAGCTGCAACCTTTATTATACGATTTTTAGAATCCAAATCAACCGAAAGCGTGCCTGGAGTTAAAGTTATGCTATTTGCGAGTATTGTCTGAGATACAGGTCTTTTAAGAACGGTTTCGATCTCCACTATCACTGGGTCGACCTTTCCACTTATGGTTCTTATAGCAACATCCAAAGCTGACTTTAATATTGCTATAACAAGTACAATGAAATAAACAATGCCATAGAGTATCCTACGCATAATCCTCACCAACTAACATGATTATTTATGATCAATATAAATTTTTCTATTTTTGTCGTTTAGTGGAAAGTGTAGGTAAAGATTTATCTATTAATGTTACAAACGTTCCCATAAACAAGAAAACAATCAATGTGTACTATGTACTGCAGAAAAGGAGATTGGAGCATATACTACAAAGGCACAGTGATAATGAACATGGCACCAGCATAACAGCGGCTGCCTTTTTTGAATGAAGCTACATGGATCTATAGAGAATTTTGATTAACTTGACTTTTTAGATTTTTGTTTTTGTGTTCTGATT
>CAZLGO010000014.1:0-26101 GCA_964559295.1 uncultured Methanobacteriaceae archaeon
TAAAAATTGAAAATCGAAGATTTTCAAACTTGAAAATGTAATTTTCAAGAGTGCACTCAGAGAGACGAAATTATGGACTGATCGCATAGTATACGATGTAATTTGTTTAAGGACAATGTCTTTTTAGCTAATTGAAAAAGAATCATCGATTAGCTCCTTATGGTTTTGTATTCCTGCCAATTTTGGATTTTGCATGCGAATTCAGCTTTTAATCTTTGAAAAAATTTTCCATTATCTTCTTCAATTATTCATTGACCGAGTTTTGAATTTCCGAAAATTATAAGTTTTAGTCTCCGACACAATCGATCTCTGGTATATACGGCTTTATGTCTAAAACTGGAGATTTGTCCAGTGCATCGAGGCCTTTTAAGGTGAGTTTGTTATTTTCTCTTTTTATAAGGTCGACCACGCAGAATGCGATTGGATTGGGCCGACTAGGAGAACGAGTGGAAAATACTCCTCTTTCCTTTGTCTTCCCTGGTGGTATAACTTTAAGCAGATTTCTCTTTGCACGATCAAGCCAGTATAATACAATAAGATGCGAATATGAATCCACGCCATCTAATCCATCAGAATATTCATCAAAAATGGTAATTTGACTTAATACATTAGAATCCCTTCCCTGACGGGGTGCGTCACTTTGTTTTTTATATGGAGATCTGACAAATCCTATTGGTTTCATTTTATCTACTCTATTCTTTTTTGGTAATTAATTTTTACTTCGAAAATCTTTAAATTCGTTATATGAGCGAAAGAAGTTAGACGCAATTCCTGTGTTCTATCATAAAATCGATTTTTTTTATTCGTTATCTGATTTTATGGGTAAAAAAAGACAGTTATTAAGAATAAAGCTATATTTTTCACATTTTCATCTTCACAATATTTTTATTCCTCTTCGCTTTTGTTCTTTAAATACAATCAAACAGAAAAGATTAAAAAATAAAGAAACTACTCTAAGTAATTGCCATAAAACCATTAAATCCTTTACTTTCGAAAAAGACATTGTGATATATAAAATAGATACTATCCCCTGCTTTGTTAAAGACTATGCAAAAAATAGAATATATAATCCTTTTTTTAGCTCTGTTATAGTTTGATCAATTTATTCAATAAGTTCGAACTTGTTCTTACTCAGTCCACAGGCAGCACAAAGATAATCGTTGGGAAGTTCATCGAACAGTGTTTCTGGTTTAATATTTCTTTCCAGATCACCTTTACCCGAATCTATAAATTCCGAAGCACGCTTTATTCCTTCAGGACTTTTTTAAAACGGCATTATTAATAGTTCAATTTATTTTTGCTTTTAGGAAGGATGATCGTGACGAAGATGTCTATTACTATCACTAAGTCCCATATAATACATATTAAAGCCATCTTTCTTCATTTAGTATCTTCTTAAGATCGTTCACGATCATTTTAGCTTTTTTGATGAGAGGGAGAGCTTTGGGAGGGGCCAGTTCTATGAATTTCTCAAAACATTCTATAGCTTCTTCATATTTTTCCATGGGTCTGAGGGCGGATCCTTTACCAGCCCATGCCTCAGAGTTCTTTGGATTTACATCTAAAGCTCGATCAAAGCATTCTACTGCCTCTGGGAATCTATGGAGGCTGAAAAGAGCTGTTCCTTTGTTGCTCCAGGTTCTGCTACTTTTGGGTTTTAGTTCTAAGGCTCTGTCAAAACATTCTAAAGCTTCCTCGTATCTTTCCAGAACCCCCAAAGTAACCCCCATGTTAGACCAGGCCTTCGCGTTTTCTGGTTTTAACTCCAAAGCCCTGTCGAAACATTCTAAAGCTTCGAAGTGTCTTCCCATGTCTGAGAGGGCAACTCCCTTATTATCCCATATCTTTGTATTTTCTGGATCTAGCTCCAGGGCCTTATCATAGTACAGGAGAGCTTCCTCATACCTACCTTTTACTAAAAGACGGTTACCTTTTTTAAACCATGATTTAGCATCTTCTGGTCCCTTTTCATTATTCGAATCGTTGGAATCATTCATATTTTCACTTGAATCACTTGATCAGAATTTTACCTTTTAAAGTCACGCAATGGATAAATTAGTAATTTTTCTGCTGGATATCTTTTATAAGGATTTGTACCATAAAAGATCTATAGAACTATTGGATCTTTGTGTAATTTCATTATATGGGTGCGACTGGTGTGGGTGAATACATGATGATATACTTTATAAATAGCTAAGAAATATCCCAAAATCGTTTTATACAGCTACTGTACAATCTTACCATCCTTCATTACCCATTTATCCTGATCTATGTTGTACGAATCTGTTCTCATGAAGTCCTCACCTGCTTTCCATTCTTCATCCATCTTGATGAAAGTGCCCTTCCAGCTTTCCTCAAAAGTGTCGTATGGAGGGATGGAACCTATTCTACGTACACTTATCCAAACTTTTGCTTTATTGTCTGAAATTTTATCCACAGACATTATTTTCACAGTGTCCAACAAATAACCTGTAGTAATCCCATCATCATCATAAAAATCATTAATTTCCTTTAAAAAGATTTTTGAAACCTTTAATAATGATTGATTCAATTTTTGCTGCTCTTTTAGTTTTTTTTCTTCTTCAGGGACAATTGTTTTATTTTCAATTTTCTCTGGCGTTGGAGTTGATTCTGTTGTTTTAATTTCAGTATCTGACATCCCAACTATCCCAATAATTAATAAAACTCCGATAAAGCATACTGTAATGCCTATAGCAGTCTTAACACCCATATCTTGCCTGTTCCACCATTCTTTTGCTCTGTATACTGTATATAAAGTTCTTCTTTTCTTGAGAGCTGCATTACAATGCCAGCAAGTACTCAAACTGAATGGATTTTTAAACCCACATTTTGGACAAATCTTTGCTTTTTTATCTGGCAAGATTTTCTCCCCTTCTTTTTGCTTCAAGTTTTTTTTATCTCATCGCTAGAAACATAAAGATCCCTTAAAATTGAAATTCTTTCTATATTTCATTTTAAACATGAATTTATATTTTGCTATCACAATCGAGTCGAAAAACTTTTAGAATCAGTTTTTTTAAACTGATTCTTTGCCATAAAGCTTTAATGTTGCTTTATTTAGAAAAATAATCTCTTATATGAGGTTTGGCAAGAGAAATTTATAAATAACACAGTGCTTTTTCACAAAAAATAAAAAACGGTCTTAACTATACTTATTTTGTGATATTTCTTATCAAATTCATTAAGTATTCTAAGTTTATATTTGCCTTTTTGTTATCTTTTTTTAAATGAAATATATTTTTTCTGTTTCCAACTGCCACTTATAATTCATGGATTTCTTCATTGCGCATTGGAAGTACAAATTTTTTTGAAATTATCTTTTAAGCTGTTTAACTATCTGCTTGGTTTGTTCAACAAGATTGGTTAGTTGGGGAGGATCAAGCTCTATAAACTTTTCAAAACATTCTATTGCTTCTTGAGGTTTTTCAAGAAACCTAAGGGTCATTCCTTTTTTATACCACGCTAATTCGTATCCTGGATTTATATTCAAAGCTCTTTCATAACATTTCAATGCTTCTTGATGTTCGCCCATGTCATTGAGAACAACACCTTTGCCAGTCAATGCCTCAACATACCCTGGATTTATCAGTAAAGCATTATTAAAATATTTTAGTGCTTCCCGAGGTTTTCCAAGATTTCCAAGAGCAATTCCCTTACCATACCATGCTTCGGCATACCGGGGATCTATCCTTATGGCTTTATCGAAACATTTCATTGCTTCTTTATATTTTCCAAGGTCTCTCCCCAGAACAATTCCTCTATTATACCATGCTTTGGCATCATTGGAAACTATATCTCCTCCAATTCCTCTAAACCGGTCAAAGAATCCCATTTTCATACGCACCTAAATATGATATTCGGTTACTACCATCACTTTCAACATCTAAAGGCATGATGCATGTCGAATGCTTATAAACACTAAAATCATTTCACGGAAAAATACAGTTTTTTGCCAAGAAGCCTTCTAATGTTCTTATTTGTCTAAATAGGCGGTTTAAAAAGTTCCAGCAAAGAGCCTATATTCTGTAGAATGTTTCACCATTAAGCCTCAATAACGGATCAGCGGGTTAAAAGGTTATCGGATCCAATACTTTAATTGGTGGCATTTGTTCGTTCATTTCCAAAGATCTTGGGACCAATCAAAATATCCGAGTCTGCCTTTTATGCCTCCTCTCTTCGGATTTAATTTTTGAGAGGATTTCTTTTATTTTGTTTTCATCCTTTACTCTATTTTCAAGTTGTTTTATAAATTCTTTCTTGTTCTTTTTCCAGTAGAACTTTGAATTTAATTCATAACCTCTTATCATTCCACCATATGTTCCAATTATAAATATTGAAAGATCTTTATTCTCCAGAATTTTTATTCTCACTTCTCTCGTCATTAAACCCCATCCCATTTTGTTTGGATGTTAAAGAAAACTATGAATCAATATATCTCCAATTTATTAAAAAGACAATGATCCTGACAACATAAAATATGAGTGAATTAAAGAATTATAGCCATAGTATAACCATTACTTTATTTTTCATTTTTTTGCTCACAATTCTTCTTTATTTTCATTTTTTTTCTCTGCCCCGACAATAAAAAACTTTCTTATTATATAAGACATTGATCTCCTCTTTTCCTGCAATATCATCATTGATTGATATATTTCTTTTTAAGACGTCAAATCAACCATTCCTTTTCATGAAAACTTCTATCTACCGGTGAATTCAAAGAAATTAATTAATTTATTAACTTTTTGACTTTTGGAAATATTTATAGAAAGGGATGAATTCATAGCTAATCCGATAAATAGAGTTTTTATTGTTGTATGATTATTTTGTCCCCTATTTTCGTCTATTCAACCATAAAAATCAATTTCGATCATAGTATTGTTGTGAAGTCCTGTTTTCATCTTTATTATTTAAGGAAAAGTAAACTTTATTTATCCAAATCAATTACAATATTATCATGACTGAAAAAAGATTCAAAGCGGTTTTTCTAGCACATGCACCAGATGCAGATTCAACTAAACATAGATGTGTTGTTAAAACATCTCTTTATGAACTTAAAAGCATTCTGGTTAAAGATGACGATGAAGCAGTCGAATTATGTAAAGAACTCGTTCAAAAAGAGGGTGTTCATTCGTTTCTTTTATGTCCAGGTTTCACCCATAAAGCAATAGCTCGAATAGTGGAAGCTGTTGGGGATGGCATCGCAGTAAGCGTTGCAAGAGGAGATGGACCAAGCTATAAAGCTGCTTTTAAGATCATGGATGAGGTTGGTTGGTTTTCGCAAAAATAGGACACTTTTTTCCTGTTTTCTGTGATTCATTCTGTTGTATTAAACTTCATAATTTATTAGAATTTCTAAACAGTATAGAATGTACTACATCTTGTAAGTTTCATTCTTATGAATTTCGATAGTAATTGGTTTCTCACCAACTATGAGGTAGGTTCCAGGTTATAATATGTTCATCCACTGCTAAAAGCAAGCCCCATAGAACTAAACATATCATAATGGGTCAATGGGGAAAAATATACGGATTTGCTGCAGATTTTAAACAATTATTCTGCTGTTCAAAAGGCGGTTTATAATTGCTTAGGTAAAGTATTGAAAGAAGTTAATTCCCTAATTAGTCCATTTGATACCTTTAAGCGTATAATTCCAGGTTTTATCCATTTTATACTTTTTTCTTCCAATTCCGTAAATATCACCGCTCTGTCTTGAAAACGATCCAGTTTTCTTAATATTCCTATTCCAACACATTCTACTTCGTTAAAAAGACCAAGTAATGTGCCTTCTTTCGGCAACCATTTAAAGAGAGAGATGTCCAGTACTATGTTTTTCGCAGCTCTAAAATATCTGTTATACGCCTTTTCCCTTAGATTTCTTCTCTCCTCTTTTGTCCTGCTCCTGGCTTCATCTGAAACGCTGCGCCTAATTATTTCCACATTATATAAGCATCTTGTAATATGATCCAATTCATTTCTTTTTTCTATAGCAATAACTAAAGAAGCTTCGCTTTTTTCTATTTCCAATAGCTTAAATTTTCTTGCTTCTTCTCCCTCTATCCATCCTGTTGAATCGATTACTATTATGTCTGTATTTTGTTCTTTTGCCTTCTTTATTTGGGCTGATAACCCATGGAGACATTCAAAAAAGCATCCACGCGGTGATGTGTTACCAACAAAATAGAAGCTATGAAGTGGTACTTCTGAAAGAGTTCTTATGCTTTTTTCCAGAAATCCCAATCCTATGGAACAAGGAGGTCCTATGTCACTTTGACCCACGTCTGCATCTATGACAGCTACTTTTAGCCCCTGTTCATGAAAGGTGTTTGCGATAGAAGCGACTGTGTGGGTCTTTCCTGCGTCAACACCTCCAAGCATGAACAGAGTCAATGGTCTTTGCGCTTTTTTTAGTCTCTTCTCCACTTCTTTGATAGCTTGCATATTATCCATCATTGTAAAGTAATTTTTTAGCTTCTGGAAATATTTTGAGATTTATAATATAATCTTGATCACTTTCTTTTTCATCTTTACAAGTTTTATAACCTGATAACGTTTTAGTGGTTTGGTTTCAAACATTAGGCTATAAAATGCCCAAATGTTATATAAACAGAGAAAGAGTTTTAGTACGTATTTTTTAGTGGTTTTATATCCAGATTCAGTAAAATTAAATTAGAGCCACATAGCTTCACTCAATTCCTCTATGGAGTGTTTTTTGGTGTTTATCCTGACGGGAACTTTTATTCCAGCATCTAAAACCAAAAAACCATAGATAAAAGGTGGATTATGCTTATGCACTTCAATGCCATAGCAGTTTTTATGTACCCACTTTAACATCTCTTCATATGATTTAAAATCTTTATTTATCCCTTCCATCTTCACAGTTGATCTTAAAAGTTCGCTATCAATTTTTTTCCTGCATTTATGACAATAATATATCCATCCAAAACCACAGTCGAATTCTCGTGACAAATGCTCACCACAAGACGGACATCTTGGTTCCGACTCATAACGTATACTCATTTTATTACCTCAGCAACAATTTTCAACTCTACGATATTAATCAACCAATTATAAAAATTTTGTTTTTATGAAGGTTTGTTCGTCAAACTCATTTAAAGCAATGAATTGTTTTTTATAGTCTTAAAAAGCTACAAACATAGGTATAACAAAACATTCATGAATTTAAAATCCTTTAAGGAATTTTATATTTTAACAAGGAAAATATAAAGTGTCTTCTAAAAAATTAAAAATCAGTAAAGCTCCCAGATCATATTGGATCAAATGCATGATAGTCTCATGTTTGAAACATCAGGTTTTCAAAATCAATTCAGAAATGTTCTTTGTTTTTTTTTAGATATTTAGGAGATATACTGTGTAGTTTAGCGCTGATGCAATACTTACCCACGCGATGTATGGTATAAGAATTATGCCAGCTGGTTTAGATATCCTGTAGAATGCAATTATTGTTATGAGTATCGTTACCCACAACATCACGATTATTATAAAACCGCCTAAGGTAGATTTAAAAGCGAAAAAAACTATTGACCATAGAACATTTAATATAAGTTGCACACCGAAGATTCCTAAGGCTATCTTAACCTCCTTTCTCCTGAGACCTTCACGCCACACAAGAAAAGCCGCTATCCCCATCAATATATAAAGAGTAGTCCAAACAGGCCCGAATAGCCAATTCGGTGGAGTCCAAGCTGGTTTTATTAGAGAAGCATACCATGTAGTTATAGAGGGCATTGTAGCGGCTGAACCTACAAAACCCGCAATCAGACATATCAACACAGAAGCAACTAATTTAAGGATTTCTGCAGCTTTAATATTCACCATATTAAAAACCCCGATTTTAATCTTAAATTTTCCACTTTTCCATATCTATAAACTGAATTTAAAGATTTTTTAGATTATAAGACCGCCACCATATTTCATTCAACAAAACAATATATTATTTTTCAGATCTTATTATTATGTTTTGTCTTATGCAAAATTGGTGATCTTAAACAACTCTAAAAAAACAGTTGAAGATAAGGTTATGAGAACATGCAAAAATTTGATTAACTCACTTCGATCATAAATATGAAAAAATCTGATTTATCCTTATAATCTAAATTTTCGATTTTGTTCTCATAAAACACGATTCCTTAAATAAGCTAAGATCGCATAAAATGCATGAGTTGGTTTAGGCCACTTGAATAAAATGGGTAATTTGGGCATAAAATAGAACTTTCATTTCATATGGTGAAAACCACAAAACTTATAGATGAGAATTTTTACATATCAAATTTTATTAATGATAGGCTTCAGCACTTTATTATTACATTATTATTTTTTATTACTTTATAACAATACTATGTTGATGATTTTAGAAATTACAAAAAAGCCGTTGAAAGAAATAGAATAATAAATGAAGAAATTTTAAGGAAACATTCGGGTCTGTTGAAGATACACCAGATCATGCTGTATTAATTTTTAAGATATTTAAAAAAAGTATTCTAATGATAATAGACCGAAACTAATCAATTATCAATGATTAAAATATATGGGTAAAATTAAAAAAATTTTAGAAAATGAGTTGTTAAAAGTCTTTAAACGTCGTAAAAATGCACGAAATGGCTTTTCAGAAACCTTATGTGCCCTTATCTGCACATTAACCATTAGAAGTATGATTAAATACAAATTTATATTACTAATTCTAACTTCGTTAAACGTCCCTATAACGAAGTCCAACACCCTCAAAAATCCGAGCTTCTTGAAGAGAAGATTTGAGTGCAGAGACAAGTTAAACCGCTAAATCATTGTTACTATAGTTTCTCTTGAAAAATACACTTCCAACGAGCACCAAGTGTTAGGAAATTAAATTTTTGCGCGCATACTGATTTTATTATTAACCAAACATCATCGAAATATTTATATACTAATTGCTCTTTGCTTAAATTATGGACAAAATAGTGCTTGGTCTTCCAAAAGGGAGCTTAAATAATGTAAATAGAGGAAATACTCACCAATTATTAGTTGACGCAGGTTATGAGGTTAGAGGATATGAACCTGGACAAGAATCTTATGAAATCACCATAGTTAACGACCCTGAAATCAGAGCATACCTAACAAGACCCCAAAGCGCTCCTGTAGAATTGAACCGAGGCATGCTGGATATCGCTATTATAGGAGAAGATTGGGTAAAAGAAGAGTCTATTGCTAATAAAGAAAAATCAATAAGAAAAATAGGTGATTTAGATTATGGTCAAACCAGGCTTGTTGTAGCAGTGCCAAATGATGCTCCTTATACTTCACTTAGTGACTTTTTTAGAACAAATAAGAACAGAAAAACACCAATATTATGCTTTACAGAATACCCCAATTTAACAAGGCAACATTTCATGAAAAATGAAGGATACCAGGAAGTTTTCGGTGATAGCATTCCTCTGGTTCAGGTAAGAGGTCTTATTGATGGAAAAAACGATCAAGTCCAAATTATCAACTCAGATGGTGCTACCGAAGTCTACATAGCAAAAGGCGCCGATCTAATCGTGGACAATACCCAAACAGGAAGTAGTCTTAAAAAAGCAGGACTAAGGGAATTAGAAACCATAACTGAATCAAGTGCAGGTCTATATGCAGGTCCAAGTTGCGTTGGCAGAAAAGCGGGTAAAGCCAAAATGATATACGAACAATTATTTGGGGCTGTCAAAGCCAGGAAGTATTTTGATGTGAAATTCAATATATCGAATCAAAATGTGAAGGAGGTCAAAGAGTTTCTCTTATCAAATGATTTCTGTTCCGATGAGCCAACGATAGTGGAGGGGGTTAACTTTTCCCAGGTAAATGTTTTAATTCCTAAAACTAAATTCCCAGAAATGTTAAGAGGAGTAAAGAGTTACGGTGCTTCTGCTATAGTCAGAGAAGACGTAAGGCAATATGTGAGATAATTAAAGGCGAAGCGGAAGAATGTGTCCTTAAGGGTGTTTTTCATGTTTCACGTGATGTTGGTTCCTACTTTGGATTGCCCTTCTAATTGCAGTTACTGCTGGGGTTCTAAAAAAGGTTCTGGTTTAATGGATATTGAGATTATTAAAGAAGTCGTTAACTGGCTCAAAGATTTTCGTGATGATCAAGTTCATTTTACATTCCATGGTGGAGAACCCCTCTTAGCAGGTTTTGATTTTTACAGAGAGGCTTTACCTTTATTGAGAGAGGGTTTAGGCGATCGTGAAGCAGGTTTTTCTCTTCAAACTAATCTCTGGTACCTTACCGACGAACTAGCTCAGATTCTCAGGGATTATGATGTTGCTGTAAGTTCCAGTTTAGACGGTCCCAGGAAGATCAACGAAGTGCAAAGGGGAGAAGGATATTTTGAGAAGACCATGAATGGCTATAAGGTTGCTCAGGCTCATGATCTTAAGGTAAACTTCATATGCACCTTCACATCTTATTCTAAAGATTATGTGGATGATATTTTCAATTATTTCCTCCAAAAGGGTTATAACCTTAAATTACATCCTTGTTTGACATCATTACGTGATGACAATACTGAAAAATGGGCTCTTTCTCCAGAGGAGCATGGGAAATTATTAGTTGATTTGTTGGATAAATATCTTGAAAATCTAAACAAAATAGAAATTAGGGATTTTGACCATATGTGTAAAAGTTATTTCATCCGGAGAGGCACAGTCTGCATTTTTGCTGACTGTATGGGCGATACATTTGCTGTAGGATATGATGGAGACATATATCCATGCTATCGCTTTATAGGTATGAGCGAATATGTTATGGGCAATGTACGTGATCACCCCACAATGACAGATCTCTCCCAGTCTACCTCCTGGAAGATTCTCCAAGAATTTAAGGAATACGTCGACCAGAATTGTGCTAAATGTCCTTATTTAAAATTCTGTCGAGGTGGATGCCCCTACAATGCTTTAGCAGCTAATAAAGGGAAAATCAACAGTGTAGATCCCCATTGTACTGCATATAAAATGATATTCAAAGAAATAGGTAGGCGGGCAACTAAAGAGATGTTATCGCCCTCAAATATACAAACGACAAATCAATCAGATTCCAAGAAACAAGCTTCAAAACCAGGAATACTTTCACTAATGCTTAAGGGTCTTGATCCGATGAGATGGCTATAGTATATCGTTTATATTTTTTTCTTGTTAGTGAATTAAATGTTTCTTGTTTTCAACGCGATAAGATATGAACAGCAACGGTTCCTCCTGTTCCCCCAATGTTGTGGGTCATACATATTTCTGCGCCGTCCACTTGTCTTTTACCAGCTTCTTCCCTCAGCTGCCATACCATTTCAACAGCCTGAGCAATTCCAGTAGCCCCAAGAGGATGACCTCTCGATTTTAAACCTCCAGATGGATTTACTGGAATTTCACCATCTAACTCAGTCATACCTTCTTCTACAGCCGTACCACCTTCTCCTTTCTTCACAAATCCCAGATCCTCTATAGCGAGTATCCCGTTTATGCTGAAACAATCATGGACCTCAACAGCATCTATATCCTTTGGTTCAACATCTGCCATATCATAAGCCTTTTTCGCCGCATTTACAGTTGCATCAATGGTTGTTATGTCTTTCCTATCGTGCAAGGCTATGGTTCCTGAAGCTTGTGTGGAGGCTTTAACATATACTGGCGTATCTGTGTATTTTTTCGCATCAGCAGCAGGACATAAAACAATTGCGGCAGCACCATCTGATATTGGTGAACAGTCAAGAAGCCGCAGTGGATCTGCAACCATTGTTGATTTTAATACCTGCTCTACACTAACTTCAAATGGAAACTGGGCAAGTGGGTTTTTAGCACCATTTTTATGGTTTACAACTGAAAACATTGCAAGCTGTTCTCTTGTTGTTCCATACTCGTACATGTGCCTTCTTGCAATCATGGCATATAAAGATGGGAATGTAACACCTTGTTGTGCCTCCCATTCCTGATCTGATGCTGTTGCAATAGAAGGAGTCGGATCAACAACGTCCGTCATCTTCTCAACTCCAGCTGCAATTACGATATCGTGGTATCCTGATGCAACAGCAATTATCCCATTTCTTAAGGCAAGTCCACCAGAGGCACACGCTGCTTCTACACGAGCACATGGTATAGGTATCAGTCCAGAATGATCCACTATTAAGGATGATATATGTTCTTGTTTGATGAAAAGTCCTGCAGACATGTTTCCAATATACATAGCTTCTATATCTCTACCTTCAATGTTTGCATCTTCAATAGCCTTCATTCCAGCTTCAACTACCATGTCTCTGAATGATTTATCCCAGAGTTCTCCAAATTTTGTCTGGGAAACGCCAACAATTGCAACATCTCTCATAAGATTCCCCCATCAACCTACAAGAAAAGGTTGGAGCTAAGCCATTTTCAATTTCCCTTTAAATTTTGTATAAAGGGCGTAATCGATATAATTTTTCCTTTCAATGAATTCAGCAACCTTTGGGGCATTTTCTCTTGTTTTTTCTATCCCATTCTTAACAACGATGCTGAAGGCATCACTTCCAGCACCAGATCCATATGATACAGCCAATATCCGATCCCCTGGTTTTGCAACATCGAGAATCGATGCTAAACCTATGGGTGTTGCCCCTGAGTAAGTGTTTCCAATAACAGGAGCTAAAAGACCAGTTTTGCATTGATCATAGCTAAATCCAAGCTTTTTTGCAACCTTAAGATAAAATTTACCATTGGGCTGATGGAAAACAGCGTAATCGTAATCAGATGATTCACTACCTAATTTATCAAAAAGACCTGTTGCAGCAGAAATTATATGTTTAAAGTAAGCAGGTTCTCCAGTAAACCGACCACCATGCCTTGGATAAGGTTTTCCTTCCCTTCTGTAGAAGTCTGGAGTATCTGTTGTGAAACTGTATGTTCCTTCAAAATCAGCAATGGTCCCATTTTTTCCTATTATGTACGCAGCACCTCCTGCAGATGCTGTGTATTCTAAGGCATCTCCTGGAGCACCTTGGGCTGTGTCAACACCAATCGCCAATCCATATTCCACAAGTCCCGAATCCACCAACCCCATACACATCTGCATTCCGGCTGTCCCGGCTTTACATGCAAATTCAAGATCAGCGGAGGTTAAACTTGGAGCAGCACCAATAGCCTCAGCAACTATTGTTGCAGTAGGTTTTACAACATATGGATGTGATTCAGAACCAACATAAATTGCTTCAATTTTTTTAGGATCTATCATGGCCCTTTTTAGGGAGTTTCTTGCAGCTTCAACAGATATGGTTGCAGTATCCTCATCTGGAGCTGGAACAGATTTCTCTTGCATTATAAGCCCCTTTTCAATGGTTTTTGGGTCATCTCCCCAAACCCTTGCTATTTCTGCAACCTTTATTCTGTATGATGGTATATAAGCCCCATATCCTACGATTCCTGCCATCTCATACACCTGTGATTTTATCTTTGTTTTATAGTGGTTCGAGGTTGTATTTAATGTTATAGATATGATCTATGGAATCTTATTTATTAAATTTAAAGCTGAGTTTCTACAATTCTTCACATTAGGCTATACCATATGTTGATCGCCAACAACACAAATGAAGCTGCAGACATGACGTTTGAAACTTCTTTGGCTTTTTCTTCGGAAATTGCATAGCCTAAGACTTCCTCAAAGATCAATCCCCCATCCAATGGCTTCATTGGAAGTAAGTTAAATGTTCCAATTCCGGCGTTCAGAATATAAATCCATCCTATCAGGGATGTGAAATAAAACAATATCCAGGGCATTATATCCCCATACGTTTTTGATACATCCTTATTGACTACAAGATTCTCCCGGCTGCTTATTCCAATGAAAGCAATGTTTGGATTGCTTGGACTTTTGGTTGTTTTAACTGTAAAGGTTCCTTTATCTGTCTTGAAGGTTAGTTTATCTCCTGGTTTGGTTTTATTTATAACTTTGACAAAATCTGTCCTGTTTTTAATATTATAACCATTTATGTTTTGAATGATCATCCCGTCCTTTAGGACACCGTCTGCAGGGGTGTTGGGAACCACACTTACAATTTCCAAACCTTCAGTATAGAACACATGTGGGATAAAAAAGCTGGATAGGATGTACATAATCACAAAGGCAACCCCCGCTAGGGTAAAATTAAATATGGATCCTGCTGCATAGATTCTAAGTTTTGAAAGTTTTTTAACCTTTTTTATGTCCTCGTTGTTAGGTTCAACAAATGCTCCAGGCAAAACAGCAAGTAAAAAGAGTCCAATTGATTTTATTCCCACTCCTTCAACCCTTGCAAGGATCCCGTGTCCAAACTCATGAACCACCACAACGGTTATAAGGGCAATTATTGCATACCAGGGGATAGAAATGGGTGATCCTGGAATATCAACACCAGGAATGACAGGATATACAGTTGGAGCTTGTGCAACGGTCTCTAAAGATTTTAAAAGCATGTAGAATACAAATATCATAAACAAAATTGCTATTGGAATTCCAACAGTCAGGCTTATCCTCCAGAATCTTGTGTATTTTTTTGCAACAGAATCGATAAAACATCTCATTTTCTTGGTTTTCCTCATCATCAAAGGTCCCTTTATCTCGATCTTTAACCTATCCTTAAAGATCACGGCTATAATCCAAATCACAAGAAATGCGATAGCATAATACCATAAAGCGTTCATTTAATCACTCCTAAATCTTTAGTGAATCATACAATAATACATCACATTCTTCTCCTTCTGCGATCCCTTCAACGTTCTCCTCTATGATAATGTAACAATCAGACTCAACCATTGATCTTATAACTCCTGATCCTTTTATCATAAGTGGATGAACCAGATTTCCGTCTGTTTTTGCTCTTACAAAATCCGTCCTTCCGAGGGTTGATGGGATTTTTTTCTGTGTTTTTTTTCTGATTATTTTGGGTTTAAAGGGTATATTCTGCATTCTAAAAAGATAAGGTTTTACAAACACATCAAACTGCACCATTGCAGCTACAGGATAGCCAGAAAGCATGAATATGGGTTTCTCCTCTATTATTCCAAATGCAAAGGGTTTTCCAGGTCTTATGGAAACGCCGTGGATTAAAACCTCACCCATTTGATCCACAACATCAACTACAACATCACCTTTGCTGATTGCAGTGCCTCCTGTTGTTATGATAGCATCTGCCCATTTCAAGGATTCTTCAAGCTGTTCTGACATCTTTTTTTCATCATCTATGCAATGTTCTACCTTAGGGATTGCAAGAGAACTTTCAACTGATGCTTTTAAGGTGTAGTAGTTGGAGTTTATTATCGAAGGTTTCCTAACATAAGATGTGGGTTTTACAAGCTCATTTCCAGTTGTTATTACGCTCACCTTTGGTAACCTTATGACATTGACCTTATCATATCCAGAAGATGCGATTATCCCGAGATCCTGTGCTCTCAAGATTCTTCTCTTACCTAAAACCATTTCTCCTTTTTTTATATCCTCTCCCTTAAAAGAGACATTTTCACCAGGCACAACCGATGTTTCAACTTCGATGATGTTGCCGTGCCTTTTGGTGTGTTCCTCCATAACAACAGCATCCCCTCCATCAGGCATTGGAGCCCCAGTTGCAATTTTTACAGCTTCTTTATTTTTTAAATTTGCCTTTGACGTCTGTCCAGCACTTATTTCATCTACAACAACAAGACATGCTGGATTTATTTGGGAGAATCCAAAAGTGTCTTCTGCTTTTATAGCATAACCATCCATGGCGGCTTTATCAAAAGGAGGAGAATCCATAAGGGATATAACATCTTCTGCCAACACTCTGTTGTAGGCTTCTTCTAAGGGAATTTTTTCTGCGCCTGTTTTAATTTTTACATTCTCTATGATGTTTATTGCTTCTTTAACTGTTATTAGCTCTGATAGGAACATTTTCCACCTGCTCTGTTTGCGATACTTTTATTTTTTAAAAAGAAGATCTGGTTTCTTCAAAGAAATTATATAGAAAGAGGTTTAAAAATCTTACAGTTGTCTGTAAATAAACAATTGATCAAAATGCTCTTTTGTGATTTTTATTAATTCATACAATAGCTCAGAAATAAACCTGAGGTTCTAAATGATAGAGATACAATCACTTACAAAATACTTTGGCAAAATATTGGCACTTGATGACTTAAATTTAAATGTAAAAAAAGGGGAGCTTTTGGGACTTATTGGACCTAATGGAGCTGGTAAAACAACTGCCATAAGGATCATATCTTGCATATTAAAACCAGATAGGGGAGAGGTCTTTGTAGATGGATACAGCATACACAAAGATCAAATCAAAATCAAATCCATGATAGGATATCTTCCAGAAGAACCAAATTTGTACGAACGGTTTAAGGCATACGATCTATTAAAATATTTTGGAGAACTCTATGGAGTTTCAAAAGGAGATTTAGACGATCGTATCTGGGAGCTTCTTGAACTTGTGGATATGAGCAGGAGGGCAGAGCACAAAATAAATACATTTTCTAAGGGTATGCGCCAAAAAATAGGTATTGCAAGGGCTTTAATCCATGATCCTGAAATTTTAATACTTGACGAACCTACAATGGGTTTAGATCCTGCAACTTCTCATGCGATTCGTGATTTTATAGTCACACTTAAGGGTAAAAAGACCATCATCTTATGTACCCATTACATGGACGAGGCAGAACAGTTGTGTGATCGAGTTGCATTTTTAAATGAGGGAAGAATCATTGATATAGGAACTCCTGACTACTTAAAATCAAAAATACATGGAGAAAGCATGCTTAAAATAAAAGTTAGAAATGCTGGGGATGTAGATTTTGATAAAATCCGTCGATTCAGTTCAGTAGAGAACATAAGTCTTCATGGAGAAGATATCATCTTATCCTTAAAAACAAAAGAAGAAATGACTGATATTATAAAAACGTTTGGAACAAACGTTATATCAATAAAAACAAAAGAACCATCATTGGAGGATGTATTTATCCATATGATAAAGTAGGAGTTTTTTATGAAACCTCTTGTTATAACAAAATGGGAATTTAGGGATATTCTATCAAGCAAGAAGTTCCTATTGGTTTTTTTTCTTCAAATATCCGTGCTGATTTTGATGATAATGTTTTTTAACATGTTTCTTGAAACCATGGAATCAGAAAAAGGTATTTCCTTATCACCAGCCCTTAATGATTTTGCTTCACTGGATGTTGCAGGCGAACATAGGATCTTTGCAAAATATCTAAACCATAAGCTTCTTGATGTTAATATTAAAAGTTATAATGTTTCTACAAATCGCCTAAAAGAAGGTGAAATAACGGCACTGCTTTACATTCCAGAAGATTTTGTAAATAAAATTGACAGAAGGGAAGTTATCACTCTTGATCTATTTGTAAATTATAATGATCCAAAAAGAAGCGTTGTGTTGGAGGAGGTAAATTCAACAGCTAAACTGATTTCACCTACAATTTCAAATCAATGGGCAAGTTCCTTTGTAAATGTGAAAAACGAAGAAATAAAAGAACCAGCCTTAGAAGAGAGGGGCAAGGGTGAACCATTATCACTACAGATTACAAGAAAGGTCATGATAGCCATATTACTCTTTTTGCCTCTTTTTCTTTTTGGAAACATGGTTACAGATAGTGTTGTTGGAGAAAAGGAAAGAAAAACCGGTGAAATATTGATAGCAATGCCCCTATCCCATGCTCAGATTCTTCTTGGGAAAAGCATTGCTGTGATCTTAACAATAGCGATACAGGTAGCTATTTGGATCGCTGTAGTGATGACAGCTGGTTTTGATATCAAAAACCCCCTCTTGATTTATGTAACGATTGTCCTAACTTCCATCCCTATAATTGGAGTAACCAACATCATAGCTTCCTATTCCAAAAATTACAAAGAAGCAGGAATTGGAATAAGCTTTACATACATCGCAATTGTTGGATTTTTGATAATACCCACCCTCATATATATTACAAGAAAAAACATCCTTTCAAATATATCTCCAATGACTCTGGTTACGCGATTGTTCTCAGGCGAGAGTATTCCCTTTTTGGAATTTATGCTTCCTATCTTTTTTATCATCATTGTAAGCGTCATCTCATACAAAATTTCAATCGCATTATTTAAAAGGGACGATGTAACATTCGGACCAAGACCTGGTATAATCAGACTTTCTCTTGAACTTATAAGAGGCATGATTTAATGAAGCTGATAATAACTAAGATGATAAAATGAAAGTCATAGCTCTTGCAAAAAAGGAAGCCGCTGACATATTAACCAATAGAATTTATCTGCTTGTGGTTTTTGTCCAAATATTTATAATCCTTGGTGCATTTGGACTTTGTATGGTAAGTTCTGTTATGACAAATCCAGATCTTCTTGAGAGATGGGGGGCTACTTCTTCACTTAAGGTAGGGATGTCTCAAGATCTTGAGGGTTCCATACTTGCCCGTAATCTGGAGGAGGAAAAGTTAAATGTTCTTTATTATGATGATATAAAAAAAGCAAGGACACTTGTTGGTTCTGAGTTGATCGCTTTAGTGGAGGTGTCGCAGCCGCAGGAGGATGTAACCGTGCAGGTTGATACATCAAACATCTTCTATCCTATCGTCTCTCAAAAAATAAAAGATGCAACAGACAAATTCAAACTTGAAAAAAAGCTTATATCAGCTGGAACAAGTGAAAGTGAGATCCAAAGGCTTGAAAACCCAATTGTCATAAAAGAAATAAAAATCAATCAAAAAGAAGAAGCAAAACTTGCCCTTGATACTTCATATTTTGTCCAGATCATGTATGGATTTGTTGTACCATTTGTTCTCATCCTCCCCTTTTTCTTAGCATGTAATATTGTAACTGATAGCATCGTGGGTGAGAGGGAGAGAAAAACGTTTGAAGTTCTTTTGATGACACCTCTTTTAGGTTTTGAGGTTATAGCTGGAAAGATACTACCTATACTTTCGTTTTCTATTCTCCAAAGCCTTGCGTGGATCCTTTTGTTGAACTTTCTTAGGGTTCCTATCTACAACGTCTTCTTTTTATTTTTTATATTGTTTTTCGTCGGTTTGGGATTTATTGGTATTGGGATAATATTATCCATGTTGGTTGATAGTACAAAAGAGGCAAATTCGGCCATAACTTTGGTTTTGGTTTTTGCAACGTTCTTTCTTTTTATACCTCTTTTTGTGAAGGCTTCGTTTTTTGATAGGATCTTAAATTTTATTCCAACTGTTTTGATGGTTAAACTTTCATCTTCTCCAACCTTTCAACCTGATCTTATTCATTATTTTATTCCAACTGCTTTAATGTCAATAATAATTTTTTTAACTGCTGTCGGATATTTTAAACATGAACGAGCCATTCGCCTTTAACTTGTAGAAACTCCATTATATGGTGATACTTATACAATAACCTCCTCTACAGATAATCACGTAGAAAGTCTCTAATTTTTCTTCTGTCTAAAGGTTAAGTTTTTCATGAATTTGGATGGTTTCTATGAGCCTTTTATAATCAAATGCACAGCTTTCTATCTAAAAAGCAGAAACTAATATGTGAGAAGAAGTAATATTAAGTAAATGGAGTTTAATGGCATTATCATTTATTAGAAGTAAAAAGAGCCTATTCGGAATATTTAAAGGTCTTACTTCATTGTAATTCTTGCGAGTTAAAAAAAGAAAAGAAGTTCCACGAAATAAAAAATCCCTTGCATCTCCCATCTAATGTTTTCGTCATCTCTGCTAACAATTTTTTATCTCCTATCTTTGTGGATAATCTGATTATGCTTTTATCATCCTTATGTTCTATATCTAAGATGTCATATCCACTAAGATCTAGTGGTTTTTCCTGTCCTATAACCGTTATTTCGTAGAAATCACTGTTACTACCAAAATTTATCAATAAAAGTCCCACTAAAATGATTATTTCCATAAAAATTGCTGGTTTTACAAGATCATGTGGTGAAAATGGTTTTTTTATCGAACACATACCCAAAAGACCAGAAAGTCCAACTAATGCAGGTACTGAGAATATACCACCATCTATCATTCCAATAAGAGATGTTGTGGAAGAAAAAGCGATTATTAACTTATGTGAGTCTCTTCTTTTGTTTAAAGAGAGTATACTTGTTATATAAACCAGTGGAAATGTAACAAAAATAACAAATAAAAAGGGCGAAACATATTGGATCAACGAAATTCCTGTATTTATATGTACTGGAACGTGCATTCCAATCGAGTTAATAAGAACGGCTAATGAGGCTTTAAAAACATGGCTATGAGTTATGCTTGTTGTACTCATGGTTGGGTTTAGAGACACAAATGTTGTAAATATAGATATGCCAAATTTTACCCTCATTAAAACTTCAGTCATCATTGCAACGGCGTATGTAAACAGAATTAACAATATAGTTAATTTGAGATATCCTCTTTCACTGATTCCGGATAAACGGCTTATGGATATACTCCTCATCACCTTCCCATCAGTTCTAAATAAAGGATAAATTACCAGCATGCTCCCCATGATCATAAAAAAAAGGATAGCTTTCCCTTCAGACGAACCTTCTAAGATAAGATATAAAAGCATAGTCACAGTCTTATCTAAAAAATCTTGTGTGTAGAGTAAAATTGAAAGGATCATCATAAATATGCCCAGTATGTTTAGCTGATTCAAATGCAATGTACCACCACACTCATTACGATTCCAGATACCAACGGAATAGAGATATTATCGTCTATTGGACTGTATCCTTCTGCAACAGTTCCAAATAAAGCTCCAATAAGGGAAGGTAAAAATGGAAGCTGTGTTAGTGCTGCAGCAAATCCCACAACAAAAAATGCTAAACTTCCCTCAATCGTCTTTTTTTTATTCAATGGAAGAGGGGTTCTACCAAATGCTTTTCCAAATACAGTTGACGCTGAATCTCCAAGAACAAGTATAACTATGGTCGCGTTTGCTATGTTAATTTGGAAAAGGGACAAAGCTATTATAACTCCAACGAAAAAATACATAAAGCCTTTTTCATCTTGCTGCCTCTTACATGTTTTTATGATAGGGGATAACAAAAATATATGATGATCTTTGTCGATTCTAAATATAATTGCCCCACATATTATTATTGCAGCACATATAAATATCAGAACAAGAGGATCAAAAAATCTCTCAAGAAAAATGACAAAAATACCCGATGCATGGATACTTTGTCTTAAAATCTCTTTTTTCATAACATCAAGCCATAAACTTTTCTATTACTCCATAATACGATTTTTTGAGTTTATCAACACTGATATTTACTGATTGGCTTTTCAGGGAATTACCACCAACTTCACCTATAACAGCTGCAGGAGCTCTTATTTTATTTAATACATCCATAACACACTCTTTTTTAACTGTTATAACATATCTTCCATGGGATTCTGAAAACAGAATTTCAGCATTCACCATGTCCTTTCCTTCTTTCGGTACCTTTGAGATGTCCACAAAAGCTCCAATGCCACCAAAAATTGCCATTTCAGCCAGTGCTACAGCCAAACCACCGGCTGAGCAGTCATGAAGTGCGGTTATATTTCCATTTTCATCTTCTTTAATGAGTTTTAATATTGTTTCAGCTGATTCTAATTCCTCCTTGATTCTAACTTTTGGAGGATTCCCTTGGACAACACCGTGTACAGATTTATGGTATTCAGATCCATCCAATTCGGGGCGTGTTTTTCCAATTAAAATTATCCTGTCACCCTCATTTTTAAAACCAGAGGTTCTTATATCTTTAATATCCATTATACCAGCTAACCCAACAACGGGCGATGGGTTTACAGCCACTCCTTCTGTTTCATTGTAAAAACTTACATTACCGCTTATAACAGGAATATTAAAGTGTCTTGCTACGTCTGCCATTCCTCTAACACATTCCCTAAACTCCCAGAATACTTCAGGTTTTTCAGGATTTCCAAAATTCAAGCAATCAACGATACATAGAGGCTCTGCACCTACGGAAACAACGTTTCTTATAGCTTCTGCAACAGCACCAGCTCCACCATTGTATGGATCAAGTTTTGTATAGATGCTGTTACAATCAACAGTCAGTGCTACAGCCTTCTTGTCGTCAATTCGCAAGACAGCTGCATCATCTCCTGGTTTTACAACGGTTCTTATCTGAACCTCGTGATCATATTGGCGATATACCCATTGCTTGCTTGCTATGTTCTGGGAAGATAGGAGTTTTAAAATAGATTTTTCCACATTAAAATGTCTTATTTCTTTGTATTTCTCATCTTTTAATGGCTTTTTTGCTTTCCTGTGAATAACAGGTGGATCTGCTAAAAGTTTCGCTGGTAAATCAGCTAAAATTTCGCCATCCTGTTTTACAACAAGGCACCCTGTGCCCGTAACCTTTCCAATTACCGATGCTGGAAGATCGTACTTTTGGAATATCTTCATTATAGAGTCAATGTCATCAGGATCAACAACAAAAACCATCCTCTCCTGAGATTCAGAAAGCATGATTTCGTAAGGTGTCATCCCTTCTTCTCGCAGTAGGATCTTTTTAAGCTCGATTTCAGCACCATTTCCACCTTTGGCAGCCATTTCTGAAATACAGCAAGTTAAACCTCCACCACCAAGATCCTTTAGACCATTCACTTTAATGTTTTTCAATACTTCCAATGTAGCCTCTAAAACCATCTTTTTGGTGAAAGGATCTCCTATCTGGACAGCTGGTCTATCTTCTATTTCTGATATTGTTGTAAGTTCTTCTGATGCAAAGGTTACACCATGTATACCATCTCGTCCGGTTCTTCCACCCATAAGTACAAAAACATCACCTACGTTTGAGGCAATACCTCTAACTATGTCTTTTTTCCTGACAAGCCCAGCACACATTACATTAACAAGTGGATTCAACTTGAAGTTATCATCAAATTCCACTTCTCCACCCACTGTTGGAATTCCAACTCTGTTACCATAATCAGAGATCCCAGCTACAACATATTCAAAAAGATATCTTGATCTTTGATCCTCCAGATAACCAAATCTCAAAGAATCAAGAAGAGCAACAGGCATAGCTCCCATGGACAAGACATCTCTTATTATGCCACCAATACCAGTTCCAGCACCACCATATGGCTCAATTGCAGATGGATGATTGTGACTTTCTATTCCAACAACAAGTGCAAGGTCTTCTGTAAGCTCAACAATTCCTGCGTCATCTCCAGGTCCTAAAATTACTCTATCACCTTCTGTTGGAAATAACTTTAGGATAGGACGGCTGCTTTTATATGAACAGTGTTCTGAGAACATTATATCAAGCATACCGTATTCTAAGGGATTCGGTTCCCTTCCAAGTTCTTTTTTTATGTATTCAAGCTCTGCATCTGTTAGAGTCATCTTATCACCATCTTGTGACTTTTTAATCCCCTTAAGAATCCTTTATAACAACTCTTAGAAGAGTTGACGTAAAGAAACTTTTTTAAAGTTTCATTTGCAAATTACATTTGCAAGTTTGCTAAAGCATTGCTTCAGCGATCATCAAAGAACCTTTTTTAAAGGGTTCATCCAAAGTTTTGATCAACCTTTTTCTAAAAGGTTGTTTTATATCTCTTTAATTGTAACAACAACTTTTTGATTTTCTATATCCCATTTTTTTGTATAATCTCCCTCTCCAACTCCAAAAACAAATTTTTCAGCCCGTACTTCATGGGAGATAAAATCAGATAAAGATTTTATCAATTCTTTGAATTCATCTTCACACTGGACAAATACATGAATATTGGCTTCAACATCTAAATCAAGGTCTTTTCGCATATCCTGAATCCTTCTTATAAGTTCTCTTGCCATCGCTTCAGATAGAATCTCTTTTGTAATTTTTGTATTTACAAATACACTTCCACCATTAAAATCAGCACTTATAATATCTTTTGGAAGTTCTGTTTCAAATAATATATCTTTAGGGGCAAGTTCAACGATTTTATTCTCGATCTTGATAACATATTTTCCCTCAGCATCCAGCTTTTCAACTATGGTTTTGCCATCGGTCTCATCAAGTTTTAAGGCAACTTTCGGAACATCTCCTCTGAGTTTTGGACCCAAAGTCTTTAAGTTTGGCTTTGCTTTAATCTTAAGATCTTCAAACTCACCTGATGCTATAACATCTTTTGTATTTGCCTGCTCAGCTATAACATGTCTTAGAGATTCTACTGCATCTAAAATGCTTTTATCTTCAGATACGACCACGGTTTCACTTACGGGCCATCTTAGTTTGTACTTTGCAGCGTCCCTTGCCCTTGCACATGCTTCAATGATGTCTCTTACGATATCCATATCTTCTTCAAGATCCTTTTGAATTAACTCTTCAGAGAAACTCCAGCCCTCCATATGGACACTTTCTGGAGCATCCTCCTTGACGCCTCTTACCATGTTCTGATAGATCTCCTCAGTTATATGGGGAACTATCGGCGCCATTATAATTATTAAAAGCTCCATTACATTGTATAATGAAAAATAAGCTGCTAACTTATCAGGATCTTCTTTTTCAATCCAGGTACGTCCTCTTATAAGTCTTATGTACCATCTGCTCAGATCTTCCAGTATGAAATTATGTATCTCTCTTGTAGCTTTGTGAAGGTGTAGGGAATCAAAAGCATCTGTTACAACTTTAGCAAGGGAATTTACTCGTGATAGGATCCATTTATCCTCCAACCTTTCGATACTCTGATCAAAACACCTGGGATCAAAGTTATCTATAGCCATATAGGTTGTTGCAAATACATAAACATTCCAGAGGATATTAAACATCTTGTTTACAGTTTTAACTTCATCCCAGTTGAATCTTAAGTCTTCCCATGGTTTATTTGCCCACAGAAGATAAAAACGAAGAACATCTGCGCCATATTCTGCTATCACTTCCTCGGGTTCAACAACGTTTCCGAGGGATTTGCTCATTTTTCTTCCTTCTTCATCAAGGGTAAAACCGTGCATGAGCACCCTTTTGTATGGTGATTCATCAAATGATATTATCCCACATCCTAATTGAGAATAAAACCATCCTCTTGTCTGATCATGACCTTCTGTTATAAAATCATAGGGATACCATTCCTCAAAGAGTTCTTTTTCTTGCGGATAATAAAGGGAGGCCCATCCTGCAACGCCTGAATCTATCCAAACATCCAAAACATCAGGTACTCGTTTCATAACTCCACCACAGCCACATCTGATTGTAATTTCATCAACATCTGGTCTGTGTATGAAATCGCCCTGTGGTTTTGCAAGAGCAAGTTTTTTAAGCTCTTCTATTGAACCTACAACGATCATATCACTACAATCATCACATATCCAGATGGGAATTGGAATGCCCCAGTACCTTTGCCTTGATATGGTCCAATCCCTTGCGTTTTCAACCCAGTTTTTAAATCGGCTTTCTCCAGCCCATGATGGTATCCACCCAATCTCATCTACTTCATCGAGCATTCTTTCTTTTATAGCGCTAATTTTTAGAAACCATTGTTTGGTTGCAAGATAAATTATAGGGGTTTTACACCTCCAACAGAACCCATATCTATGGACAATTGTCTCTTGGCGAAATAGTAAATTCTTCGCTTTTAGATCTTCTATGATACGTTTATCGGCTTCTTTTACAAATTCTCCTCGATATTTCCCTGCTTCATCTTTAAATGTTCCAGCATCATCCACTGGACAAAATATAGGAAGACCATATCTTTTGCCAATTTCAAAGTCATCTGGTCCATGACCTGGTGCGGTGTGAACACAACCTGTACCCTCTGTTAAAGTAACATGTTCCCCAAGCAATATACTGTGCCTGAATTCTGCTTGTGCGGGTATTTCTTCCAAGAGAGGGTGCTTATATTCTAAACCCAAAAGATCAGATCCTTTTACAACTTTCAGTATCTTGTGATCATGATCTTCAAAAAGAGTTCCAACGAGTCTTTCTGCTACAATATAAGTTTCGCTATCCACCCTAACATAGGCATAATCAAAATCAGGGTGTACACATACAGCCATATTGGCAGGAAGCGTCCAAGGTGTTGTTGTCCACACGAGTATGTACTCATTGGACTTTATGGGAAACTTAACATAAATCGAGGGATCTTCTTTATTTTTATAATCTATT
>CAZLGO010000015.1:0-17554 GCA_964559295.1 uncultured Methanobacteriaceae archaeon
AAGATCCATAGGCTTGCTGTGGCGTGAAAAATCTAGGACCCTAGATCCTTTATATAACATAGAGAACCAAAATTGCTAATGTTATAGGAACTATTGCTAGAGACCAGAATACTGGACTATCACAAATTTTTGATCTTTTGGTTTTCTCTCTCGTAATTATATAAACCATAGACATCCATACGGGTCCATATTGAGAAATAAAATCAAGTTGTATGTTAAAAACATTTTTTGATAGAACTGCAAGGGCTAAAATACAAACTGTAGTTACTAAAGATACTTTTACTTCGTCGAACAATTTAATATCCATGATCAGGCCTCTTTTATCAATTTTTTGGACAATGAACGATTTAAGGTTTTCCACCATATAAATAAAAAGCATATGCTGTGTTATCAGTATCTGTTGGCATAATAATCACAATATTTTTTGATTGCACAAAAGAAGCATTTTAAGTTTTTATTTAGATTTTTCACCATCCAAACCAAAATATTTGTCTTTTTCATGTTTTACATAGTTAACAAAACAAGTGTCGATGTATTTTATCAAATATTGGGCTCGGTTATAACTGCTTTGAGCAATTTTTTGCTTTCAAATTCTTATTACTTCTCTCGGTGTTACAATCATGTTTATCTTCTGATCATGAGGTTCTCTAGGAACCCGATCAACAATTTGAATTTCATGAACTGTGGTTACGATAGGCGTCTCGGTTGTGATGGACTCTTCTTCTAAAAGACACGATATTTCAATATCCCCATAACCTCCACCCTTTCCAAGTCTGTTCCCAAATCTGTCAACTGCCACAGATCCTTCAACAACAAGATCTACTTCGGGGAACTTTTCAATCGACTTTCCAAACCTAAAGGCACCTTTTATTGTGGAAGCTGATCTTTCATTTCCTTTGACATTTGATGGATCCACCAGAAGATATCCTCTTTTCAATTTAGGAGATGCCATAATTAGAATCTTTCCATCTTTGAGTGCGTATTCTCGCACCTTCTGTTGCGCAGAATCAGGGCTTGAGAAGACAACTTTCGAGTTTTTCCATTCTTTGGTATTTCTTAGGATCTTTGCTGCTGCAGTTGAGCCCTTGAAATTTGGTATTCTTCCATGACATGGTTTTGGATGTTTTGAAATTTTCTCTTTCTCCATGAGATCCCAGATCTGATATCTTATGCCTTTTTTGCTTTTGATCCAGCAAAGATCATTGAGGCTACATAGATCGCATTTGTTTTTTCTACAATAGTTTTTTCCTAATCTCAACAATGCAGCCTCAAAATTGGAAAATCTTCTGCCTTTTATCTTATTTTCCTTCCAAACTTTTTTTAGTTCATCGAGTACTTCCGCTCTTCCTATTTTTTTGGTTAGTCCTAAGTTTCTGGAAGCTTCTACAACGAATTTGTGAGGGAGAGGATCCACATCCCATATATCCCTCATCTCCCGCAGGAAGATGTTTGATGTTGTTGGACCAACTCCCCTAAACTCCTGCAATTTATTCTCCAGATCATTTTGATCTTTGCTTTGTTCGTATAAATCACCTAAGGACCCGTATTTTTCTTTTAGATGCTCTACCACGCCTAAAAGTTTCTTTGTTGTAACGAAATCGTACCTTGCGTATCCTCCCATATCAAGAATCCTTATAAGCTTCTCAGGCGGTGTTGACAGGATCCTATCACAAGTATCTATTTTGTTCATCACTAACGATCTGTAGGTATTCATGGCAACCTCTTCTCTTATGGGCATTCCAAATAAAAGAGAAGCTAAGAACCATCTAAATATCTCAGATTCTTCTTTTGACTCAAGATCTATGTTAAGGGATTGAGAGTAAGTCTCTCCAAATTCATCTATCAGTTTTTTGATGATTTCATTTTTCATTTTATCAAACCAGATTAAAGTATATGACAATTGCTGGGACTATAAGCACTCCCATAAGATTTGATTTGTTTATCCCAAGACAATGTGGAAGCAAACCTATGGAAGTTGCGGTTACATAGGCAAGTAGCATAAAAGGAATGTTCACACCTTCAAAGAATGCGAAGAGGGGAATCAAAAGGCTTATAAAAATAATTACAACCCAGGAAAGCTTTTTATAATTTATTCTTTCCACAAATTCGCTTACAATGTCTCCCAATTTCAGACATAAAACTAAAGAAAGTGAAACCGCTGCCAAAGAAACAAAAACAAAAAAGATAAGGTGTGAAAACTCAAAATTTTGGATTATTTTGGAGACATAAACTGCAATTGCGCTTCTTGGATTGCCAATTAGGTATATCGTTACTAAAGAAAATAAGGCATCTGTGGTATTCACACCACTTACTGCTACAAGAAAACTCTCTTTATTTTCAGTATCTCCTCCCCCACTTAACTCCTGTGCCAACAAAGTCCCCTGGGCAGGTCCAAGCCCTGGGAGGAAGCCAAGAATGCTTCCTGCTATACCGCCTGCGAAGATTCCCCTTAGGATATCCTTGTTGAGTTTAAGATGGTAAAATCTGTTTTGGGTTGGAACGATTGATCTTTTAGATAGGCTATAGATCAAGGTACTTACACCAAAAAGCCCGGAGAACATACATAACAGTGAAACATTTGAAGATATTGGTAAATTAAGCATGGTGTATCCCATGATCCCAGAAAGCAGAAATAACCCAACCGACCATAAAAAAGATTTTATATCTCTATTTAGCCGGATTAACATGTATAAAACAACTAAAATAAGCAAAATCCAAATATATGGTTTAATTGGATCATATATCACAGGGAGAATCCCAATAAAAATTGGCAAAAGAAGTACCGTAACCAGAATAGCTCCAAAACCACCCAGTGCAACGAGTCTTACAGCTTCCCTTCCCCTTCCTTGAAGTAGAAGCTGGTGTCCAGGTAAAATCGAAAGAACAGTACCTTCTTCTGGCACCCCAAGAAACATCGAAGGTATGAAATCCAGAAGAGCATGTGAGATTGCCATTGAGATTAAAAAAACGCATAAAAACTCAGGAGACAGGGTATTCAAAAGAAAGGCTGAGGAAGCGAAAACAAAAGCTCCTACGGTGTTAACATGAATACCTGGGATTAAACCAGTTATCGCACCACAGAGAACTCCTACTATGCATGCAAAAATGAGATCAAAAATCTCAACCACCATTTTCCTATATGAGCCTTCTTATATCAATAACTTCTACATTGCTTATTCCTTCTATTTTGGAGAGTTTTTCTTCAACTTTTTCTGTTCCTCCTTCAACGTCGCCCACAACAACCATGATATTAAGAGCGGTGAGTCCAAATGCAATCGGTTCTTCCTCTATTTTGTGCAGTTTTGCATCTTCGGGAATCGATACTTTAACTTCCTCTTTGATTTTTTTAATATCAACATCAGGACTTTCTGGTAATAATTTTATTGTTGCTACAACTTCTCCCATTTTACAACCTCAAGACCAACTTAGATTGATTTAAAAAAGCTTCCTCAACAAATTTTAAAAAAGTAGTTAAATTTCTGATCAGCTTTCTAAACGTATCCTTATGGACCTTCAAAGCCACATTCACATCTGTATCTGTGTCCAAATGTTCTGCATTTTTGACATCTGTATATCACATTATCACATAGTGGACATGGAAATTTTACATAGTTTTCTACAAGTGGTATTTCTTGCCTACAGGATGTACATCTTATTTTCTCCATTTAATTGCCTCCAATGAATGTATATTTAGAGTCTCTACCTTCCATGATGGAAATGACTCTTTCTGGATATTTGCCGTTAACAACATAGCAATCTGATTTGTATTTAAGCAAAAGCTCGGGTAATACTTCATCTACTGATGTTCTATCAAAAGATAGTAGTTTTTTTGCGCTTATGTTTTTTATAAGTTTCGCATCATCTGAAGATGGATCACTACTATATATACCATCTACATCTGTTGCTATTAATAGTTTAGCTGAGAGAAGATACGCTATATAAAAGGATATAGAATCTGATGTCACTCTCCATGAATGATTCAGAGGATCAAGATATTGAAGTAGTTTGGAAGGTAGCAGTACTGGAAGTTTTGAATCTCGTAGGGCTTTTTTTGCGTCTTCTATTGAATAGGTTGTCATAGCGTCTTCTATTTTATCAGCTACGAGCATTCCAACTATATCCATACAAAGTATCGCAGTTTTATGAGCGGTCGTGTCTGAAAAATTTAATCTTTTGTCGTATTCTCTGATCTTTTCTGCGAGAGCACCTGCACCGCAAATAACAAGAACTTCTCTACCAACAAGAGTACTACAAAGCCTAATGGCATCATCAGGAAACAGACTTCCACCAATTTTTACTACAAAATTCATATGATCACGTATTCAGCCTTTTTTAAAGATCGATTATTATACTAAGTTTTTTAAAGTTCCTGACCATTTATTTTAAGAGTTTTAGATTTTTTGTTATTTTATCTATCTTCTCGTCTTCATCGGGACCTATTCCAAGACAAGTTACAGTGGATTTTGGCAATTCTGTAAGTCCTGCGTCTCTTACCAAATAATACGGAACTCCGGCATTTTTAACTACCTCATAAACCTCAAAAAGTTCTTTCAGATCATTAACCCCCACCACAACCTTCTTTTCACTTTCTGATTCCCATTTTTTAATTGTTTTGTTGTCGGCTCTCCTATAAGAACCTAAACTTGCATGACAAGCCTGTGCAGCAAGCTTCCCTGTGCTTATCTTAAGGTCTTTCCTTACGATTATGACTTGTTTCATTTTTTCACCTATCAGAATTAAAGCTTGAACTGTTTTGTTATTGATTTATAGTGTTTGTTATATTAAAATTAAAGTTTCATTTAGTTTGTGGTATTCAAGATAAATAGTAAGTAAAAGATTATCAAAACCCATAAAAATCGATAAATTTAAATACTATTGGTTATCATCAAAATGTATTGTGTGAAACCACAAAATATGGTTTCATCAAAATTGATCAACTTTTCCCAAGAAACTTTTGAAAAAAGTTTCATGAAAATCCAGTTGATCAGAACTTGCCTATTGATCAATCATAATTATATGGTTGATCTCGAAGGTTGTTGTGTGAGGCGGTATTATGGTCGAATTACCAATTGCCCCAGTCGGAAGGATCATAAAGAATGCAGGTGCTCAAAGAATAAGCGATGATGCAAGAGAGGCTTTGGCAAAAGCATTAGAAGATAAAGCCACTGAAATCGCTGGAAAAGCCGTTGAACTTGCAAAACATGCTGGAAGAAAGACAGTTAAGGCAGGAGACGTAGAATTGGCTGTTAAAGCAACAGCCTAATTTTTTTCTTTTTTTGTTATTTTTGATATTACATAGGGGCAATGCAGAAAAGATGGTAAATTTGTTGATAGCCAAAAATTAGTGAGGAGATATAAATGAGCATTGTGGATAATTTAAAAGAGGCTTTTGCAGGTGAATCTCAAGCAAACAGAAAATATCTTGCTTTTGCTAAAAAAGCAGAAGAAGAAGGATTTTCACAGGTTGCAAAATTGTTCAGGGCTGCTGCTGCAGCAGAAACTGTACATGCCCATAATCATCTTAGAGTCCTTGGTGAAATCAAAAGTACTAAGGAAAATCTTCAAAGCGCAATATCTGGAGAAACAGATGAATTTGAAGACATGTACCCTGTTTTTATAGAACAGGCCAAAGAAGAAGGTAATGAAGAGGCAGCATGGAGTTTTGATGTTGCCAACAAGGTAGAAAAGATTCACGCCGAGCTCTACAGGAAGGCATTAGAAGATCTTGGCAACAACAGGGAAGTTGACTACTATGTTTGTAACTTCTGTGGGAATACTGTCGAAGAAAAACCACCAGAAGTATGTCCAATTTGTGGAGCACCAAAATCAGAGTTTAAGAGGATAAAATAGTTTTCTACTGTTTTTAAAGGGGAAGTGGAAAAATTTATATATGAACAATAATTACAATTAAACTGGGCTCGTGGTCTAGCGGTAGGATGCCTCCTTGACACGGAGGTGATCCCGAGTTCAAATCTCGGCGAGCCCATTGCCGTGGTAGTTCAGTTGGGAGAACGCCAGACTGAAGATCTGGATGTCGCTGGTTCAAGTCCGGCCCACGGCATCTAATTTAATTTTAGTATTATACAACAAAGCCTCTTGAATATGTGCTTGTTGCATTCTGTATTTTAACATTCACAAAACTGCCAATCTGATCATTTTCAACAATTATTGGCTTATAAGAATCAGTTCTTCCGATATAACCTCCCTTTCTACCTTTTTCTGTTATTAAAACTTTTTGAGTTGTACCTATCAATTTAAGATTATTTTGGTAGGTTATCTCTGATTTTAGATCATTTAACAGTTTAGAACGCTTTTTTATGGTATTATAATCCAGCTCATCCATAGAAGAGGATTTTGCCTTCGGTCTGTGTCTGTATTTTGAAATATGAAGAAAATCAGGTTTTATATCTTCAATTACATTAAAGGTGTCGAAAAATGCTTCTTCGTTCTCTGTTGGATATCCAACGATAACATCAGTTGCAATGGATATTTCAGGTATTTCTGCCCTGAATCTTTTTATAATGTCCATAAATTCATCGACACTATAACCACGATTCATATCTCTTAAAACATTATCATTCCCACTCTGTAGTGGAATATGCAGGAATTTATAAACCTTTTCGTCCCTGAAAACATCTATTATATTATCAAGGTCGTCCATCATGCTTTTGGGGTGCATCATTCCGATCCTTACTCTGAAGGTACCATCCAAACCTGTAATGTTTTCTATGAGTTCTGATAGGGTTTCTCCTGTATCTTTCCCATAAGCTGCAGTATCCTGGGCTGTAAGCTGGAGTTCAACACATCCATCAGCTATAGCCTCCTCTGCCTCGCATCTGATCATATCTATAGGATAACTTTGGAGCCTTCCTCGGGCAAATCTCGTGCAGCAGTAGCTACATTCTCTGATACATCCCTCACAGATCTGTATTATGTGTATAAACGGATTGAAACGTACTTTAGGAAGACATACCTTCATATCATCTCTAAAGCCTGATACTCTAACTATTTCTCCATTCAATGTTGATTTTACAACATCTGGAGTTGATTTTATCCTGTGAGGACCGATCCAGCCTGCATTGGGAGCTGCTTTTTTTAGTTTGTCTTGATCGATCTCTACCATGCATCCTGCTATTATCAGCTTTTTTTGAGGTAATTGTCTCTGTATCTCATGGATTCTATTTATGACCTTCTGTTCTGTAGGATATTTCACGTAACAGGTGTTTATTATTATGACATCTGCATCAAAAGGTGTGGATACAATATTTGCGTGATCCTCTTGTAGTAAACCAGCCATTATCTGAGAATCGGCTTTATTGAAGGTACAGCCAAATGTTTCAATATAAATGTTCATTTTATATCATTTTCTAGTTTTTTGGTTTATAAATTTCCAAAACAGTATAATAAAAAAAGCGGCGAATTATTGTTTACGCAAAAAATCCGCTTTAGTCTGTAGTTGGTTAAAAAAGGGATTGTTGGATTTAAAACTAACTAATCCGCTCCAGTTACTTCTTCAATTTCTTCCTTTTCAAATAACTTAAATATGCCAGTTACTACCAGCCAGATGCCTATCAATATCCCCAGATATTTCGGATGGAAGGCGTATGTGCCTAATATTATGTACAAAATACCAAGTATTATTCCTAAGACACCTCCCCATAGGGAATACTTTTTTTCCATTCCCACAAGAAGAGCTATTATACCAGCTACTATTAAGAAAATACCTGCTAAATATAACAAGAAGCCGGCTAAAAAGCTAAATAGATATGGGCTAAAAATCAAACCAAAACCCAATATTATGGCCAGGATACCAACTATTAAGTTCAGGATACCAGCAGCTTTACTTGTACCCATCTCAGATATACCAGCTATCAGTAACCAAATACCAAGAAGGAGTACAAGAAAACCAGAAATTATACTCGCAGCAATTACTCCTAAAAGTGGAAATGCTATAACCATAAGACCGATTATTATAGCTAAAGCACCGACAACTACGTTTTTCATATTAATGCCTCCTAAAAAATTTTCCAACAATCCCCATTTCCTATTTTTATTTAAATTATATTTAAAATTTACGCCTCATTTTTTAAACAAATCTAATTTTGGATGTCAAATATTGTAAAAATAATCTTTGATTTTTTCAATTTAAAAAGCTTTTAACCTATTGATTAACTCTACCATCCATACTTACCTACTAAGGGAACGAAAGCAACTCCACCAAGTGTTTTCATCTTAAATTCGTCTTTTGATACCCTTATCATACAGATTAAATCCTGGAAATAATGATCTGGTCCAACGGGAATTAGAAGCTTTCCTCCAACTTTAAGCTGTTTTTTCAGAGGTTTTGGGACACTTGGCGCACCGGCTGTGGCATAGATTCTATCATACGGTGCCTTCTTCTTGTAACCTAAAGTCCCATCACCAATTATCACCGTTACAGTTTTTTCATAACTTGTTCTCTTGAGATTCTCTTTTGCAACATTTGCAAGAGATTCTATACGTTCTACACTGTGTACATGACCACTTTTTCCAACAATCTCTGCAACAACAGCTGCATTGTATCCAAAACCTGTACCAATTTCTAAAACCTTCATACCCTCCTCAAGGGAAAGCTCCTCACATATCATCGCCACCATATGTGGAGCAGAAATGGTCTGACCATGTCCTATGGGTAACGGCTGATCGAGATAAGCATTGGATCTATATTCGGGAAGCACAAATTCTTCCCTTGGAACCTTCATCATGGCTTTTCTAACGTTCTCGGTTTTTATATAACCGTACTCTGATAGTCTCTCTACCATCTCTTCCCTTTGACTTTTCATTGTACCACTTTATGGCTCAGATCGTAATTGTAACCTCCGCCTTCAGGGAGGAATCTCCCATAAACTCTTTTTATTACAGAAGCCTTTGCAAACCCTCTTTTCAATCTAGCTGTAGTAGTTTTTATTGTATGTATCTTAAAGACAAAATCCTCAAGCTTTATAATATCTCCTACCCTGAACTCAAAGTTTCTGTCTACCTCAACTTTCTTTGAGAAGGTTCTACCATTCAGGACAATTGAAATTCCGATCCTTGCTGGTATATCAAGTGATGATGCCCATATGGTCTCTATATCAGATACAATGCTTTTTTTTACCCTCGCACCTTTCTTTGTTTCGATGGATGTGATCTTGGCACTACCATCATCAACAGCTAAAACGTCTCCTATTTTAAGGATGTCCTCTGGATAGAGCTTTATGTGTTTTTTTTCAGAAACTTCGTGTTTGCTTATAATTATTCTACAATCTATTGGCTCTTTTTCGATTATAGTTTCCCTATAGACAGTTTTGCAATCCTCACACTTCAAAAGTAATCTCCTTGATATTTTACCCTTCGATTTTTCTAATTTTGATTTTAAAACTTCATAAGACTCTGATCCACAAATGGGACATCTTATGTCCATGATACCTCAAATCCTCCTATTTTTTATGAAATGTTTAACCAATACACCCTCTTTTAGAATATCAAGAATGAATCTCCTAAATGGCTTCATTTTAAATGTTTTTTTAGTTGTAAGATTTTCTATAATTCCATCCTCTAAATTGATCCTTAAAATATCGCCATCTTTAGCGTCAACATCTGCCACAACAGCAGGAAGTCCGATGTTTATGGCATTTCTATAGAATATTCTGGCAAAAGATTTTGCAACAACTGCGCAAATACCAGCATGTTTCAAGGCAACAGGAGCTTGTTCTCTTGAGGAACCACAACCAAAATTCCAGCCAGCAACTATGATATCTCCCTCTCCAACCTTTGCTGCAAAAGTAGGATCGATCCCTTCCATCACATGGGCTGCCAGATCATCTAAACTGAAGGTTCTCAAATATCTTCCAGGGATTATAACATCGGTATCTATGTTGTCCCCAAATCTCCAGACTTTACCCTCTATCATCGATGATCGCACCTCTATTTTGGGCCCTTGTGATGATAACCTTACCACCAATCTCTTTTATAGTATCATAAGCTGTCTTTTTTATGTTATTTGTATCTGTGTCTGTTATAGCATAAACAGTTGGACCAAATGAACTCATACCAACTCCTGAAGCACCTGCATTCTTTAAATTTTCCATTATTTTTTTTATTATTGGATTTTGAAGATCTATTTCTATTTTTTTGAATCCTATGTTTTGTATGTTATCAATCGCAAATCCGAAAGAATCTATATCCTCTTCAGCCACAGCTGGCATCATTTTCATTAAAATCAGATGTGATAGTTTCTGCACATCTTTAAGTGGAATTGGACAGTATTTTTGGAATATATTTATCTCGTCAGAACCATGGGATCCTCTTTTAACATTAGGTATCACAATCATTATCTTCCAATCTTCTGGAAAATCATATCTTGCAATAATTGGAGGAGGAGGTGCATCAGATGCAGATGATGGAAGAAAATCTGCCTTATCTACACAACTATGCCCTCCATCTATTATGAGACCACCATAATCAAATGCTCCAACCCCAATTCCAGAAGTTCCACCTCTTCCCACAATTTTGGCTATTTCGGGAGCAGACATTTGATGATCATGGATCTGCGATACAGCCTTTCCTACCGCCAAAGATAATTGTGTACCTGAACCAAGTCCTGAATGTGATGGGTATGTTTTTCTTAAAATAAATTTAAATCCACTACTGATTTTGAGAAATTCCATCATTTTTTTGGATGCACTTTCTATTTTTTTTGTGTAATCATCCATTAGAGTTTTTCTTAAGTTAGATTCCTCAAAAATTATCTCGTTTGCATCGTCAATAGCCTTTACTTCAAGGATCAGTCTGGGATTTTGGATGGTGATTCCTACCCCTCCGTCGATCCTTCCGTGGATTCCATTGAGATCTATTAAGGTAACGTGAAGTCGAGATGGGGTTTTTATTATCATTTATACAACCTATGGTTTAGTTTTCCAAAGGCACAGAATGCTTCTTCTCAATTTCTTCTCTATAGATTGTATTCATAGAACAGAATGGTATTATCCTTCCATCTGGGACTGCATAATGAATTACACATCTTTTTACCCTATCTACATCGAAGTTCCATGAATCCATGAAGTGCATGCATGCTACAAGCAAAGATTTTTCATGAAATTCCCCCAAAGCTGTATAAGATCTCTCTTTAAAAATGGAGATTAAAATACTTTTTATATCAATTGATTTTGGTGCTTTTAGGGGGTTTATGGTTTTTGGAAGTTCTTTTAAGGCTCTTGCTATAGCCTTTGCTTTTCCTATTCTTCCACCTTCTCTTATGTATTTGGAGCTGCGCATAAGAAGATTAAAAAATCTATCAACATCTATAAAACGTGTAATCGGGACAATATTCCCATTATCAACAAAAACATAAGTAGCAGCACCGCAATGAGGATGACAGGTAATTGTAACCTGTGGAGAACCTTCCATTGCCTCTACAAATTTTGAAATTGGAAAAACTGATGGAGCTGGATAAAAATCCTCTATCTTTATCTGGAAATCTGTCTGCATCTCAACAAACTTTTCAAAATCTGGAATGGTTATGCGCTGATTTTCTATATCATCTGATGAAATTCTTCCTGCAAACGAGACAGGCTGGAAATTTACAGCCCTTATTACATCGATGTTGCGAGCTGCAAACTTTATTATGTCTCCTATTTGATGATGATTTATTCCTCTAACAAGGGTTGGAACCAAAACGATCCCGAGTTTTGCTTTTCTGCAGTTTTCTATTGCCTCTAATTTTATGGGAAGTATATTTTTACCTCTTATTTTGATGTATGGTTCCTCTGTGATCCCATCAAACTGGAGATAAACCGTATTTAATCCTGCTTCTTTCAGATTTTTTGCAAGATCAGGATCTTTTGCAAGTTTTAACCCATTTGTGGCTATCTGAATGTGGGTAAAACCAATCTCCTTTGCTAGTTTTACAAGTTCTACTATGTCATTTCTTATGGTTGGCTCCCCACCACTGTACTGAATTGCAGGAGTAGGGACAGGTTCATTTGAGTTTAAAGTCTCAAGCATAGCCTTTATTTCCTCAAAAGAAGGTTCATATAAATATCCTGTCACCGCAGCGTTTGCAAAACAGATAGGACAGCTAAGATTACATCTGTTTGTTACGTCGATCAGTCCAAGAATCGTATGACTTTCATGTTCTGGACACAATCCGCAACTTAAGGGGCATTCCCTATCAAAAGAAGTTTGGGGGTTTTCAATCCCTTGAGCTTCATAATTATAATTCAAGGCTCTTTTGTAAAGATCACTATCACTCCAATAGACGTTGTTAAAGTTGCCGTGCTTTTCACATTCCTTTTTTATCATGACCTTGCCTTTATCCTCATAAACTTCAGCATCTATGATTTTAAGACATTGAGGACATAGGCTTTTTGTTTTTTTGATGACCATACCTTCACCCCAATATATATTAGTAAAATGATCAATCATTATTTTGTCTTTATTTAAATTAGGAGGTAGATTATGGATATAAGTGTTGTCTATGCAATATACTTTATGTTACCAGCATACTTAACCAGTGTTACAGCATGTGCGTTTGGAGGTGGATTACCTATAGATTTTAATCGTTATTTCGTTGACGGACGCCGAATAATTGGTGATGGAGTAACATGGCGTGGAAGTGCTGCTGGAGCTCTTGCCGGAACCACAGTCGGGTTTATTCAGGGATTTTTATCAAAGGATCTTATCTATGGCATTCTATTGGGATTTTGTCTGTCAGTAGGTGCCCTCGTGGGCGATGCTTGTGGAAGTTTTATAAAAAGGAGACTTGGGATCGAAAGAGGAAAACCAGCCCCCTTTTTGGATCAGCTTGATTTTGTTGTAGGTGCTCTTGCCTTTGCATCTATCATCGTGGTTGTACCTTTTGATATGATAATTGTAATAATCATAGTAAGTATATTTTTGCATGTTATAACCAATATTCTTGCATACCTTCTTGGTCTTAAAGATGTATGGTACTAAACAACTTATTGATCAAAGGCTCTGAAAGTTGATCTAAACAGTTTTAGATCAAAATTTTGATTTTTAGGTTGCGAGAGCTTAAAATCCCTTTAAAAACTCCTCCATCAAAAGTGCAGTGCCAACAGCAGGTGCAACCACACATTCCTCTTTTTTAAGGAGCTTGTCCATACCAACTGTCATAAATCCAGCTACCTCACATGCTTTTGCTGCAAGTATGTCCATACCAAGCCCAGTTGTCACTACTTTTGAAATTTTCTCCCTTTTTGAAACCTCTAAAAGCGCCTCTAAGATCTGTTGTACCTGTTTCTTGTAGATATATTCTGAAATCTTCTCTATGTCAGAAGGACTCAAGATCTCTAAATCTCCACAAACCACCCTCGAAATTCTTCGCATACAATCTTTTTTTGATTTAGCTGTTCCATCTGGAGTATCACAAGTGTAATCGTCTTTTTTTATGTTATCAAGCACAAGATGAATGTCTGCTGTGATTGCAAAAAGCTCAGAGGATACCCTTACCCAGCCATCATCTAAGGGTACCTTATTGGCTATTGTTGCAACATTTGTCCTTAAAACTCCGGTGTACACAAGTTCTCCTGTCATCAACCTTTCAAGGTCGGATCTTCCCTTTGCACATTCTAATCCATTTTTTATAGGGATTATGTCTGTTGTTGTGCTTCCAACATCTATCAGGATACAATCTCTTAATATCTTGGATGCTATTTGCGCTGTAGCCATCCAGTTTGCTGCAGCAACTTTGATTGGATTTTGGGCAACTTTTTTAATATCCAAAATCCCGTCTACTCCAACAAAGCCTATCGGAACATCAAATGTTTTTTTAACCTTCTCCGCAATATCAAGAACTCCCTCTTTTTTTGTTTTATAAGCGTCAACAAGTTCTGCTGTCATGGAAATCCCAACAGCATCAATTTTACCTGTATCAGGGCCTAAAAGATCAAAAAGAGTCTCCTCAAGTTCATCTTTCTTAATCCACATGGGAAGATATTTAAAAGCTGTTTTTATGTTTTTTATGTTACCAAAATCATCAAAATCAACAATTGCAACATCTGTGTTTGCTCCTCCAATGTCAAATCCTGCAATCTTCATGAAATCACCCTCTTTTCTAAAAAATTGCCTTTTTTCTCAAATACTACCTTACCCTCTAAGGCAACCTCGTCTGGCAGTCTGCCATATACTGAATCAATAATTGCTTTACCAAGATTAAAGTTTAGAATATCTTTCAGGGCTACATAAGGCGTCGTAATCCTTGGATTTACTTCGACAACATGCACATTCTCACCTAAAATCAAATCAACACCAACATAACCTCTCAAACCGTCTATAGATTCCACAGCCTTTTTTGCTATTTTTTTTGCCTTGTCAGAAAGCCTATGTTCTAAAGGTACATATCCTCCATTGTAACTTATTTTTTTATCCTTAAATTGGATATTTTGGAAATTCAGACTTAATGGCAATGCTTTTTTTCCGTTGCATAGGAGGCTTACACTCGATGGAATCCCCTCTATAAAATCCTGAAGTAGAAGATACGGAAAACTGGTTTCAATCCTAAAAGAAGCTTTCTTGAACTGTTTGAATGATCTTACAACCTCTATTCCACTGCAAGAGACGCCATCTGCTGGTTTTACAATCTTTTTTTCGCTATCTTCAAACCATGCTTCATAGCTATGAAGATCTTCAAAAAATACACGCTCCGTCTTAATGAGGGGTACTTTATTTTCCAGCGTCATGTAAGTCCTAAATTTATCAGAACATGTAAGTACAGCATCTGAATTAGGACCTATAACATCTACACCTTTTTTTTCAATAAGTTTTGTGATTTCATAAAGAATCAAATCTTCTTCAGGTGCTATTGCCAAACATGCATCATAATTTAGGATCTTTTTGTCTATCCAACCCAAAAGATCCTCTTTGATAAAAATAGGGTTACAAGATCCGGTGCTTACAGCTTGCAAATCATTTGATATTAAATAATCTGTATCCGTCCCCTCGAGATCATCTAAAAGCCCAGAAAGCATGGCATATCCTTCTGCGAATATAGATGGATCATCCAATCCTGAAGCAGTAGCAAATTCAAAAACAAGAAGCTTCAAGCCCTGCCAACTCCCTTAAATATCACTCCCTTCTTTTGAAATTCATCGGGACCTAAAATTGGTCTTGTGCACACAAAAGCCCTACCTTCAATCTCTTCTGGAGTAATCGTTTTGTATTGATCATGATCTGTTACAAGCACAACACAATCGCACTTTAGGGCTTCTTTAATATCAACAGGTTTTGCATCAAGAGATTTAATCACATCTTGGGCAACATAGGGATCGTGGGCATATACATCTGCACCCTCTTCCCTCAAAAACTTTATTAATGGTTTTGCAGGTGTTTCTCTGGCATCTGCAACATTACCCTTGTAGGCAATCCCTAAGATTCCTATCTTAGAATTTCGAAGTGGTTTTTTAAGTTCACTTAACGCAGCTCTCACCAATCTAACAACGTGTTTTGGCATGCCCTCGTTTATCATTCGGGCTGTTTTTATCAAGGGGGCTTCAGCTCCCATCTGCTCTACCATCTCCACTATGAAATATGGATCAATGGATAAACAATGGCCACCAACACCAGGTCCTGGTGTGTGAATATTAACCCGTGGATGATGATTTGCAGCATCTATAGCCTCTATAGCATCTATACCCAAAAGTTCACATATCACAGCCAGCTCGTTTGCCAAGGCGATATTGGTATCTCTGTATATATTTTCCATGAGTTTTACTGTCTCTGCCGTTACAAGATCTTTGACTTTTATTATCTCTCCCTTTGTAATTCTTTTATAAAGTGCTGTTGCAGCTTCAGTACTTTTTTTGCTGATTCCTCCAATTACCCTTGCATTATGGGTCATCTCATAAATCGTGTTGTTTGGAAGCGCCCTTTCTGGTGTGTAGGCTACTCCAAAATCTAAGCCTGCCTTCAAGCCACTTTTTTCTAATATGGGAACCACAATGTTCTCGCATGTTCCTGGAGGAACTGTACTTTCTACAATAACCAAATCATCCTTATTTAGACCCTTAGAAATGGTTCTACATGCTGATTTTACAGCTTCCAGATCTGATCGTTTGGTGTCATCAAGAGGTGTTGGAACAATTACAATCATAACTTCAGAGATTTTGGAGGCTTTTATCCCATCTTCAGATGCTTTTAGATTTCCACTTTCAACAGCCTCATGAACAAGCTCGTCAAGACCAGGTTCCATGATGGGAGACCTTCCAGAATTTACATACTCTACGATCCTTTTGTTTATATCTATTCCTATGACAGAGACACCGCTGTTTGCAAAAAGAGCTGCTGTTGGAAGTCCTATATGACCAAGCCCAAATACAGCGATACTAGGATTTTCTTTTTTATCTATGAGTACTCCTCCTGTAAGTCAAAGTCCGTAAATGCCCTTTCATCAACTGGATATCTTGTAGGTTGTAATTATATTAAAACTTGTCTACCAGCACAAGCTTGTCCTTTAGATTAAGATCAGGGTATGGAAATCTTGCAACACCACCTTCATAAACAACCCTTACAGTTTTGTTTTTATTTTTTTCAAGTTCTGATACATTTATGCTTTCGCGTATTTTAATGAAAGTTCTTTGCGGATAATTCTTTGTATCTTCAGGTATCTTTATTTTAAGCTTACCCTCATGATACCTTTGTAGTGTTTTATTGACAATTCTTTTTGAGGCGAGTCCATCACCATAGGGATTAGGAGCTGCCTTCATTTTGTCATAAGTGCTCTGATCATTCAGGATTTTCTCTGCAACATCTATTATCCTATCTTTCTTTGTTCCAACCAGGATGTTCCCACCGGCTTTTATGGTCTCGGGGCGTTCGGTGTTATACCTTAAAGTCATACAAGGTATGCCTAAAGTGATAGCTTCCTCTTGTACTCCACCAGAATCTGTCATAACAAGTTTAGAATATGATAAAAGAAGCAGAAAATCCAAATAACCGAGGGGTTTGATCATTTTAATGTGGGATGCTTCATCCAGTTTCTTGTAGAATCCAAATTTCTTCAGGTTTTTGTCTGTTCGAGGATGCACTGGAAATATTATATTAAGATCATCAAGCTCTGCTAAGGCATCTGTGATTCCACGAAGCCTTTCTTTATTGTCAACATTTTCTGCTCTGTGTACAGTAACAGCCAAGATATCTCCTGCAAGATCCAGTTTTGATGATATTTTGGATCTTCTCTTTGCAATTTCAAGATTCCTCATACAAGCATCTACAATGGTGTTTCCTGTTATAAAAACATCATGGGGGTTTATCCCCTCAAAAAGTAAATTGATTGCCGAATCTTCTGTTGGAGCAAAATAAAGCTTAGAACATACATCAGCTACCACTCTGTTTATCTCTTCAGGCATGGTTTTATCATATGATCGCAGTCCTGCTTCAACATGCCCCACGGGAATGTGAAGTTTTGATGCCACAAGTGCTCCAGCCAGCACAGCGTTTGTATCACCCTGTATCATTATCATATCAGGTTTTTCATCGATCAAAACCCTTTCAATGCCGACTATCATCATGGCTGTCT
>CAZLGO010000015.1:17564-25813 GCA_964559295.1 uncultured Methanobacteriaceae archaeon
TCTGCTCTGCGTGAGATCCAGAACCGACTCCTATGTTATAATCAGGTTTTTTGAGTTCTAAATCAGAAAAAAATTGATCAGACATTTCATGATCGTAATGCTGTCCTGTGTGGATCAAGATATAAGAGATGTCCCTTTTCTCAATTTCATCGATTACAGGAGCCATCTTGATTATCTCTGGTCTCGTCCCTATTACGATTGCGATTTTCATACATTCTCATCTATATCATTTGCCTAATAAATTTGATCTTATTACTCTCCGAATTCTGGCTTTCGAAGTTAAAGCTTTTATTTAAAAATAAAAAATAAGTTCAAAAATCATCTACATTTCTCTTTCTTTTGGCACGATATTCATCTATGACCTTTAGAAGTTTCTTTTTCTCCTCTCTTCTTCTCCTATCTTCCACATTAGCTCTCCATCTTTTTATCTCTTCATCTAAATGTTCATCCTTTACGATGGCAAATTCATCCACCATCCGCAAATCTATCTTATCAGCATCAAGTATTGGCACCATGTTCCTCTCAAATTCATCTTTTGCTTGATGTGACATCTTATCCATAATTATAACAGCCCTCACACCAATTTGAATAAGAAAAGAAGCTGTTTGTGAACCTCCCCCCTTTGAACTTGAAAGAAGAACAACATCTCCTTTTTTTATGTTCCAATATTCACAGGCTTTCCTTATCCCTTCCTTTGTAAAGGATTCTATGATCTTTACAGGAATTGCTTTTTTAGATAGCTCCATTACCCTGATCTTTTTAATCGATCTTAAATTCTCCTCAAGTTTCCTACGCAGAGCTTTCTCTTGAGTGTATTTTTCCTGGAGTCCCTTTATTATTGCAATTTTTGAAGATATCTCTTTTTTATATAGAATATCCTTTGAATATTCGTAATATAATTTATCTATTTTATCTCGGAGCTTTGATATTTCATCTTTGTATTTCTCTATTTTTGCTTTTAAAATAATGTTATTTTCCCTTAAATTTCTTATTTGTTTTTCTTGAACTTTTGTTTTTTGTCTTAATTTTGAAATAGCTTTTTCTTCATTTTCTTCTTTAATTTCTTCTTTGATTTTACCTTCAGCCCTCATTTCCTCGATCTCTGAAGTAACTTCTGCCTTCTTAATATCGTCTATTGCTGAACTTATTGAACGCCCTCTAATCACCATGCTTTTTATGTTGTCCATCTCTTCTTTAGATAAATGTAGATTTTCTGCTCGTTTTTCAACCTGTCGTAATTTGTTCTGATAATGTTTATATGTTTTTACAGCAGCAGCAAGGGCGTCTCTTTCATGAGTATTTTCAGGGTGCAGATGGATGGATCTCTCGCTTAGGTAATTTTCAACTATTTCTATCTTTGACTCCACAGACATGGTCTTGGGAGGGGAATGTATCTTTGAATTAAGAGCAGAGGCAAGTTTCTTAATCATTTTAGGTGGTGGATAAACGTCGCTGGCGATTAAAAGAGCTTTTCCATAATCTATAATGTGATTTATTATCTTCGCTTTTGATATTTCCCTACAGCTTTCTATGGAAAGCAGATTTCCATCTAGATCCAAAATGGCTATTCCTACTGTTAGACCAGGATCAAAGCCCACGATAATCCATTTCTGTTCATCTTGAGATCTTCTAACAGTGGAAAAATCAAATTTGGATTCATTAGTTTGATTTTTTATTTTATATGGAATATTCTCAAATTTTCTTATTTTTTCTTCTTCACCAAAGTTCTTGTAGACCAGGAAATTGCCTCCTTATTGTTAGATTACTCTCACACTAAAACCATAAAACTTACTAATCTATCTCTTCGATCATTTTTTTTATCTTGTGACTTAATTTCTGTAATTTTTCGGATGATTTAGCTTCGATGTAAACTCTTAATAATGGTTCAAATCTCGATGGTCTTACAAGCACATAAGAATCTTCCCAGTCAGCTCTTATCCCATCTGTTAAATCTAAATCACCACTCTTATTCAAAGTTTCTTTTAAATTTTCGATGACATCGGCCTTTTTATCGTGTTCACATTCCATGGAAAAACCCGTTCTGTGATATTCTGGTATCTTCTCTACCAATTTTGATAGTGGTTTGTTATGTTTGCAAATTATCTCAAGCATCTTTACGGCTGCGAATATAGCATCGAAGCATTTCTGAAACTCTGGAAATACATATAATCCTGGTTCATCTCCACCAAATATAGCTTTTTTCTCTGTTATTCCACTTAAAACTAAATCTACAGGTTTTTTTATGAGTTTACCGCCGTGTTGTGAAACAATATCATCTAAAGACCTAGATGCAACTACAGATGATACGATGGTTCCTTTGGGATTTTCAACTAGAGCCTCCCTTGCGAATAGTCCTAATATAGTTTGATCCCTTATTATGTTGCCCTTCTCATCGCTAAAGACTACTCTGTCACCATCATTATCCAAGGCTATCCCCATGTCTGCACCAACTGATCTTACAAGATTTGAAACTAAGGATAAGGTTTCAGGAGTTGGTTCAGTAAATCTACTTGAACTTATTGTTTCAGGTTGACATCCAAAAAGTATCGTGTCACATTCCAGTCTACTCAAGATTTTTGGTGCAATGGGCACTGTTGAACCGTTTGCGCAACTTATAACCACCTTTGGGGCCATATTAACTATAATATCTCTTTTTACATTTTTTAAAACCGCATTTATATAGTCATCCGAATAACCATAAACATATAAAAGATTACCTACATCATCCCATGGGGCTCTTTCAGCATGGATTTGTTCTAATGGAATTTCATGATCGCTAAATATTTTTATATCAATTTCCTCTGGGTGTAGATGAGAAGCAGTTATGCTAATCATAACATTTGTTTTGTACAAATCCATGCCGTAGTGTATGGTAGGTATGGGAGCTATTCCAAAATCAATCACATCTATTCCTGATGCCATTATCCCAGCGGTAATAGATCTTTTTATCATCTGGGATGTGATTCTTGTATCTCTTCCAATCACAACTGAATTTCCAGATCCTACGAAATTTCCAACTATAGTACCTAAGTTTGAGGCGAATTCATTTGTAATTTCTGAATTCACGACTCCACGAATTTCTTTAATATACAAAGACATCACAAACCTCCATTTCAACCTTTTAGAAAAAGGTTGATCAAAAAGGCGACCTTCGATCGCCTGCATTTGCAAATGAAACTTTGAAAATCATGATTTTCAATGCCACGAAACCAAAGGTTTCATATGGCTTTCTAAAAGTTTCTTTACGTCAACGCTTTTTCAAAGGGTTCTTTAGGTCAATCCTTTTGAAAGGATTGTTATTCAACTTCCATTAAATAGTCGGAATCTACAATAGAATATGGCATGATCTTTATGTTATTCGTTATGCATCTTGATGATTTTACAACACAATTTTCCCCAATTTCTACTAAACTTCCCATAACAACTCCATTTTCTATTATAGTGTTTTTGTCAATGACACATTTTGTATCTATAATACATCCACTTAAAAACGAATTTTCCTTTACAATGTTGTTTGAAAATATAACTCCACCTTCAATATTTACATTATTTTCTATGTAGCAGTTATTTCCAATTACAGTGCCTTTTGATATCCTACATCCTTCTTCTATGGTACAGTCATCTCCAATTACAACTGGTCCTTCTATTCTTGCTCTTTTGTTTATTTTGACATTGTCTCCAATCCATATATTTCCTACCTTTCCGATTCCTTCTTTTATTTTAGTTCCAGATGGTTTTTGCCCTAATTTTTGATCTAAAATGTCGTAAGTCGCCTTAAGATAGGTTTCAGGTCTTCCAACATCACTCCAATAGCCATCAAAGACATAACCGTAAATTCTGGCATTTTCTCTAATCATGGTGGGAAAGACGTGTTTTGAAAAATCAACCTCTCCTTTCTTTGTCTCTAAAAAATCGAATATCTCAGGTTCAAAGACATAGATACCAGTGTTTACAATGTTGCTGAATACTTCATCTGGCCCTGGTTTTTCCAGATAATCTGTTATCCGAGCGTCATCGTCCAAGAAAGCTATGCCAAAATGGGTAGGATCATCCACAGGGGTTAAAACAAGGGTTGCAATTGCCTTTTTTTCCTTGTGAAATTTTAAAACTTCATCAAAGTTGACATTGGTAAGTACGTCGCCACTTAAAACGAAGAATGTGTTATCTATGTATTTCTTTGTTTTTCTAACACTTCCTGCTGTACCCAATGGCCATCTTTCAACAGAATATTTTATTTTAACATCAATATCAGAGCCATCCTTAAAATATCTCCTGATGTGTACGGGCATGTAGCTTAAAGTTATTATAAGATCATAAAATCCAAATGATTTTAATCTTTCAATCATATATTCCATAATCGGTTTGTTTACAAGAGGAATCATGGGTTTTGGTCTTAGAAAGGTCAAGGGACGTAATCTTGTTCCCTTTCCGCCTGCCATTATAACAGCCTTTACGATAATATCACCTTATACTGTTATAATCTTAAGAAGACTTAAACATTTAGGTGGTTAAAGCGTGTTAACTTAAGAATAAAAAGTTAATAATATTCTTTTAAACTTTCTATCATCACTTCTTCTGCAGCAGCAATGGTTTTGTTATAAAGATGTTCCTCTGCCAAAATAGAAAGAAATTTCTTTTTTGCATAAGTATCATATTCAAATTCAATACCATCGTATTTAACATCCATAAGAATAAGACCTTCAGGTGGCATGGGTGCAACGGCTATTTTTGTTGATGGATCAAAAAATTTGTAAACAGCGCCTGTATCCAATTCATCTTTGCCAACCATGAAAAGAACTCTTGCAATTTTTCGGACCATGTTCCAGAGGAAACTTTCTCCAATTACATCAATTATCACAAAATCATCTTTTTTTGAAACTTTAACACGATCTATGGTTCTTATTGGGTTTCTCTCGCTTCTTTTTGAGAAGTTTTGAAAGTTATGGGTGCCCTGAAATATTGATGATGCTTCGCTCATACTGTCTATATCCAAATTTAAGTTTAAGCTGTTTGGAATCACGTATCTATAATGCCTGCTTTGAGCAAATCTTGGTTTAAACCCTGCTGGGACATTTGCTTTACCTAAAACTCGTATATCCGTGGGTAGAGAATCATTTATTTGATTTATTATGACCTTCTTATCTGTCTTGAAAGACACAACATTTCCGAGTGCATGTACTCCCTTATCTGTTCTACCAGCTATCAAATATCCTGCAGCCTTAAGATCATCTATCAAATCTACTTTTTTTAAAGCGTCTATGAGATCTCCTTCTACAGTTTTTAAATTTGGCTGTCTTTGAGATCCATAATAATTTGTGCCAATGTATGCAATCTTTAAGGCTACTCTCTTCATTTTTTTCACCTTCAAAATCAGGAAGATCATCACAGTATCCAAGATATATCTTTTTATTTATCAATGGTAAACATATTGGTGTGATAGAATGTTAATAATCCCTGCAGTTGATATTAAGGGAGGAAAATGCGTTCAGTTGGTTCAGGGAAAACCTGGAACAGAACATATAATCCTTGAAAATCCAGTTGAAGTTGCAAGAGAATGGGAGAGAAGAGGAGCAAGTATTCTGCATGTTGTTGATCTTGATGGTGCTTTCGGGGATAGGAGCAAAAACATCAAAATAATAAAAAAGATAATAAAAGAATTGTCTATCCCAATACAGCTTGGTGGAGGCATAAGATCAAAAAAAGATGCATCGAAATTTCTTAATATGGGCATTGAGAGGATCATTTTAGGTACAATGGCAATAGAAAATCCAGAAAATGTCAAAGAACTTGCAGATGAATTTGGAAGTGAACGAATCATCGTTGCCCTTGATATTAGGGATTCTAAGGTCGTAATTAAAGGATGGACCGAAAAAACAATGCAAAGTGCACCAAAACTCGCAAAACTCTTCGAGAAAAAGGGTGCGGGGAGTATATTATTTACAAACGTGGATGTTGAGGGTCTTATGGAAGGAATTGACATCAAGCCGGTTTTAGAACTTTTAGACGCTGTTAACATCCCAATAATTTATTCTGGAGGAGTAACATCCATTGAAGATATAAAAAAACTTTATAAAATTGGTGTATATGGTGTTGTAATAGGATCAGCCCTGTATAAAAACAAAATCAAGTTTGAAGAAGCATTAACATTCTCAAAAAATGGCAATGATTTCTAACTTAAACCTCTCTTTATAAGGGCTTCTTCCACATTTGCTATTGTCTTTCGCATCCGCAAAACCTGATCTGGATTCGTGGAGATAGAAGATATACCAAATTCAACAAGTTTTTTGACTATAACAGGATCTGTTGCAGCGTATCCGCACACACAACTTTCTATTCCTTTTTCATTGCATTTTTTTATTACCATCTCTACAATCCCCAAAACCGCAGGATGCATCAAGTCAAAGTGCTTTGCAACTTTGGCGCCCCTTCTATCTATGGCTAAACAACACATAGTCAGATCGCTCATACCAATTGATATAAAATCTACACCTTCTTTTATAAAATCATCGAGCGTTAGTGCAGCAGAAGGTATCTCAATAGAGGCACCAACATCTATATCTTTGTGAGGTTTTATGCCAGCTTTTTTTAGGATCTTTTTTGATAGGACATATTCTGAGATATCCCTTAAAAAAGGGATCTTAAGTCCTATGTTATGGTATCCTTCCTCTAAAATGCATCTTATAGCTTCAAACTCAGCCTTCAATATTTCGACATCCCTTAAGTCTTTGTATATGCCTCTAAGTCCCAAAAGAGGATTTGCCTCATCTGGTTCACAATCTCCTCCCCTTAGGCTCTTAAGTTCATCGGTTGGTATGTCAAATGTTCTAAACCACACAGGTTTTGGATAGAAAGCGTCTACAATCTCCCTTACCCCATCTACAATAACTTCAGTTAATTTTCCCTCATCTGCAAGAACGTAAGGGTGTTTTCCTGTATGTATAATCATGCCTTCGATCCTTATGGAACCAACCCCATCTGAGAGGGGTGCAACTTCTTGTGAAATTTCAGGAACGTTTATGTTGACCTTTATATTTGTTGAGGGATGATAAACTTCAAAAAATTCTCTTTCTTCCTCTAATTCAATGAAACCCCTGTATATGTTACCAGTTTTTCCGTCAACGGTTATTATCATCTCGTCTTCAAGAATCTGAGTTGCATTTTCGCATCCAACGACACAAGGAATCTTCAACTCCCGCAGAACAATTGCAACATGACTTGTTAATCCACCATAATCAGTTACAACACCTCCTGCTCTTCGAAGATGTGAAAGCATATCTCTGGATGCCTTTTGAACTACTACGATTTCTCCTCCTTTGATGTTTAGGATATCTTCATGACTTTTTATTTTCTTTACAGCTCCAACACCAATATACGGACTTGTACCTATTCCCTTCAATATTCCCATGAATTCAGGTTTGTCTTTATTATAAAAATATTTTGGGTTAATTCTAAAACTGAAAAAGTTTTATAATACATCGAATTTTAGTTAGAACAATGAGAAAACTACAAAAAATAAGGTGCAAAATCGCTGAGTTTGCTGGTAAACTGGCCAAATATCTGGTTAAAATGGGTCGTGGTATGGGCAAAAGCTTCCCAGGATATTTATATTTGAAGATAGGAGCATATGATTGTCTGAGGGAACTTGCAAAAAGACCAAAAATAGGAACCATACTCATAACCGGAACCAACGGCAAAACAACAAGCACAAAAATAACATGTTTGTTGTTAGAGAAGGATTGCAAGATTTCATGCAATTTTGATAGCAACACTTTAAATGCTATCGCGACCGGGCTTTTGTCACGTATAAGTGAACTTGGAGTATTTGAATACGGAATTAGAGATATAAAAAATTCAGTGCCTGATCTTGTTTGCGAGCTTGTAGATCCTGTTGGTGTTGTGTACACGAACATATCAAGGGAACATCCTGTAGTGGGGGGGAGAAAAAATCCATTTGAAAAATATTTAAAGGCAAAGGAACTTCTTTCAGCCCCGATGAAGAGAGGAATCGTGGTTTGTAATGCCGATGACCCAAGAACAGCCTCCATAGGTATGAAAAAGGAAGGTGATACTCATGTAACGTATTATGGTTTTGAAGTGGATTTTACGGACAGGACTCCCATAACCGCAGATGTTTTCTGCCCCATATGTAAAAACAATCTAAATTACCACAAAAGGTACCTAAACCACAGAGGCTTGTACAAATGTAAGTGCGGGTTTTCTAGACCAGAGCCGCATATTAAACTAACAAA
>CAZLGO010000016.1:0-22269 GCA_964559295.1 uncultured Methanobacteriaceae archaeon
CACAGCTTCGATTTCTGATTCAAGCATTTTCTTATATTCTTCCAAAGCTTTGATCTCTTCTTCCTTGCTTAAATGATGAAAAGGACACCAGCAAGCAAATCTGGGACCCATGTGCCACCATGGCATGTGCATATCCATCACCTCCTTGGGTTGATTTCGGCTATTACACCTCTTCCTTGATAATTTCTTCCATTTTTTCCTTTGGAAGAACCTTTCCTGTCGCAACGATTTTGTCATTAACTACTATGGTCGGAGTGGTCATTATACCGTATTTGTCTCCTTCCTCGCTCAATGCATCGAATTTTTCTACACTAACATTTTCGAATTTTTCTGCTACCTCTTTTGCAACCTTTTCAGCTAATTTACATTTCTGACAAGGGGGAACTGACCCAAAAATTTTTATTTCAACCTTTTTCATTCTACACACCTCTAATTATGTTTCCATACAGGTATCCAACAGATGCTGAAATGATTACCACAAGAGTTATATAAGCGGCTGTTTTTTTGATACCCATCACCCTTCCTATGACAATCATGTTTGGAAGGCTTAAAGCTGGACCTGCAAGGAGAAGAGCTAATGCTGGCCCTTTACCCATCCCTAAGTTCATCAACGCTTTTATTATTGGAACCTCAGTTAAAGTAGCAAAATACATCAAAGCACCTATAATTGATGCAATGAAGTTTGGTATAATGCCTTCTCCACCCAGATAGGCTTCAACTATTTGTTGTGGCAATAAAGCCTGAAGGATACCTGCCACAAAAACCCCTACCAATAACAAGGGAAATATCATCTTAAAGAACGACCAAGTTTCATTTAGCCATTCCCTTATGTCTTCTTTTGTAAACCACGCTACAAGGCATAGAACCAAAATAGCTATGAATATTAGCAAAGAGATTATTTTCGTTAAGGCAACGATTTTTGATGCTCCAACCACAAGGATCAGAACAAGCAAAACAAAAACCACTAATTTTTTTAGTCCTCCATATTTTTCCCCTTTTTCTTCAGAAGTTGAAATTGCCATGCCTGCGGATCTTCTTTTTTCTTCTTCTTTGAACAATGTTGCCATAATAAGACCAATAACAAGAGACATTGAAACCGCCCCAATAGCTCTTGCAGCACCCAAATCATAGCCAAGCAAACTAGCTGTGTAAACAATAGCTAAGATATTAATAGCTGGGCCAGAATATAGGAATGTTGTAGCTGGACCTAACCCTGCTCCTCTCCGCAAGATGCCAGCAAAAAGTGGCAACACCGTACAGGAACACACAGCCAATATTGAACCAGAGACAGATGCAACACCATAAGAAACTACTTTTTTGGCTTTAGGACCCAAGTACTTCAAAACAGATTCTTTGGAAAGAAAAACAGATATTGCACCCGCAATAAAGAAAGCTGGCACTAAACAACTAATAACATGGGCTGAAAGATATTCTTCTAAAGCATATAATCCTATCAATAAAATCTCTGTTATATCCATAAACTCACCCTGTTGTCTTAATAATCCCGATGGATTTACATAATTTCTCTACTATATCTATTATATTTGGATTTGATAGCCTGTAATGTATCCACACGCCTTCTTTACGCCATTTTATAAATCCCGCATTTTTCAGAACATTTAAATGATGAGATATGGTGGATTGAGGCTTTTCAAGTACTGCTATTATTTTACATACACATAATTCTCCATGTCGGAGCAAATACAATATTTCAAGTCTCGTAGGATCTGAAAGTGCTTTGAAAAGCTCTGATTTATTATATAATTCCTCTTCATCTGGCATATCAGATAAAATCTTTTTAAGCTTTTTTATTTGATCGCTGTTAGTAGCACCTTCGCCTGTAATTTCACAGGTTTTCATGAAACCACCATAACTGCAAAATTTTGCGTTTTTGCGCTTATTTTACTGCTTTTATTTGCACACTAATGATTTTTCCTTTGAGTTTCTCGTCCATCCCTGGTTCGTTGAAAGGGTGCTCAGCTACTATCTTAACATCCTTAAAACCTGCTTTTCTTATTACATTCAAATATTCCTGCCTATCCAGCGCTCCAGCGACACAGCCTGCCCAAGCTTCAAAGCTCTGTTTAATATCTTCAGCAAGCTCTCCCTCTGTTACCAGATCAGATATAAGAATACGTCCCCTTGGTTTTAGGACTCTGAAAGCTTCTCTATAGGCAACCAATTTATCTGGGATGAGATTTATGACACAGTTACTTATGATGACATCAATAGATTCATCTTCAATGGGTAGATTCTCTATCTCTCCGACTTTAAACTCAACATTTTCATAACCGCCCGCTTCAGCATTTTTTATGGCATTTTCAATCATTTCGGGAGTCATATCTACACCAACGACCTTTCCATTTTCACCGACTTTTTGGGCTGCAATAAAAACGTCTATTCCTCCACCAGATCCAAGATCAAGGACGGTTTCACCTTCTTTTAATTCTGCTAGGGCTGTTGGATTACCGCATCCAAGTCCCAGAATAGCATCTTCTGGAATGCTTCTGATTTCATCTTCAGAATATCCCATCGATTTCGCCTGTCCAATAATATCATCGATACTAACGCAACATGAACAAGAGGGCTCCCCTTTTTCTGCAATTTTTGAATAACGATCCTTTACGAATTTTTTGATTTTTTCATTTTCCATTGTTACACCCGATTTGCGATTTCTCTTAATAGTTCTACAACATATTAAACCATAATTTGGTATATCTAAATTTATGGATATATTCAGATGACACTTATATAAAGTTTTCGATTAAAAATAAAAAAGATCAAAATTAATTTTTTCATTGATTTTGCGAATATTCGCTTTGAAGATTCCTAAACCATCCCTTTGGAATTCCTCCCTTTAGTTTCGGTATCACAAAACTTCTAAAAAGAGTTCCTATTAAAACTTTAAACATGTAGGGACGTTTAATAAAGTACTTCGGTCTTGTGTAGAATTTAAAATAAGCTTTAGCCAGTTTCATTCTTATTAACTTCTTACTCAGCCCAAGTTTTTCATATTTTATAACCGGGTCAAGTACAGTGTACTTATCCCAGTTTTCTGTGTCAAGAAGCTTCTTCTCCTTTAACTTGCAAAATATCGGCGTTCCTGGAAAGGGTGTCAGGATTGAATACTGGCTGTAATCTGGATCAAGTTTTATTGAAAAATCTATCGTCTGATCTATTTCCTCAGCTGTCTCTCCCGGATATCCTATAATAAATGATGCTACAACGTCTATTCCAATATCCTTAGCGGCTTTAACAGCATCTTCAGCCTGATTTAATGTTATACCTTTTCTCATAAGATCCAGGACACGCTGCGAACCTGATTCGACTCCATAATATAGCGTATCCATGCCAGAATTTTTTAAACGCGCTAATAATTGCCTATCCACAGTATCAACCCTGGAAGAGGCAACAAAAGCCATATCAAGTCCTCTTTCTCTTATTTCATCAGATATTGCCTGGGCTCTTTTTTTGCTTAACATGAATGTATCGTCTAAAAATGCTATATCTCTAATCTTGTATTTGTCAACAAGCTCTTCGATTTCATCGACTACGTTCTCAGGGCTTCTAGCTCTGAATTTTTTACCCATAATCAATGAAGAGGAGCAGTAACCACAGGAGAAAACGCATCCCCTGCTTGTTATCATTCCTCCTGATTGATCTTTGGATGTTCCGTATGATTCGAAGGGTACAAGGTGTCTTGCTGGAAATGGTAAATCATCGAGGTTTTCTATTAGAGGTCTTGGCTGCGTTGTTTTAATTTTATCATTATTTCTGTATACTATTCCTTTAATTTTAGAAAGTTTTCCAATTTCGTTTTCATCATATTTATCAGCTATATCAACAAGTGTTCTCTCTCCTTCGCCAATTACAACCAGATCTAAAGCATCAGAACTTTTTAATGTTTCGGTTGGTAGAAAAGTTGCATGGGGGCCACCTATCACAGTTAATGTATTAGGTAACAGCCTTTTAACTGCTTCAACATATTTTAAAGCTGTTTTTATTGTAGCTGTGGTAGCGGTAAATGCTGCAACCGCAGGATTAAGTTTTGAAGCAAGCTTTGCCACTTTCTCAAAACCTATCTGCATCAGGTCATCATCGATTATTTTAACAGACATTGAGGCTTTCTCCAATGCCGCAGCCAGATACATTAGATTTAGTGGAGGGACTTTAAAACCCAATTTATTTTTTACTTGGGTTTCATCAAGCGGGTTTATTAGTAGCACATCCATATTTTCTACCCTCCCCAGCTCTTAAATTCAACATAAAGCTTCCTTGACAAATTTCCTGAGCTTTTTCGCTTAACAGGGCTTTGACCTTTCTCCATTCATTTTCATTGTAAATACAGCCCGGGTCTGGAGCTAAGACGTCATGGAAATAGTTGTATGCTCTGGCTCTACAGCCTCCACATATATCCATGGATTTGCATTCTCCACAATGTCCTTTAAGTATATTTTTGTTCCTGAGCTTATCTAAAAGCTCGTTATTCTTCCATATGTCTTCAAAATCATCTTCAAGCAGTTTTCCAAGTTTGACTTCATCTTCATGGGGGAAAAAGACACAAGGGTACATATCGCCGTTGGGTTCTATGCTCATGTAAAATCTCCCAGCTCCACATCCGCCTATGAATTCTGCAAGTTGCATGACCATGGGGTTGCTGTATTCAGGGTTATAAAAATGCGTGGGGATTATTGCCGAGTCATCAGAACTTAATAGTGTTGCAACCGTGGCATACTGCGGTGCTGTTGAAAGAATTTGCATCTCACCTTTTAAAGTTTTAGTGTAAGCTATCTTTAGGAGTTTGAACCTTTTTTGAGGAGAAATATCCATATCAGCAATCTCAACGCCCTTTCCTGCAGGTATGAAGTTGTAGAGCATGAACCACTGGGCGCCCAAACTTCTCACGAAGCTTATCATTTTGTTTATTTCCTCAACGTTATGTTTCGTTACAGTCGTGGCAACTTCAACAAAAATTCCAAGTTTTACACAGTTTTTCACAGCTTCAACAGCCCTAACCCAGGCTCCATTAACCCCTCTAAAGGAGTCATGGGTTTTAGGATCCACACCATCAATGCTTATCTGGACAAATTGAAGCCCTGCTTCAGCAAACCTTTTACACGCTCCTCTATCTGAAAGTATGTATCCATTCGTGGCCATTGCAACATGCATTCCCACATGATTAGCATAGCGTATGAACTGTAAAATGTTAGGGTGAAGAGTTGGTTCGCCTCCGGAGAAAGCTATAGAAGTTACACCAGATTTAGCCAGAATATCCAATCCCTTAATCACTTCGTCTGGTTTAAGCTCATCTTTACCCTTTCTTCCAGCGTTTTCATAACAGTGAATACATCTCATGTTACAAGTCTTCGTAATGTTCCAGACTACCTGAAATGGTGCTCCTGGAATAAATGGTTTTCTGACACCAAAAATTGCAATACCCTTTAAAACACTCACTAATCCACGAACCCAATACTGATCTTCCATTTCATCCATAAACTCTTCTTCCGAAACACCAAAACTTTTAAGACCTTTGCTGACCACGTAACCTATAAACCCAGAAGTAACCTTACATTTATGGCAAGCTTCCTTCCTTTTACCCAAATAGAGATTTAAACCAACCTCTAATCTGCTTGCTCCATCTTCCTCACAATAAACCAAGGCTTTATTAAGCAAATGTTTAGCTATGGGATTATCTACAATCTTTTTGAATGTCCAATCATGTTGCCAATGCTTGTTTGATTTATATTTTTTTTAGTATTTGAACCTCCTTTTATCACTATAACACCCCTAAACAGGGGTTTTATTGGCTAATTCATCTTTAAATTCCTCAAATATCTATGTTCTGGAATTACAACGCCTCTTGTGAAAATGTCAATAAAATCCTTGAAAGCCTTTTTGTCATCACCCAGGATATCGCCGACTATTCTCTTTATTAAACTGCTATATACAATATAACTAATAAAAGTAAAGGCTGCAACCTGAGGATTGACGCTACGCATGTTCTCATGTTCTATCTGTTCTTCAAAATATTCGCTAAGGCGTTTTAACATTGTTTCTGGAACGATAGACAAAATTTCTGCAACATCTGGTTTTTTTCGTCCTTCCGCAATTAGCAAAATTAGCAGGTCCATCTTCTTTTCTTCCATGAGTTCCATGATACCATGACCTAAATCACGAAGGAATGTTGTAATCTCTGTACTTTTTTCACTTTGAATTATTGAATTAAATTTTTTGAGCGTAAGTTCCCGATTTTCAGTTATTACGGCTCGTAAAATATTATCTTTGGATTTGAATTTTCTAAATAAAGTCACTTCATTAACTCCTGCTTCTTCTGCGATTTTTCTGGTAGTTGCGCCTCTGTAGCCTTCTCTAACAAACACTTTCATGGCAGCATCCAAGATCCTTTGTTCGACAGTATCCACGATCTTCACCTTTTGTGTATGTAAGTACATACTTACATTTAAATGTTTCTATTCCTCTGTCCATTCACCAACTTGGTCAAATCACATTCTGATTTTTAAGACCCTGAAGACATAAAAAGTTCGATAAAGAACTTATATAAAAAGAGAAATGCTATCGAAAGGTTCTTCAGCCAGATGAATTAAAAGGTATTTTTGTTATGAAAAATTCGAAGAATCTTATCACGGGCTTGTTCTGCTTGCGTCCGCTTTGATGTTGTGGAAAGTTTAGGATGACCTATGCTATTATTTGGTTTTTTTTAATATTTTTTGCTCTCCCTTAAAAAACTTTAAAAAAAACAGCACAAATGATCCTGATTCCCTTCTTATTCTTTATCCTTTTTAAATTTTACAATGGTGGTGGAGAGATATTTTTTATCCTTAGTAAAACCGTCAATTATCTTCTCATCTTCCATACTGCAGTTTTGAACAGATATTATCTCCTTAGATCTCTCGTCCTGATTTACAATATCCTTCAATAAATCAGGATGTCTCGATGTTTTCATTATAACAAAGGTGTCTCCATGCTCCAGAATCTTTTGCAATCTATCATCTACTTTTGGCACAATAACTATAATTTCATCTTTCTCTACCAGCGGGATTCCTGCGCTGGCGGCACAGCCTGTAAAGGATGTTATACCTGGTATTATTTCAATTTCAAAGTCAAGATCATTTATTATTTTGTATATATAGGAAAAAGTGCTGTAAATCGTTGGATCCCCAAGGGTTATAAAGGCAACGTCACATCCCTCATTTAACTTTTCAATTATAAGCTGTGCTGCATCACTCCAGTATTCTTTAAGGGCTTTTTTATCCTCTATCATTGGAAAAAGCGGTTCTAAGATTTCATATTCATATTCCCGATGTTCCAGTGCTGACTGCACTATTGAAAGGGCAAGACTTGGTTTTGACATTGAAGACCTTGGTGCGCATATTACCTGAGCTTCCTTTAATGCCTTAACAGCTTTCAATGTTAAAAGCTCCGGATCACCAGGACCTACTCCTATTCCTATCAATTTTCCTTTCCTCATAAATCCACCTATTCAACCTAAAGAAAGGTTGATCAAAAATTTTGATAAAACTTTTTTAAAGCTTTCATTTATTTATAGCACCACCAAAATATAACTTCCTATGGATAATAGCCTGTTCTGCAAAGGATGTGGAATGTTAAAAGAAAGATGTATCTGTACGCATGATGAATTTAAAGGGGGAAAAAAATCAGGACCCTCAAGATCTCAGATTTCAGAACTCAAAAGACTCTATCCAGATATAGATCCAGAGATAATAGAAAATTTTCCCTTTCCAGAATCGAGGGAAGGTCAGCTTGAGATAATAGCCGAAATCAAAGATGCAATAGACAATGGATTTAAATACGTGATACTTGAAGCTGGAACAGGCACCGGAAAATCAGTCATTGCAACAACACTTGCCAAGATGTACGAACCCGCCTATATCCTTACAATGACAAAACAGCTCCAAACCCAGTATACAGATGAATTTGGACACTCACTGATGAAGGGAAGATCTAATTTTTATTGCAAGGCAGCAGATTTAGAGGAGACCTGTGATAAGGGGCTGTGTCAGACAATTCCCCGCTCTAGGAAATTCATCTGCGAATTTGGAATTACAAAATCAAAAGAAAGTGGATTTATTCATGCATTTGAAGATGATTTGGGCAATTCCTATTATTTTAGATCCGATGAGAGGTGTAACTACTGGCTTCAGAAAGCAGATGCTATATCAAGCCCCATAACATTGATGAATTACGATTATGCCTTACTCGAGTTAAACTACGTCAAACACTTTGGAAAAAGGCATCTTATGGTGTTAGATGAAGCGCATAACCTCGAAAATAAACTTATGCAAAGATTAGAAGTTAATTTATCTGCCAGAAGGTTGGAAAAGGATGTGGGGAGGACAATACCTTCTGATATGTTAAAATATGAAGAATCAAGGGATTGGATTGGCTTTGTTGGCTCTATTTATGAAGCTTACACAAAGATCAACATAAAAGACCTTCCAAGAAAAAGAGCAGATAGAATAAAAAGAACCATACTCCGCCTATACGAACTTGGAATGGAACTGGAGTCTAATTACAAAAACTGGATTGTGGATCCAAACCCAGAAGGCGTCGCTTTTAAACCATTGAAGGTGGATATTTATGCAAAGGATATATTGTTCAGATACGCCGATTTCTGCCTTTTTATGAGCGCAACAATCCTGGATCAGCGGTTGTTCTGCAAATGGCTTGGTATAGATTATGATGATGTTTACTTTTTGAGGATCAAAAGTCCTTTTCCAGCAGGAAAAAGACCCATCTATTTGAGGCTTGTTGGAAATATGTCCAAAAGATCCATAAAATACACAGCACCAAAGACAATTCCCATTTTAGAGAAGATAATAGATCACCACAAATACGAAAAAGGGCTTATTCATACCTACAACTACAAATGTCAAAAGTACATAACAGCCAATATAAAAAATCCACGTTTAATCGATCATGATAGTGCAAATAGAGAATTTAAATTGATGCAGTTTGAGAGAAGCAAAAGACCTCTGGTTTTTGTAAGCCCATCCATGAGCGAAGGTGTTGATCTGCCTTATGAAAAGTGTCAGTTTCAAGTGATTTACAAAATTCCTTTTCCATATCTTGGAGACAAGCAGATAAATAAAAGAAGACTTCTTGATCCAAAATGGTACGCCTACAAAACTGTTATGACCCTCATTCAGGCTTATGGGCGGGGTATGCGTGCTGAAGATGATTATTGCGTGACTTATGTTTTAGATGGAAATATCAAGATGCTTTTTAGCAATCGACTTTATAAAAATCTCATCCCTGATTTTTTTAAGGAAGCAATCCAGGAGGATGAATAATTTATTTTAAAAAAGAAAAAAACGGACCTGCCGGGATTTGAACCCGGGAACTTGGGATCCGAAGTCCCACGTCATAATCCTGGCTAGACTACAGGCCCAATTCAACCTACAAGAAAGTTGATCAAAACCGTTTTTATATTTGTTTTTCATGATTATAATAATATCGAAATGTAGAAAAAGGCCGATTTACCATATTAAGATATAACATGTTTTTAAAGCTTATGATTCATAAATAAATGACAAAAATCAAAAATTACGATAAAAAATGATAAAATGCTTGCAAAAAGGATCATACCCTGTCTTGACTGCGATTTAAAGGTACCACAGGGACGTGTCGTAAAAGGGATTGAATTTAAGCAGATAAAGTACGCTGGGGATCCAGTAGAACTGGCTACAAGATATTACAAGGAAGGAGCAGACGAAATAGTATTCTTAGATATTACAGCATCCCATGAGCGAAGGGAGACCATGACATCGGTTGTTGAGAAAACCACCACGGATGTTTTTGTTCCAATCTGCGTTGGCGGTGGTATAAAAAACGTAAAAGATTATGTTAAAATGCTTAGGGCTGGTGCAGATAAATGTTCGATAAATACAGCAGCTATACAGAATCCAAACCTTATAAACGAGGCATCAGAAGTCGTAGGGTCTCAAGCATGTGTTGTTGCCATAGACGCTAAGAGAAGATATATCAAAGATCCAAAAGAAGGTTCTGATAAGTTCGTGGTAGAAACAGAAAATGGTTATTGCTGGTTTGAATGTAGCATATATGGAGGACGGGAATTTACAGGTATAGATGCTGTAGCATGGGCAATGGAAGTTGAAGAGAGGGGTGCAGGTGAGATCCTCTTAACATCCATGGATCGGGATGGAACAAAGGATGGATATGACCTTGAACTTACAAAAACCATAAGCGAGCATGTGAACATACCTGTTATAGCATCCGGAGGATGTGGAAACCCAGAACATATGTATGAAGCATTTAAATATGGAAAGGCAGACGCTGCACTTGCAGCAAGTATTTTTCATTATAGGGAGTATCCTGTACAGGCGGTGAAGGAATATCTACAAAAAAAAGGGATTGAAGTAAGGTATTAATCAATTTAATAGCAAATCGCAAAGATTTTCATAGTTTTTTAGAAATAAATGAAGCGATTTTTAATAAAAAGACATGATAGGATATTAGTCTCTTTTTCCTTCTTAATTAGCTATATTTTTTAATTGGAGATGTATAATCACCGTAATTATCTTGATACTCTTTTTAATTGGTTTTCACCCTTGGGGTACCGTCCAAAAATGGAATAAGGTCCTCTTAATATTGGGGATGTTCTCATGGATTTTTGCTCCTATTTCCCTGATTGGTAGGTATTTTCCCATAAACCTCCATCAAAATGCATATTTTAGCAGCTTCCGAAGTTTTAGGATCTATATTTCCCATAATAATTCTTTCAAGTGCAGTGATTTTTAAACGTCCTAAATTTTATGATTCACAGGCTCAGTAAAAGGATTTACAGGCAATTTCCATCCTTCAGTACCTATTCCAAGAATGGGGTGGGCTTCAGTGTCCTCTTCCACCATTGGGTGGGGTTACTGTCCTACAACGTGTGGAGAAATGGTTTTTAGGATTAATAAGAGATTAAATAATGTATATTCGAATGAAATTAATAATGTGTTATTTTTAACTAATCCAAGCTGGATTGAAAAGGTGAGAAGTCCTTTGTCATGAATTAGAGAGAAGAGCAACCATATTAAAAATTAGTTTTTCAACGTTTCCTACTATATATAGCTCCCAATATAATTAATAGACCAATAATGATTATTATAACTGCCCACAGATAATTCCAAATGTCCCAGCCAATAAATGCAGATAGACCAACCATGATCAGAATTATACCAGCTATAAGGGGCCCGATTAGATTTCCATAAGGAAGTCCAAAACACTCACAACGCTGACGATCATCCATATAATCCCTCCAAATCAAACTATAAAAATATAAGGAATATATCATTATTTTTTCTTTCATATTAAAATAAACAATCATTTTATCTTTTCTTGTTCATTCTATCCAATAAACCTGATTTACGAGCATAATGGAACAAATATAGCTGCACATATCCTGCATATCGACCGAATTTTTTCACACCGAATTCTCTTATTTTAGGGACCGAAATATTCTTTCCATTGAAGTAGAGCTCACAAATGATTCTTTTAATCCACATATCAACTGGAAATGCTTCTTCCTTCCCAAAGCCATAGAGCAGGATGCAGTCTGCAACCTTGGGGCCTACTCCTGGGATCTGAAGTATTGTGTCAAAGGCTTGCTCATACTTCATCTTTCCAAGTTCAACCAGATCTATCTCATCTAGAATCATCCTGGCAGCCCGAATTATATATTTGGCCCTATAACCCACTCCACAGGCCTTCAGGTTCTTATCAAAGACAAAATCCTCTGGCAACTCATCTTCAAATCTCTGCATTTCCTCTAAATCATGTTCTGGGACTGTGGCCAGTATCTGGGGGGAGGGAAAAGTATAGAACGTTCCAGAGGAGAATTCGTATTTATCTCCCCATTTTCTCTTTATATTACGAATAGAACGGTTCCATCGCACAATAGAACAGTTAGCAGATGATATTGAGGATATAAGACATTCAAAAACATCATGGGCTTTAAACAATCTCAAACCCCTGCAGAAGTCGATGGTGGGTTCAAGCTGAGGATCCTCTCTTAAAAAATCATATAAAATATCCAGGGCACTGTTTAAACCGAAAATATTTATTAAACACTTTTTTATAGCACTGATTTCTATTTCCTCTTGAGATTGAGCAACAACCTTCAGTGTCCCCTCAATATCTCCCTGCCTTTGACCTATCTTCACCAGGCAGGGTTTATCTTCTACCCTCACAAGCTCCTGAAAATATCCATCAATCTTTTTCCATGCAGGTTGGGAGGTCTGACCACTTTGAATGGTGAGAGAAAGGTCTATCGGTCCTTTAAAATCCTCAGATTTTATTTTGAATTCTTTTTTCATGAATATCCTCAAATTCTATAGCTTACCTTTACATTTATTTTACTCTATTTCTTAAGTTTTAAATCCCATTCTTTGATGTTTATCTAAAAGTCCATTGAGGCGAAAAATATTGAGTAATCCAGAATTTCTTTTATCAACCAATAACTCTGGCTGTTCTAATCTAATCCATCATCCTATCTGCCTTTTCAGATTCTCCTCCTTCACCTCATTTTCAATTTCTATTAAGAGCGCAGCTGTCCATACGGTAAATACAAGCTGAATAAAGCTTAATAGTCATTTTACTATACATATGGTAATTTCTAAAGCCAAGCTTTGCTTTGATTCCCTGCAACCTGTTTCTAAGTTCCATTTATCCTCATAGATTGGAAGAATCTCTGCTGCAGGGAGGATTGTATCGGCACACAAAAAATATAATTCTTTGTGCATTCTATTGATCATTTCGTAGAATGACTTTGAACCCAAAACTTTCTGTTGACATCATCTTTTTGATGTACGTCTTAGCTTTATGGTAACGATAAGTCCTCTACATTGCATTTACAGATAAAAAAGCTGTCCGTCCGGTAAATATCCTTTGTTGTGATAGCATATCAGCAAAAAGGCCTTTATGCTCTACTTTCCTTTTTTCTGTATATTCATTGTATAAGCAGTATCCATTCCATTCTTATGGATATCTCCGAAGAAAACATCCTTTTTACGCTGCACCACTCTATAATATCCTATTCGGTTGATTGAAGAACCAGTCGTAGGTGAAGATTTCTTTTTTATCCTCCAAATTATAATCATTGTTTTTTGAAGGTAAACAATCTGATTAGGTACATAAGATAGGAACTGCGTCTGGAAAATATTCATGAGTCGGTAAAAAAGATCTCTAAAAACTTAAAAACTATGTAATATCTGAGTTCATCAGGTACTTTCCAATTTTGAACAAAAATATATCAGGGAAGATTTATAAAGACTTAGAAAGAAGGGTTAAATATCCTAAAAGAGGGAGAATGGCTTGACAGATACAACAAACCTTATAATCCAAATAATGCCCTACACCTGGGGTGCAGCCGTGAGTCCTGTGGTTCTAACCGGTGTTATACTGATTTTTTCTTTAACGAAAAAGCCCAAAATACCCATATTTGCTTTCTATCTGGGATCTATTACTCTCCTTCTTTTAGTGGTCATATTCGGAATTCTGATTGGTCTGGGAGTTGTATTCACAGGTTCAGAGAATCACGCTACTAAAATGTCCATAGATCTGGTGATTGGGGCAATTCTTGTTATTTTAGGACTTAGAAGCTTTATAAGCCGCGATCAGGACAATAAGGGCGGTATATTCAAGTACATGAAAGCTGGTGAAGGTGCAGGTAATCTGTCCATTTTCGGCAAGTTTTATCTGGCAGGGTTTGTATTGTTCCTTTTCAACAGCAGCACTGACGTTCTGGTATTGGCTGCAGGAAAGGAGATGGGATTGGCCCATGCAGGCTTGTTGGGGGTGGTAATAGCTACCATCCTACTTACAATCATAACTCTCCTTGTGGTGGAGATACCCATAGCCCTTTATCTGATCATGCCTGATAGGTTCCAAAAGATCCTAAAACCTTTAAATGATTGGATAAGTAAAAATGGGCATTATATTTCTGGTTTGATACTTCTGGCCCTAGGTGGCTACCTGCTAACGAAAGGGGCACTTGGATTGGGTATTTTATAATTTTACATCTTCTTAATTTTCTGGGATTTCTTATTTTTGATTAATATAAGTATATGGCTTCAAGTTTAGTGGTATAATTAATGAGTTGAGATTTTCATGAATAATAATCTTTTCTGAATATTTTTAAGCCATTTAACTTGCCAATAACCATAAAAAGCAGTCAAACATCTGGCATGCATGGAAAAGGAAAAGAATGATACTTTCATGTTGCTAATCATAGATAAGCCTCTTCCTGTAAAAATTCGATCAACGTAGTCCAACCAATGAAAATAACAAATTGAAAGCATTAAAAGTTAGATAATGAATAAGCGAAAACAAGGATATACACAACTTCAGAAGAACTACATCTACTAAATGAAATTGGACTGTACAAAGAATCGCACTTAATTTTAGAATTAAAAATCCATGAATCTTGAGGTTTTTACAAAGATCTGTTTACCACGAAACATCAAAAAGCCCCAGGGGGGATTCGAACCCCCGACCTATGCCTTACCAAGGCATCGCTCTACCAACTGAGCCACTAGGGCTATCTAAATCTCTAAAGACTTGTTATTAGTGCAGGGGATGGGATTCGAACCCACGTAGGCCTACGCCAGTGGATCTTAAGTCCACCCCCTTTGGCCAGCTCGGGCACCCCTGCGTAATTGAGCTTGTTGCATGTTCCATATTAAGTTAACGGTTTTTGTATATAATAACTCAAAACCTAAAGTTTTTCTCTTTATTTCAATTTTTTGGAGATAAATTAGATCAAACTAATTTCAAATCCTTAATTTAATGGTTTCATTGAATTTGGAATATTTGCAATTTTAAAGAGACTTATAGAATTTGGCATTAATTAATAAAATAATTTTCATTTTTAAGTATTATAAGAACACCAGAGTTTGATGTATCGCCAAAATTAATTTATTTTCGGGATTTAACAATCCATCAATATTTTTTGTCACAGGAAAAATACCATAAAAAAATGCATTTTTTGCTCTTTTTCATCAAATTTTTAAATTCTAAAGTAATTTCATAGAAAATTAAGTTTTAATAGCAGATTCAACACGTAAAATGAAGATAAATGATGGTTCGTTGAAAAATTAAACGAGTTAAAATCGTGGCTGCACTTTTCGAGCATGAAGATCACGCTATCTTCTTATTTTTTAATAAAAAGGTATTTTTTAAATAAACATTCATAACACCGATCTTTTGCGTCGCTTTTTTGCTTAATGTTAACAATATTGTTTATTTTGAACAATCAGGTTTATTTAGGATAAAATTCAAAAAATAGTAATAAAATCAACAAAATCGTGGAAATTGAGACTATAATCACAGATGTAAATGGCTTATATGGCAGCAGCATTGTTCTGTAGCAACTTTGAGTGCTGTTTTTTTAGAAAAACTTTTATTTTTGTGTTCAAAGATAAAACACCGCCTTTACAGATTTTTCCACATTTTCTCAGTTATTTATCTTGGATCCTTCGGTTATTAATTCGAGAGTAGGTCGCTATTTTAATTATTAATATTAAGGAAAGACTATGGCAGATTCAGAAAAAAATGGGGTGAGAATATGAATGGAGCATATTGGGTAGAAATAACGGCGATTAGTGGCCTGACTGCAATTGCAATAGTGGCTTTGATTTTTGGAAAATCAACAGAAGTTGCAGCAGCTGCAGTGGGCGGGATTGCCGGGTATATAACCCATAAAATGAAGGAAAAGCCAAAAGAAGACGTTACACAGACTACCCAAATCGGTGCATAAAGATAGAAATTTCATGGAAGAATGCAAAGACGAGCGAATAAAGACGATTTGGTTTTTCGGGAGGTCTAATAATGATAAAGGGAATTTATGTGCAAGCACCTGATTTTGAAAAGGTTGATGCAAGTGCTTTTAAAAAAGTAGGAATAACCGATATTTTTGTAAAAGCGAATAGAATAACTCATCCGACATATTCTACGGTAATACCCAACGTTTTAAACAAAACAAAAGGTGTAATAAGGGTTCACGCATGGATAACTTGTTTTAAAGACCAAGAAGGCAAATGGATAGAACCAAAGGATAATAACCATCAAAACGTCTTAATCAATGCGATTACAGACATAATAAATAATTACGGCATAAATGGGATTCATCTGGATTATGTAAGGTATTCAGGCAGCGAAAAGCACAAAAGAGCAGCATATCAGCAGAAACCACACGGTGCAGAAACAATCACAGCCTTTGCCAGGAGAGTCTCAGAAACCGTAAAATCAATCAATAAGAATGTGTATGTTTCTGCTGCAGTGATGCCAGAGACATCGGCTAATAGGGATATATATGGGCAAGATTATATGGCTCTGGCAAAATACCTTGATTGGCTATTACCAATGGTCTATAAAGGAAACTACAAACAAAACACAGCTTGGATAGGCGCAACAACAAGATACATAGTTGAGGCGGCTGGCAAAGGTAAAATTGCCACAAGCATTCTAACTTACCGTTCCGATGAGGAACCAACGCCTTTGCCTTTAGGTGAATTAAAGAGCGATATAAAAGCTGCCATGGATAATAGTTCTAATGGATTTGTATTGTTCCATTATTCAATGCTAATTAAAAATTTTTTTGAAGTTGATATTATGGTTCAGGGAAAGGACATCTAAAATATGATTTTGCAAATTCCGAAGGAGACATATGTAGATATGATAAAAAGGCATAACTCCTATGTCGAAAGAGAAGGAGAGCACCCAAAAGTTGTATATTTATTACCAAACCAGCAGGGAGATTGGGTCAGTGATCCTAAGTATCACGAAATGAAACTGAGATGGGAAAAATGGGTAAGAGAACATAATGGAGAAGAACCTGTCTATATATGGATTAATCGTCCACAGCCGATTAATTGGTGGGAAATTCAACAATATACATTTGACTGGCAGGACACAGGATATACCTGTGGACCAAGTTCTTTAAAGATGCTAATGAGCGAATTAATGGGTTATCCTCCTTTTACAGAACAACAATTGGCTGCGTGGGCAGGAACGAGTTCTGCTGGTACGGATCATCCTGGCTTATTTAGGGCTGCAAAAGAAGCAGCAAATAGGATCGGAATTAAAATTAAGACTTATGAGCTGAGTATGGAAGATACAGGATATGAAAAACTTGGTAAGTTGATAGCAGATCCGAAAATTGGTGTGATAGCGCACATAATGACAGGAGGCATGCCGGGTTGGTCTGGAGACTGGGGACATTACGTTTTTCCTGTTGCTGTGCATCTTGAGAAAAAATTAATCAAAATAGCAGATCCATCAAAGGGTGTCTATGATGCGACATTTTCACAATTTAGCAGAGCAACGTCGAGAATTACATGGGCGCCATCGCTACTGATAATCGAAAGAATTTAGTTATATAATAGACGACAAACAAGAAAAATCAGTTAATTTAGATATAAAAAGGCAATGAGCAACCTTTATATAAATCTGTTGGTGATGGGAAGTAAGATTGAAAGAAAAATAAATTACGAGATAAATGCATGCTCAGAGAATGAATTAAAAAAATATGCTTCTTCCTGACAAATAGCCCTAATTACCAGCAATTGAAGTTTTAGATGGACATGAGACAGTAAAAGCTTTATTGATAGTCTTTATAGTCTGCACATGCTTATTATTGTAAGGAAAGCTCAAAAACGAATATTTTCCTTGTATGTGTCCTTCTATAATTGTTTTCTACTTTTGTTTTTAGGCTTGGAGAAACACTCGAAACACACAAAAAAACAGAAGCAAGAATAGCAAACACAAGGAGAAAGCGTTATTCTTCTTTAAAGCTGATAAATATGAGATCAAAGTTCTCAATTGCTTTTGGCAAATTTTAAGCGATATTTTGGTATCGAATGACAAATCTGGGCGAATATTGGCTATTAAATTCGATCGTTTAATTGAACCCCTAATTTTTGCTATCTTCTCATCTTCTTCTTTGTGGGAATTTATACCATAGATTTATAAATAAAAACAAAAACCCACAATCAGCATTTATATTATGGTCTGATAATCAAAAAACTGGTATGGATATGAACCATAAAAGACCTTTCCAATAGATTTATATGAGAATCCACATATACCAGAAGCATATTAGCTTCTACTCCTATCCTTTTATGTTCAATATACGGTGATATAATGAAGTTTATCGCAGAAAAATGCGGATACTGTGGGGCATGTGTTGGCACATGTCCAAATAGCGTTTTAGAACTTGCAGAAATCAAAATTAGAATAGGTGAGGGATGTGGTGATTGTGGAATATGCAAAGTTGTATGTCCATTAGGGGCCATGGTAGAGGTGAAAAGATGAAATACGATGTTGTTGTGGTGGGAGGACGGGTCGCTGGTTCGACTTCCTCACTTTTTGCATCAAAAAATGATGTTGATGTTTTGATGATTGAGAAAAGACAGGAAATTGGAACTCCTGTCCAATGCGCCGAGGCTACAAGCTATGGGACGTTTAAGACCCTTAAGATGAAGCCCTCAAAGAGATACATATGCACCAAGATAGAAGGGGCGGATCTTTACGCACCAGACGGTAGTAAAGTTAGAATAGGTGGTGGAAAGGCGGAAGGATTTATTTTAGAGAGAAAAATTTTTGATAAAAGTCTTGCAATTGAATCAGCAAAGGCTGGAACAGATATTATGGTAAAAACCAATGTTTTGGATCTTATCACAAAAAATGGAAAGGTAGAAGGTGTTGTTGCAAAGCACCTTGGCAAAACTATGGAGATTAAAGCAGACCTTGTAATTGCTGCAGACGGTGTAGAATCAAAAATAGCAAGGATGGCAGGTCTTGATACTCTTAGGGGTCCAAAGGACATCTGTTCATGTGCCCAATATGAAATGGTTGGTGTTAATGTTCACCCAAACTACATGGAATTTTACTTTGGAAATAAAATCGCTCCTGGAGGTTACGCTTGGATTTTTCCAAAGGGAGATGGTGTTGCAAATGTTGGATTGGGAATAAGAAGCTCTAAGAATACCGCTTATCATTACCTTAAAAAATTCACATCTAATATGGATGCGACCCCTGTGGAACTCAACGTTGGGGGGGTACCTATTTCTGGAGGAGTTGATAAGAGTTTTACAGATGGGCTCATGGTTGTAGGGGATGCAGCAGGACACGTGGATCCTTTAACAGGAGGAGGTATTCATTTATCTGTTGTTTGTGGAAAGATAGCAGGTGAAGTTGCTGCAGAGGCTATAAAAAATGAAGATACATCTTCAGGGTTTTTGAAAAGATACGAGGATCTTTGGAGAGAAAAAATTGAAGAAGACGTTAAAAAATCTCTAAAATACAGAAAAGCTCTCGATAAACTCAATGATGAGGATCTGAATGCTCTTGCAAAATTTTTGCAGGGACGTGATATTGAATCAATTTCTACAACTTCACTGCTTGGACTGGTGAAGGAATACCCAGGACTTTTAAAGGTTTTAAGGGATATTTTATAAGAAAAAACACAAATTGTTCGATCATAGCAATGGTGAAGATATGAAAAAAAATAAAATTTATCTATTTGGACTTTTAATACTTGCTTTTATTGTTAGATTGATACCAAGCAGAAATCTCACTTTTCCGGGTTATGACCCTTACCTACATCATGATATTGTCATGAGAATTGTAAATGAGGGATTTGGAATAATTTCAACCGATCCCGTTTCTCTGATGGGTTTATATCCTTACAGTTATCCTCCACTATATCATATCATTGGAGCAGCGTTGTACAAATTGTTTAATATTGAACTAATCTTCTTTATAATTCCAACGATTTTTGGAGTAGCAGCTGTTTATGTGTTCTATAAGACTGCGTATGAACTGTTTTTAGATGAAAAAGCGGCTTTATTATCAGCATTGTTATTTGCGTTTGTACCTTCATTCGTAACTAGAACCTCTGTATTTATTCCAGAAACTATGGGAATTTTCTTGTTTACATGCTTGTTGTATATCGGCGTAAAGTATATCAAATCCATCCCGAATTATGAAAATATAGATAATTTTGAGGGCAGGAAACTAATTAAAATCTTTAAAGGAAACATGACCTATATCTTAATAGGTATTTTGTTATTTGGAATATATCTTTTAACCCATAGAGGATGGGTTTTTTTTGGAATATCCTTTATAATATTAATAATAACTTTTATGATGCCTACTTTTAGGAAAAAACCACTTATTTTGTTGGTATTGGGGGCATTGGGAGCAATATGTATCCTTATCATTGCCACAAGCGAGTTTTCCTATGCATTAGCAAGGTTTCAGGAAGTTCCTGTAAGAGTATTAGGATATCCGAAATGGGTAGGAATCGTCCAGCTTATTTTAGGATTTTATGGTATAATAATATTTATAAAATCAAAAAACCCGATTTACAAATTTTTGTCACTTTGGGCAATAATCTTTTTAGCGATAGGTAGTTATTCCTTTAGATTCAGAGATCCCTATTCAACTATACCTTTATCATTTATGGCAGGATATGTACTAGCTTACACGGTAATCCCAAAATTAAATGAATTAAAAAGTAAATTTAGCGTTATTAATCCTCTTTATAAAAAATTAATTCCTATTGCAATAGTGTTATTGCTGATTACTCCCATAGTACAGGGAGCATTTTCTGCATATTCATATGTTGTTCAACCAACAGAAGGAGAAATGGGAGCATTCAATTGGATAAATGAAAACACACCTAAAAATACAACCATTTTAACTTTAAAAGAAGAAGGTTATTTTTTAATTGGGAACACGCATAGAAAGGATCTTATACTTTGGAAAACCGTATATCAGGGATTTATGGAGAAAGCTCCATCTGTAATGGATACTTATCGGGTAAATAAAGATGTATCTACAATTTTCAAAACTTCCCAAAAAAATGAGGCGTATTTCCTCTTGGATAAATACAACGTGACCTACATATTTATTTCAAACAATATGTACAAAACAGAGGTGGACGATTATGGATTGGGTGAATACATGCCTTATGATACCCACTTTAAAACCGCATATGTAAATGATGAATCTGCGGTGTACCAATACATAAAAAATCCGACATTAGAACCACCAAACATTGGAAAAATGAAGTTAAATAATGAGTATTCAAAAACGATTGATTTCATAGAACAGTTCTGGAATGGATACTCATATTCTGAATTTAGTAGAAATTACACCAGAGAATATGGCCTCGAATTTGAGGATATTGGAAATTATAAGGGAAATTACGCTTTAAATGCTCAGATAATTTATTTATATGATTATCTTTATAAAAAAACACGTGATAATAAATTAAAAGAGAGAAATGATTATTTATTAAAATGGTTAAAATATAAACAGATGAATGACGGCGCTTTTCCTTCAGGAAGACCTCCTGCAGAATATACGTCGGGAACAATGGAAGTTCTATATCCGTTAATTAAAATGGAATATAATAACACAGAAAAAGATGAAATCATAAGTAAAGGAACTTCCTTCATCGACAGTCAAACTGGAAATGACGACATAAATGTATCAAACATATTAGAACCTAAAAAAGGCCTTCTTGGAAGAGATTATATCACTTTGAAAACAGATGCACAGGTATGTGGTATGTATCCTTCTGGAAAAAGGGAAATAATTTACAATGTGATAGGAGAACAAAAAGGCGATGGTTCATGGGAGTCAGAATCTTATATGAACATTGCCATTTTAAAGGGACTTTGTTTATATTATAACGAAACAAATGATAAAAGGGTGAAGGAATCCATAGATAGGGGAGTCAGCTGGCTAAAAGAAAATCAAGATGAGAGTGGGAAATTTAAAGACGACAGTGAAAATAATCCGTATGGATTGAAACAATATGCAGACGCATTTTATATTTATTATACCTCAGGTGAAAAAGATCATGCGGATAAAACGCTAAATTACATAAAATCTAAAAATATCAATGGAGAAATCAGCCCACTAACGTCATATCTGGCTCTTTTTTTCAACTTGGCCGATGTTTATGGAGTTGAAAAGGCATTTGATATCTGTAATGAATTTTTATAAGTTATAGCAGCCATCTGCATCCTGCCAGCTGTCATTGATTATAGTCTAAATTTGGATCTGGCATTCCATATTTTGCGAAGACTTCCAAAGCCGCTGCCTCTATCTTTTTCATCTTCAAAATTGTTGATTATAGATACTACGTTGGAAACTGCTCTTTTTCCACCACCTATAAGCCATTTACCTTTGGGACTTTTTAGGTCATGGATT
>CAZLGO010000016.1:22279-25785 GCA_964559295.1 uncultured Methanobacteriaceae archaeon
ATCCACCACAGGTATTCCTAACTCAGATGCAAGGTCAACGCTCGCATGTTTTTTGTGAAATCCTGCTATTTTAATGGATGGTACACCAAGTACACCAGCTTCAATGGTAATGCCCATTCCAGCACCATATATAAGCCCAGATGAAGCGTTCATGAGGCTTAAAAGATCCACAAATCCATCTAAAACCTTCAGTTTTTGTGATCTCGCAACTATTCGTTGCGAGTTTGCTAATCTTCGATTAGCAATTTTTATCATACTTCTTACATATTCAGCATCAAAACGGAATGGGACAATTAAAACATCCTTTTGGAGCTTTGCAACCGTTTCTATGATCTGCGATATGTTTTCTCTTCTTATATCTCCCCCAAAAACAACCAGTATAAAATCATCCACCCTATATTTGCTTTTTACCCAATCTGGATCTTTTAACTTGATTTCACTAACATAAGATGCCATTGGATACCCTCCAATAACTTTAACATTTCTTAACTCATATTTTTCCGTTAAAAAATCCCTAAAACGCTCAGATGGAGCAGTTATGATGTTTGAAAATGCTATCATCTCTATTGGATTGTAAATATCCTGTTCTATATGCAAAGTTGGAATACCAAGAATTTTAGACGCTACTATCCCTTTTCTTACATCTCCAGCATTCCCACAGGTCATAAGAATATCTATTTTTTTACCTGAAAGTGATTTAATAACATTTAAAATGTCCTTTAAAACAAGAAATACTTTTTTAACATTAGTTCTTCTTTTAATTTGGCCTCTGCTTTCTCCTATAGAATACATTTCGGTGCAGAATTCGCCAAGTAGTTCTTCCGCACCATAGCCATGGGTTAAAACAATAATATCTGCATTTAATTTTTTAATTATTGGTATAAATGTCTTTGCAGGAGCCATTTCAGCCATGACTGCTACTTTCATCGATAGATCCACCCCACCAACAAAGATATTACAGCCATTATATAAAATATCCATACTATAAGATCAGTAGGTCCTGTTTCAATCCATATTAGCGTATGTGCAAGAATTATGGCATATAATGCTGTATATACTCCTTTTTTTATTTTTTGGACATTATGCATCATTTTTAAAATCAGTCCAATAAGAAACATCTGAATTGCAAGAGCTGTGTATCCAAAATCAAGAAGAGAAGGACCGAATATGGTTGAAGTTATGCATGATTTGTATCCTAAAGCTGTCTTTCCCACAATAACCCTTGGATCAACAGATTTGAAAAACCCAGTCAAAGTGTAATAAAAAACTTCTCCTCCAGTACTTCCTTGAATGGGGATAATTTTATCTAAAACTCCCAAAGTAAAGCCTGCCCTATAAAAAACAAGTTCAAGAGGATTTAAATTCCAATGTTGCCATTCGATTGATTTCACAGCAACATAACCTATTGAAATTCCTAAAATCAATATAATCGATGTGAATATTAAAAAATCCATCAGTTTTAATTTTCTTGTATAATAACTAGTTATAAAAACGCTTAGTACTATAGCAAGTGTTGTGGTCCTGTAACCTGTAATCGCAAATAAAAGAAGCCCCACAAAAAATAGAAAATAATATTCCTTTTTGTTGAATTTTGCAATGAGTATGTTAATTGAAGGTAAAAAGATGAGGTAAGATATTACCCAAAGATGAGTACATGTGTTCGCTTTCAGATATCCGCTAAAAAGCGGTATTCCTCCTAATAAATAAATATTTAGTCCCTGTAAGAATATTCCAATTAAAACAACAAAAAAAAGTGTTTTCTCATCCATCAATTTTTTTTCGATTTTAGATACCCAAAATCCAGTCTGCAAAACACCTGAAGTTTTCCCAAAAACTTTTGGAGTAAAAACCCCTACCAAAAAGAAAAATGTTCCATAAAATACGTAAAAGATGGCTGTAGAAGATACAAATTCTAAATTCCTTATTTGATAGTAGTAAGCAATAAGTGCAAGTGCCAGATACAAAAATATCCCAAATACAATAATAAATGGTGAAAATATATCAATGTCTCTGATTTTCATCAAATCGCCGCTCTTTAGAATTGTCATTATAAACTTCAGCCCTTGTTTTTCTCAATGCCATGGATAAAGCAAGATGCAAGTGTCGGATGTGCCGCAACATGTATATGCATATAACTTGCAAGCGTGTTATTTTTCATCAAACCATCTGCTGAATTTACAATACCTTCTCCCCTCAAAATTTCAAAGGCAAAATCAGGTTTTTTGCCTTTTATTGAAACCTTTGAATAATGGAATTCATGACCCCGGAATATATCGCCTTTTTTTGATATTATATTGTTCTTTTTGGCTTTTGCAATCACATAACTTAAAGCCTGGGGTTTTTTAGTCATTTGGGATGGGTAATCAAAAACTTGGCACATTTTTTTGCCATCTATTGAATCTGTAAGATACATGAACCCGCCGCATTCTGCATAGATAGGATTACCATCCTCATGGAATTTTCTAACAGATCTTCTCATTGATTCATTAGATTCAAGCTCCCGTGCAAAGATTTCAGGGTATCCTCCACCAAAATAGAGAGCATCAACATCAGGGACTTCATCATCATGAAAAGGACTGAAAGGAACTACATTAGCATTATTGGCTTCCAGAGCCTCTAAATTTTCTATATAATAAAAGTTAAATACTTCATCCATTGCAACTCCGATTTTGACCTTTTCATGGTTATCCTCATACCATAGGTCCTCTCTTCCACCTGGAAGTTTTCCAGAATCCTTCATTATGGATATGAGCAAATCTAAATCTATATTCTCTCCAATAACCTTTCCCCATATTTCGATGTAGTTTATTATGTTATCACGTTCCACCGCAGGTACAAGTCCAAGATGCCTCTGTTCAACCTTTATGGCATCATCTCTTGGAATACCACCAATTACATCTGTTTTTGCAAGTTTTTCAACGGCTTCTTTGGTCTTAAGATAGTGTTTTTTATTTTTAATCTGATTCAAAATTACGCCTTTAATCTTTATGGTGGGATCAAGGGTTTTAAATCCAATAACAATTGCTGCAGCACTTTTTACCAGGCTTCTTGCATTTAAAATGAGAATCACAGGAGCATCAAGCGCCTTTGCAATCGAAGCTGTGTTTCCAACATCCTCAATAGGACTTATCCCCTCATAAAGCCCTCTTACACCTTCAATTATGCCAAAATCTGATTTCGAAACTTTTAAACCCCAATCATATGCTTTTCTGATCTGTCCTTCGGACATGAAAAATGAATCAAGGTTTCTTGACCTTGTTCCGGTTGCAAGGGTGTGATAAGATGGATCTATGTAGTCTGGGCCAACCTTAAATGGTTGGATTCTATATTCAGCAGATAAAGCCTTCATGATGCCTGTTGAAATTGTGGTCTTTCCAACCGCACTTCCAGTTCCTGCTAAGACAACTCTCATATTAATGTAGTAAGGAGTGATGTTATTTAAAAATTTAGTAATAAGGTGCTAGATTTTCTGAGATTTTCTGAGAATTCTTATAACTTCATTTTGA
>CAZLGO010000017.1:0-25371 GCA_964559295.1 uncultured Methanobacteriaceae archaeon
TACAACCATCTATCTGCCGAAGAAAAACTTGATTTAATAAGCAAAGAACAAAAAATGCTTAATGATTCGTTTATTATGATGCAAAAACATCGTGAAGAACTTATAAATATGCGAAATGAGGGTAAAATAAGCAAAGAGGCATTTATAGTTGCTTTGTTTAGACTGAACATATTAATTACCTCAAAGATGCGGTTTGCATCCGCGCTGGATGAAAGTCTAACGGAAATCGGGGTCGATAGTAAGTTAAATAGTCTGAGTACGTTTAACATTAAATTTGAACAAAGTGGAAACAGCGAAATTGAAAAAAACGAAAAAGAAATGAAAGATCAGACGTCAAAATCCCATTCGCAAAAACAAAGTTCAAAAGCTAAAAATTCAAAAAGTATATCATAAAAAAGAGCATATAATACACAATGATTTCCGAGGAGGCAGCAGATGCGCAGATTACTTCTTATTTTTATATTTGTAATGTTATTGCACTTTGGGCCAATTGCAGCCTATGATACTGGGCAAAATACCTACATCATCCATGTACATGAAGATGGAAAAGCCACATGGATAATAGAGCACCGTTTCAAGTTAGAGTCATCAGAGGATGAGGAATATTTTCAAAATTATGTTCAGGAGTTCGAAACCCAGAAAAATAAATATTTAAAAGAATTTTCAGATAGAATGGAACCATTGGTTAGTAAAGCTGGATCTGAAACATGAAGGAAAATGGCTGCTGAAAACTTCAATGTTACATGCGCAGTTGATGGCATACCAACAGGAAAATATGGAATAATACAATACAGTTTTGAATGGATGGGATTTGCAAATTCGAAAAATGATAAGATAGAAATTGGAGATGTTTTTGAAGGAGGACTCTATCTTTCCAAAGACGATACTTTAATCATAAAATGTCCGGAAGGTTACACCCCAAAAGACATCACCCCTTCTCCTGATGATATCAAAGATTCTGACATAATATGGTATGGACAGAGAGATTTTAAAACAGGAGAACCAAGAATTGTATTTGAAAGATCTGGCATCATTCCTTGGTATGCTATTTTAACCATAATTGTTATGGCAATCGTCGGGACATTTTTTCTCAGAAAAATAAAGGAAAGATTTAAAAAAGCAGAAAATCTAACTGAAAGTGATGAAGATATTATAATCAAAATATTAAAAGACGCTGGAGGCACTCTTTATCAAAGCGAAATATTAAAAAAGACAAAATTTTCGAAATCAAAACTAAGTAACCTTTTAAAATCCATGGGAAATCAAGGAATGATAAAAAAAATAAAAAAGGGTAGAAAAAACCTGATTGTGTTAAAAAATACCAAATAAATCTAATATATAAAAATTGGGTGTTTTTATGAAAGGCGGTGAAGCAATAGTCAAATCACTTACAGATGAGGGAGTAGAAGTTGCATTTGGGTATCCTGGGGGAGTTCTGCTTCCTTTATATGATGTAATCTACGATTCTGACTTAAGACATATTTTAGTAAGGCATGAACAGTGTGCAGCTCACGCAGCAGATGGATATGCAAGAGCTTCTGGAAAGGTGGGTGTTTGTATAGCTACATCAGGTCCAGGAGCCACTAATTTAGTTACAGGCATTGCAGTGGCACATATGGATTCTTCACCGATAGTAGCACTTACAGGACAGGTTCCGACCCATCTTATTGGAAATGATGCATTCCAAGAGGTTGATACACTTGGAATAACCATACCTATTACAAAACATAACTTCCAGCCAACCTCACCAGAGGAAATCCCAAAAATGATAAAATCTGCCTTCTATATTGCGAGAACAGGAAGACCGGGACCTGTGTTGGTAGATCTACCAAAAGATGTCCAAGAACAAGAACTTGAGATTGAAGAAGATATTAGAATTGATCTGCCAGGATACAAACCAACCACAAAAGGACATCCTCTACAGATAAAAAGAGCAGCTAATCTGATTGCAAAATCAAAAAAGCCAGTTATACTTGCAGGTGGTGGGGTAATTTTATCTGGTGCATCTCGCGAACTTTTAGAACTTTCAGAAACTATAGTTGCACCAGTAACCACAAGCCTTATGGGAAAGGGATCTTTTATTGAAGATCATCCATTTGCACTTGGCATGCTTGGAATGCATGGGAGGAAGGCAGCAAATTTTGCTGTGAATGATTGCGATTGTCTAATTGCAATAGGATGTAGATTCTCAGATAGAACAACTGGAAATGTTGCAGAATTTGCCAAAAAAGCCAAGGTAATCCATATAGATATTGATCCAGCAGAAATTGGGAAAAATGTAGATGTAGATGTTCCAATAGTAGGGGATGCAAAGGTTATCTTAGCAGATCTTTGTAGGATCATCTCCAAGCTTAAAGGTGGTAGTGAAGCTAATGAGTGGATGCAACATGTACAACAGCTTAAGATGCGGTATACACCAAAAATGTCTTTCTCAGACGTTCCACTAAAGCCCCAGCAGGTCATAAAGGAGATAGCAGAGACGCTTAATGAAGATACCATTGTGACAACAGATGTCGGTCAAAATCAAATGTGGATGGCTCATTATTACACATCAAAACATCCAAGAACCTTTATATCATCAGGTGGACTTGGAGCGATGGGATTTGGATTTCCGGCTGCAATGGGAGCAAAGGTTGCAAAACCAGAAAGCGATGTAGTTGCAGTGGTAGGCGATGGTGGATTCCTGATGGTATCCCAAGATCTTGCAACAGCTAAGGAATACGATATACCTGTTGTAATCTGTGTTTTAGATAACAGGTACTTAGGAATGGTTGCACAATGGCAACGACTTTTCTACCAGGAGAGATTATGCAACGTCCATCTCGGAGAGGTGCCTGACTTTGTAAAACTTGCAGAGTCTTACGGAATAAATGCAGAAAGGGTTACAAAACCTGGTGAGCTTTCTCAGGCTTTATCAGACGCTCTAAAATCAGGAGAACCTGCTTTAATTGATGTGATAATAGATGCTGAGGAGATCCTTCCTATGGTCCCCCCGGGAGGTAAACTCACTGAGATGGTTGGAGAATATAAGGTTGAAACCATGGATATTGAGGAAGTACCATCTCCTCTAAAGGAAGTTGGTGATTAAATGGAAGCTCAAAGAAGCCATATTATAAGTGCTCTTGTACTTCATAAACCAGGAGTTCTCCAGCGAGTTGCGGGGCTTTTTACAAGAAGGGGTTTTAACATAGAAAGCATCACAGTTGGTACATCTGAACAAGAGGAAATTGCAAGAATGACCATAATTGCAAGGGGTGATGAGAAAGTATTAGAGCAGATAACAAAGCAGTTAAACAAGCTTATAGATGTTATAAAGGTAAGAGACCTTGAACCAGACACAACAGTAAAACGTGAATTGTGCCTGATTAAAGTACACTCCCCCAACGAAAGAGTCAGATCTGAGGTAATTCAATACGCAAACATCTTCAGGGGGAGAATAATCGACGTGAGTCCTGAAACACTGACCATAGAGGTTACTGGGACATCTGATAAAATAGATACTTTGATCGATCTTGTTAGAGGTTTTGGGATAAAGGAAATCGCAAGAACAGGACCAACAGCAATGTCTCGAGGTATAAAGACAATATAACACAACCCTTTTAAGAGGCGTTGACGTAAAGAAACTTTTAGAAAGCCGTACGAAACCTTTGGTTTCGTGGCATTGGAAATCATGATTTTCAAAGTTTCATCAAAGAACCCTTTAAAAAAGGGTTCATCCAAAGTTTTGATCAACCTTTTTCTAAAAGGTTGAATGGGAGGATAAAATATGGAAATATATTATGAAAAAGATGTAACCATAGATGCCCTAAAAGATAAAACCATTGCGGTTATAGGATATGGAAGTCAAGGAGAAGCGCAATCAAGAAATATGGCTGATAGTGGCTTGAACGTGGTTGTAGGACTTAGAAAATACGGTGGCTCTTGGAATAGAGCAATAGATGATGGTATGAAGGTTTTAACAATTGAAGATGCAGCAGAACAAGGGGATATAATTCATATGCTAATCCCTGATGAGATCCAACCCAAAGTATACAAAACCAAGATTAAGGATAAGTTAGAGGAAGGCAATACCATCTCATTTTCACATGGCTACAATATACACTACGCTTACATAAAACCACCAGAGAACGTTAATATTGTAATGATCGCGCCCAAAGGACCTGGAGCAATGGTAAGAAAGCATTACTTAGAAGGATTTGGAGTTCCAGGACTTGTAGCTGTAGAGCAAGACTATACAGGGGATGCTCTTGATATAGCTCTTGCAATGGCAAAAGGTTGTGGTCTGACAAGAGCGGGAGTTCTTACAACGACTTTTAGGGAAGAAGCAGAAACTGATCTTTTTGGAGAACAAACTGTACTTTGCGGTGGAGTAACCGAATTAATAAAGGCAGGATTTGAAACGCTTGTAGAAGCTGGATATCAACCAGAACTTGCATATTTTGAAACATGCCATGAATTGAAGCTTATAGTTGATCTAATATATGAAAAGGGACTTGCTGGAATGTGGAGTAATGTGAGTAACACCGCGGAATTTGGAGGACTTACAAGAAGGGAGCGGATCATAACTGATGAGGTTAAAGCTGAGATGAAAAGGATTTTAGGTGAAATCCAAAAAGGCAAGTTTGCAAAGGAATGGAGTTTGGAAAACCACGCAGGAAAACCCATACTTAACAGACTCAGAGCTATTGAAGGAGAACTCCAAATCGAAAAAGTCGGTGCGAAGCTTAGAAAACTCTGTGGACTTCAAAAATAACAGGTGAGATTTTGGTCTTTGTTGGAATGGATCACGGAACAACCGGGATTTTTTTTAGCGTTCTCGAAAAAGATGTTCATTTTAAAATTGGAAGAGAAGATCTATCTGCTGGAAAAGTATCTGCACTTGAGGAGCTTTCGAAGAGGGTAGATCTTGGTTCCATTAAACTTATGGCTATGACCTATGCAATGGGAGACGCCCTCACTGCCATAACGCCGATCGAAAAAGTGAGAAACAGGGGAATAAAATCTATAGGAGGTGCTGGTAAAGTAACAGGTGGTGGAACTGCTGTTTATGATGAAATAAAAAATTCTGGAATTCCTGTGGTCGTGATACCGGGAATACACAGAAAAACTCCCTGCCTTGATGAAAGATTCAGGGCAGCGTATTCTCACCATGGAAGCTCTGAAAAGGTGAGCATCTCATACAACGCTTTTTTAGAGACTGGTTTTGAGAACATGATAATCTCAGATATAAGTTCAAATACAGTAAGCATTCTAATCGAGGACGAAAAGATAAAAGGAGCAGTTGATGCATGCATAGGTGCTATGGGAATCATTCATGGTCCCCTGGATCTTGGGATGATAAGAGACATAGATGATGGTATTAAAACAGCAAACGAATGCTTTTCAAGAGCTGGAGCTGTTAAAATAGCTGATGTAGATACAAAGGTGAGCAGAACAAAGGATGAGATCATAAAAAGGTTTCTAAAAGGCGATAAAAAAGCTAATCTGGCATTTGACACCATGATCATGACCATAGTCATGGAAATATGGGGACTTGCAGGTATTTCGAATAATGAAATTCAGGGGATTGTTCTTACAGGTTCTATCGGTTCGATGAGAAAACCTTTTGATGTATTTGGAGCAAGTAAAGAGCAAGGCCAGGATATTGCAGATGTCGTAAGACTTCCAGAAACATCAGGTTCTATGGGAAGTGCACAAATAGCAAAAGCTGTTTTTGGTGGTGAAAAGGATATTTTGGGGATAAAGGTTGTTGATTAGTGATTCGCAGATGGAAATCGGATTTTTTCATGCGTAGCATGCAAGTGCATGAAAAAACATCCTCTGCTATTTAAAGTAAACACGTCAATTTAGTGCTATGAAAATAAAAATGAGTGTCATAAATATAAGATCAAGAATGCCAATGGCTTTTGACCAATCTTATTTCCTGGCACGTTTACATAACTTCGAAAATTTCATCTTATCTACGTTTCCTTAAGGATTCTAATTTTTTTTATTATTTTGGATCTGTAAGCAATTATCGTTAACATAATTAGTATAATCGCAACTATCGCTTCCTGTCCAAGGAAGTTTTTTAAAAGACGAAAATTGTTAGTCAGCCCGTTAATGACCAGTACCGAAAAAAGAACTACAATAAACATAACGCTAATGATTTCTGACCAATCTTTCTTCAGAACATTTTTACATGACTTTAGAAATTTCATCTTCTGCCTCCTTTTAAATAAAAAAAAATAGAAAAATGGATTTAGCTAGTAAGTGTATACTGCATGATAGCGCTCCCAAGAGCGAGGTATAGGGACGCGGACAGCTATCCTGAATCGAATCATCCTAAATGCAAATCCAATCCACCCGTATTTTCCTTTAATACTCCGCATCTCTTCATCTGTCAAAGTTTTACTGTTATCTGACTGTTCATTAATCGATTTTGCATCTGTTCCATTACTCACCGGTTCTGATGATGCTATACCTTCACTGCTTTGGCTTGTTTCATTATTTATTTGTTCTGTAGTTCCAACATTCTGTATTGGCTCTGAAGTTCCATTATTTTCCCTTGAACTACTTAGATCCTCTGTTCCTTTGATACTCTGCATCTCCTCATTAGTCAAGGTTTCAGTGTTTTCTGACTGCATATTTGTTGAATTTACATTTGTTGTGTCAGTTACAGGTTCTGATGATGTATTTCCACTGATTTGATTTGTTTCGTTGTTCACTTGCTCTGTGGTTCCTGTTGCCTTGTGTAGAATTACTTACTTGAGCTGAAATATTCTGATCTCCTATAACCAAAGCATTCCCACTGTAAACTTCACTGAGCTTCTCCTTGCTCATCTCAATGTTTTATAACCTTTTTAACAGCTATTGCACTCAAACCTCCAAAAAGCCCCGCAGCCATATTTATGAGTAGCGCCATGATTGTGATTATGGCAGCAGCTATGAATACGCCATATGTGCCTGCAGTGATGTCGTTAATTTCTGCAGAGAATTCTGTTGTTATTAATACTGCCCAGATTATAATCCCATATAAGATTCCAATTATGCCTCCAATTAAAGCACCATATTTTATCCCGTTTTTATAATCTCTACATTTTATGTAAGAGGCTATGAAACCTGCGATTAAGGGCAAGAACAATAACCAAAGCACGCTTACTTCAGTTGTAGTCGTGGTAACAACCGTCATTTTCATTATAATTCCTATTTTTTACTGTTTACTTACCATTTTATAATTATACTCCATTCATATGAATTTAAAGTAACCCCATCGCTTTCAGTAGTATGAGAATAATAAATACAAGTAATACGACCATCATAAATATAGCATCAAGAATGCCAATGGCTTTTGACCAATCTTTCTTCAGAACATTTTTACATGACTTTAGAAATTTCATCTTCTGCCTCCTTTTAAATAAAAAAAGAAGAAAAAATGGATTTAGTTGGTGTATACTGCATGATAGCGCTCCCAAGAGCGAGGTATAGGGACGCGAAAGGCTCTTGTGTATGGAAATACGTGTCTGATTAGAAATCCAATACACTTTCCTCTAATACTCTGCATCTCCTCATTAGTCAAGGTTTCAGTGTTTTCTGACTGCATATTTGTTGAATTTACATTTGTTGTGTCAGTTACAGGTTCTGATGATGTATTTCCACTGATTTGATTTGTTTCATTATTAATTTGCTCTGTGGTTCCAGTTGCTTGTGTTGAATTCAATTCATATGTTTGAGTATTAGAATCACTTATTACTAATGCGTTTCCACTGTAAACTTCACTGAACTTCTCCTTGCTCATCTCAATGTTTCCAAGGGATGGATCTGCAAGTAAAACACTACCTTCAGTTACTTCTTTAACTACACTGTAATGCGGCCCGCCATCGATGGTTACATACACTATGTTATTCTTTTTAAGCTCACCTATTGATAATCTCATGCCAACCGCGTTCAAACCTTTTGCTTTTGCAGCCTGTGCTAAACCGTACGTTGTTGTTCCAGATTCGTCTGTACCTGCAAGGGTTGCAAGTTCTTGTTCTGTTGCGCTGATTCCCATGTTATTTAGAACTGTTGCCAGTGCAGCAGGTCCACAGTTGTAGTTGGTTGACTGCATGACAACTCCTGTTGTGTCTATTGCATCTTCTTCTAATTCAACATCTTTTACTACACCTGATATTGGATCATCTTGTGTTAATTCCCCCACAGTTGATGATTCTGCACCTGCATCAAAATCTGGAGTAACTATCGTGTTTGAATCAGCGCTTGACATGTCTGCTGATTCAGACGTTGATGTATCAGTTGTTCCTGAGTCTGAACCAGAACATGGTGAATCGACTGCTGCTGATGAATCAATTGATCCCAGGCTTGAATCAGCCGCAGTACATCCTGCATCACCACTGCTTGATGTTTCTTCTGCTGCGACTGCTCCACAAAGTGCTAGTGCGAAACCAAGTGTAAAAACTAATAATACTGCTTGCTTTTTAATACTTTCACCCCCTTATTGGTATATCGATATCATGGTATTTTGATAAAATTTTATTATATATTATTAATCATTATAAATATTGTTCGTATCGAGGTATATTGTCCACATAAGGGAAGTTTCTGAACGTTTAAAAAACATTAGGGATAAATTTTGAAATGGTGCAATCAAAAAATAAATCCCCATAGCAATCAAGATCAACCCACTAAAATTCTCAACAATTTCTTTTGTAGCTTTCCCTAAAGCTTGCAAATTCACCTGCAAAAGAGCCCAAAAATTTTAATCAAAATCATATTTCAACTTTTTAATCCAGCCAATCTTCCATTACATCCAGATTTGCAGTAGAGTCTAATGATAAGGGAGTTATTGTGACGCATTTTTCCTTTTTAAGTGTATGTACATCGGTATCTTTCCTATCATCCTCAACTGAGTCTCCAGCTATCCAGTAATATGGTCTTCCACGAGGATCAAGCCTCTTTTGAAGATGGATATTGTACATCCTCACTCCAAGCCTTGTTACTTTGATCTTGTGGTGGGATGGTGAGGAGGGGATGTTCAGATTTAAAAAATCAACGCCTTCTGGGAGTCCTTTTTTTAGGATCATCTTCGCAATTTTTTTGGTTATCTTCTGGGCAAAGGAAAAATCGAGATCAACATGCCCATCATGAAATTTTATATTACCTCTTGTAACCTGAAGTGAAACTGAAAAGGAAGGTACTCCATGAACTGCAGCTTCCATTGCAGCTCCAATTGTTCCTGAAGTTGTAAGCTCAGCCATTCCAAGATTTTCCCCAATATTTATTCCAGATATCAAAAGATCTGGTTTTTCATCCACAACTTCATAAATTCCAATAATCACAGCATCTGTTGGGGTACCTGAAACCGAATATGCTTCGCTTCCATCTGTTAGAGTTGTTGATGTAACTCTTATTGGCTCGAAAAGTGATAAAGCATGTCCTATTCCACTTTGCTGTGTTGCTGGTGCCACAACAGTTACCTCTCCAAGGTCTTCTACAGCTTTTTTCGCAGCTATGATCCCTGATGAGTTGACACCGTCATCGTTGGTTATTATGATTCTCATATGAACACCTCTATATTTTAACCCTCAAAAAGTTTACCTCCCGGGAATGATAGCTGGTAAAGGAAAAGTATTAATTATAGTTAAAATAAATGATAAACCATGTAGATAGCCATGCAGAAGGTGGGAGAAATTGGAAAAGGATGGGTTGGTTGAATTTGTTGCAAAGGTCATGGAAGAGTCTGGATTTAAGGTTTATAAAGGTTTTAAGACATCCAGATATATTATAGATATATATGGAATCTTAAGTACAGTTTTAGGAGACATTGGTGTTGTGGTTGCATGTAAAGATTACAATGAAAAGTGGAAAGTGGGATTAGATGTTCTAAAAGAGGTAGAAATGATGGCTAAGACTCTCAGAGCATCTAAAGTGGTGGTTGTTACAACGTCAAGCTTTACCGAAAACGCGATAAATTATGCAGGAAGAAGAAATATAAAGCTTATAGATAGGGAGGGGCTGATGAATTTAGGTAAATTATTTTCAGATAGGAGTATGCAAGAAGATATAATAGAGGCTGAAGAATATACACCGAAACCAGAACCAAAAAAAAGAACAATGTTTTTAAAACACGAAAAAAGAGATCTACTGCTTAGAGGAAAGAAAAAAGAAATCGGTGCTATGATAATACCTAAAATTAAAGGACTTTTGAGTAGTGTAATAACCATTGTTGCAATTGTTTTGTTGACATCATCCACAATAGCGTATGTTATAGAAAGCCTAAAAAAGGCAACTATGGCTGAATTGGGGATTATAAAAATCTTTTCTTCGATGTTGTTATCATATGGACTGGTTTTTATGGTAGATAGGGATATGATTATGACTTTGGTGAAAGGAAGCACTGTTTTTTTCATATCCCTGCTGGTATACGTAATTTTGGCAATAATTTGGTAAATGGGCCCGCCGAGATTCGAACTCGGGATCACCTCGTTGTAAGCGAGGTATCCTAACCCCTAGACCACGGGCCCCTTTTGATTATGGTTTGTTTTATATATAAACTTTCTGACAACCTTTCAGAACAACCTTTGATAGGTTGATCAAAAAAATATTATTCAACCTTTTTCGCATAAACAATAGGTACAAAGGCTTCAATAGCTCTATAAGGACTTGCTGCGACTTGCTGTATCTGAACCTCAAATCCTCTCTTTAGAAGAAATCTTGTTATTTCGTGGGGTTGCAGAGGTGTATGATATGCTGCAATAGCTATAGCCGGGTTTTGTTTTAGTGTTTTGTTTGCACCACTTAAAACATTAAGTTCTGCCCCCTCTGCATCAATTTTGATAAAATCAGGCTTGAGGTCAAGATCCTTTAGTAATTTGTCTAAGGTTGTTGTTTCAACTTCAATTGAATTTAGACTTCTAAAAAATACTGTAGAATGAGCTATTATTGTAGGTGATAGATACAGCTTGGCTTTGCCAATCTTATCAGAAATAGCTTTGTTTATGGTTATGACATTTTTGTATTTATTATGTCCTACATTCTTTTTTAATAGCTTAAAGCTGCTTGGGTATGGTTCAATACCAATTATTTTCCCATCTACAACATGTCGAGCTACCCTTAAAGTAAAAACCCCTATATGAGCACCAACATCAACTACAACATCGTCCTCATTGATCTTTAAAAAATCGTAGTGTCCATATTCATAGATGTCTCGGACTACATCTGGTTCCCCTTGGGCAAAAGGTCTAAAGACCAATTTATTTCCATCTGGCAGAAGTACTTGGGATTCGATATCTTTAACTTGCATGTTTATATATTAGATCAAAATTGATTTATAATATTAAGAAACAAAAAGAGGGAGATTCATGGAATGGAGTGAATCTGGAAAAATATGGTTTAATGGAGAATTTGTCAATTGGAAGGACGCTAAGATACATGTTTTATCTCACGTTGTTCACTATGGTTCGAGTGTCTTTGAGGGAATTCGATGTTACAATACAAAAAAAGGTTCCGCCATTTTCCGCTTAAGGGAACATATAAAAAGATTATTTGATTCTGCCAAGATTTACAGGATGGATATACCATATTCTGAAGATGAGATATGTGATGCTATCATTGAAACCATAAGAATCAACAAATTAAAGGAATGTTACATAAGACCTGTTGTCTTTAGGGGATACAAAGAGCTGGGTGTAAATCCTCTTTCATGTCCTCTTGAGACTGTCATTGCTGTGTGGGAATGGGGAAAGTATCTTGGAAAAGAGGCTCTCGAGCAAGGTGTAGATGTAGGTATCTCATCATGGCGTCGCATGGCACCAGGTACGCTTCCCAACATGGCAAAGGTTGGAGCAAATTACATGAATTCTCAACTGGTAAAGATGGAAGCAATTTACCTAAACTACCATGAAGGCATAATATTGGATTACAATGGAATGGTAAGTGAGGGAAGTGGAGAAAACATCTTTGTAGTTAAGGATGGAGTGTTGTATACTCCCCCCATATCATCTTCTATCCTTGTTGGGATTACAAGAGACTCGGTAATCAAATTGGCAAAGGATATGGGTCTTAGCGTAAGGGAGGAACCAATACCACGGGAGATGCTTTACATTGCAGATGAGGTGTTCTTAACTGGTACAGCTGCTGAAGTTACACCAATTAGATCCATTGACAAGATAAAAATTGGCACTGGTGAGAGGGGAAAGATAACAGAGAAACTGCAAAGAAAGTTTTTCGACGTAATCCATGGAATAGATGAGGATAAATATAATTGGCTGACTTTTGTAGATTAGATGTTATCTTAGTAGTTATAACTTAGAAGTTATAAGTTATAAATTAAACTTTAGAAGTGATAAGTAGTGATGAGATGGGGATAATCGAAGCTTTGATTCTGGGGATAGTTCAGGGATTAACAGAATTTTTACCTATAAGCAGCTCTGCGCACCTTGTTTTCGTGCCAGAAATATTGGGTGTCAAATCAAGCGTTGCATTTGATGTTTTTCTGCATTTGGGTACTCTTATAGCTGTTTTTTGGTACTTCTGGAGCGATATATTAGAAATGATAAAGGCATTTCTTTCAAGCCTTGTTCAACTTAGATCAATGGAGGTTTTTCAACAAGGGCTAAGGGACGATCCATTCAAAAGACTTGCATGGCTTATAGTTGTGGGAAGCATTCCCACTGCATTGATGGGTTATCTATTTAAAGACTTATTTGAAGGTTTATTTGAATCTGTACAATACGCTGCAATTTTTTTAATAATAACTGGTTTTCTTCTTTTAGCTGGTGAAAAATGGGCCAAAGGCCATAAAGATGTGGGTGAGATAACATTCAAAAATGCAATAGCGGTAGGTATTGCTCAGGGCTGTGCCATAGCTCCAGGGATCTCAAGATCTGGTGCCACCATTGTGACAGGCCTATTTTGTGGGTTTGAACGAGAATTATCAGCCAGATTTGCATTCCTGCTTGCTATGCCTGCCATTGTAGGTGCTGTTCTTGTGAAAATCAAGGACATGTTTGCAGAGGGTTTTTATGGCACAGATCTCTTAGTATTCGCAGCAGGCACATTTGCAGCGGTGATTTCAGGTTATTTTACAATCAAATGGATGTTAAAGATCTTAAGAGAAAAAAACATGATGATTTTTGCTTATTATTGCTGGATCGTAGGGGCAATTGCATTGATCCTAACTATACGTTGATTCTCGTTACAATCAAAAACAAAATATAGATAGATATCAAAAGTAGGGCTCTCTGGCGTGTGATTCCTTTTTTGCTTGTGATAAGCATGGTAAAGGAAAAAAGAATTATTATCAAAAAAAGAGAGGTTAATTTAAACATGTAAAAATTCACGATCAAAATGGGATTTATCAATGCCACAACCCCCAAAACCAGAGTAGAATTTGCTACTGTGCTTCCCATCAGATCCCCAATTGCCATGTGTTTGTATCCATGTAACATCGCTACACTTTCAAATACTAGTTCAGGAAGTGAAGTACCAAAAGAAACCATAAAGATTCCCACAGCCAAAAGTGGGATTCCAATTTCAACGGCAACCGATGAAGCGTAATAAATCAAATATTTTGCACTGAACAGGAGCGAAATTACGCCTGCCGCAAACAAAAAACAACTCCTTAAAAAATCAATTCTTGTTATTTTATTCTCTAATTCAAAATTCCTCTTCCTCCTAAATAGCAGCATAATATAAAATATAAAGACAGCAAGTAAGATTATTCCATCTAATCTAGATAATCTTTGATCCAATGCCAGAAAGATTGGTAATAGGGCAATAATAAACATATATTTGGAATCTCCCCTTACCACATCATTTTTAAATGCCATACCACCAGATAAGAATGTTACAATCCCAATTACTAAAGTTAAATTTATGATATTGGATCCCAGGATATCACCAAAAGAGAGTATGGGTACTCCAGCTAAAGCAGACTCAATACCAACTACAAATTCAGGGATAGTTGTTGATATAGCCATTATGATAAATCCGGCGGTAAAATGCTCCAATTTCAAATATGAAGTTATTTTAGAGAGAGTTCTTGTGGTAAGGATGCCGCTTAGTACCAGGACTATCAAAAGAAAAACAAATATCGAAATGTCAAAGATCATCATATCGCTCACTTTAGTGTTTTTAAGTCTTTTCGTATCCTATTTCTTTAAGTATTGCCTGATGCATCCGCCTTATAAATTCGATCCTCTCCTCATACCTTAGAACATCCAGATAGCTCTGAGCAACAAGATTGAAGGCAAATGGTGATGGAATTCTTGTATTTATATGATTCAGCTCTATTTTCCCATCTTCTATCCATTCTAAAACCTTTTTTGCACTTTTAACGTCCATGAAGTCCTCTATCACCTCCCTTCTTGCTTCTTTGAGTATTGGAAAGTCCTCATCCAGCTCCCTGACAAAATTTAAAAGTATCTTACCTTTTATCTGCTGTCTGGAAACACTTTTCTCCTTCCCTTTGTACCGTCTCAAGATCATAAGCGATCTTGCGGCACAATGCCTGAATCTTCCTGCCAGAGTTTCTGTCTTATCAATGGCTTTAATCAAAATTTTCTCTATGTTTTCTGCCTTTAAATTTAAAAATGCTTCCATTCCTCCAATTTTACCCTCGGAACTCAAATAAAATCCATTATCAGAAACAGATATCATAACGTCCCTTCTGAATTTTTTGGCAAGTAAATAGGCTACTGCTCTTGATAGGGCATCATTTACCCTTCTTCCAAACAGAGTGTGAAACACTACAAATTTTCTATCTCCATAGCCCTTATAAAACTCTATAAGAATCCTTTTTATGCTGGGAATCTTTGCATACAAATACTGCTCTTTAAAATAATTGTATATGGAATTTGCAGCGTTAAAATCAACATACAAATATTCAAGAATGAATTCTATTACTTCTTCCCTGCTTCGCCCAATTTCAAACTTCCCTTCCATCAATGATCTGAATCTCTGGATTTCCACTGCCAGATCAAAGTATAAAGGCAGCTGTTCAGAAAACCAGGATGGGATTGTTGGTGGACCTGCTGAAGGGGTCACATTGGCGGTCATTCCTCTGGAATAATTAAATCTATAGATTTTACCACCCAAAACAAATGTATCATTCTTGCGAAGCCTTTCTAAGAAGTCCTCCTCTATGACTCCAACAACTTTATTGTTGCATTTAACCCTTACAGCAGATCTATCAGGGATCGTGCCTATATTTGTTAAATAGAGCATTCTTGCAAGTTTACCTCTTCTTCCAAATATATTCTTATCATAATCGATCCATATCTTTGCATAGACGTACCTTTGTTCTAAATCAGTATATTCTCCTGCCAGATAACTCATAACACTCATAAAATCTTCTTTTGATATATTTCTGTAACAGTAACTTCTCCTAATGAGCATATAGGCTGTGTCAATATCCCATATGCTTTCTATTGCCATTCCAAAGATTTGCTGAGAGAGAACGTCCAGGCAATTCTCTGGAATATGTATCTCATCTATTTTTCCCTCTATAGCATTCTTTAAAATTAAAGAGCACTCAACTAAATCATCTCTATCCACAACAATGATTCTTCCCTTGGATTTTTCATGCAACTTATGTCCGCTTCTTCCTATACGCTGCAGGGCTCTTGAGACTGATTTTGGAGAACTAACCAGTATGACCAGGTCTATGTAACCAATGTCTATTCCCAGCTCAAGGGATGTGGATGAGACAACAACCTTTAATTCCCCATTCTTTAACTTATCCTCTGCCTCAAGACGTAATTCCTTTGAAAGGGATGAATGGTGCGCCATAATATTATCATCATTGTATTTATCTCCAAACCGCTTTTTAAGATTGAATACCACGCTTTCTGTACCGCTTCTCGTGTTTGTAAATATCAGAGTCGTTTTATGAGTGCTTATGAGTTTATCAAGCAGATTATATATGGCATCGTTCATCTCTTCTGGATCAGCGCCCACTATGTCCTCAACAGGACATAAAACTTTGATATCTAATTGTTTTAAATAATTCACGTCTACTATCTTGCAATCCCTGACCTTGCCATTTTCATAGCCAACCAAAAACCTTGCAACCTTCTCAAGTGGATGTACAGTTGCACTCAACCCAATTCTTGTAAATCTTCCTGCCAGATTTTGCAGCCTTTCCAATGTCAGGCTTAAATGAACCCCTCTTTTGTTATCTGCCAGTGAATGGATTTCATCGACTATAACGTATTTCACATCCTTTAATTTTTCTCTGAACTTGGGAGCGCATAGAATAATTGCCAGTGTCTCTGGAGTGGTGATGAGTATATGAGGAGGTTTTCTAAGCATTGCTGATCTTTGTGATTGGCTTGTATCCCCAGTTCTAACTGCTATGCGGACTTTGAGTTCTTTTTTGGCAATTTTCTCAAGTTCAGAAAGTGGTTCCTTAAGATTCTTTTCGATGTCATTGTCCAATGCCTTCAAAGGAGAAACATAAACACAGTATACTTTATCCTCCAACTCACCATTGTCTTCAAGTGTTACCAGCTCACTGATTATGGAAAGGAATGCTGTAAGGGTTTTTCCAGATCCAGTTGGGGATGAAATTAAAACATTACTCCGGTTGTGTATGTCCATTATAGCATATTTTTGTGAGGCTGAAAACCCTTTGAATTTACTTTTAAACCATTTTCTAACCAGAGGATGTAATATTTTATAGATTTCCTTGTCTTTGTAAATTTTCTCCTGTTTTTCGATCATTTTTATCATTCATTTTTCTTTTCGTCTTGTTTCGCTGATCTGCAGATCTATGTTAATTGAATAAGGCTTTTTTAAAGATTTTGAAGTGGAAAAATCAAAAATTCTCGTTATATTAAAGTTGGCAGTTAGACGCAGGCCTTTCATCCATAATTCAATCGCAAATAATCTGTGGTAGCGATCATGTTTCTCAGTTTTCCAAAGTAAAAAATCTCAAAATTTTCAACTCCAAATGCCTCGAAATCAATAAGAGACGCGTTATTCAAAAAAGGAGATAATGGTTTTTCTTGCAGAACATCTGAGCCTTCAGTAAGGAAATTAAATGATGGCATCACTATCAAATTTTTTTCTTTAAATTTGCCCTTTAGGAAACATTTTATTTTTTCCACCCGTTCTAAACTTCTCAGTCCGATACAGGGATGTTCGTGTGCAATTATGAGTGTATCCTCTCTTATATCCCCAAAATTTTTTGGAATTTTATCTCCATGTAATATAAGAAAATTCTCCAGTGAAAAACTTTCATATACCTTTAGATTACTTTTTTCAGCTATGAATTTGGTGAAATTGTCGTGATTGCCTTTGATTAAAATTATTTCTTCAAAATGCTCTTTAAGGAAATCGATGAAGTTAATAGCTTCATTCCATTCCTGTCTGCTTATCTTTCCAAATTCATGCTTCAAATCGCCGTTGATTATGATTGCTCTGGCATCTGCATCAGAAATGATCTTCTCCATTCTATCGATGATCTTCTGATACTGGAATTTTGGGACCATTATGCCCTCTGCATTCAAGGCTTCCTCATAACCCAGATGCAGATCTGCTATAATCAAATTATTCCCTATTAAAAGAGCTAAATCGATTATTTCTGCTCCGTAGATTTCATTAAATTTCATTTTACTTTCCTTTTTATTCTATCTTTTGGTATTTATTGAACTTCATCAAAAAATATTTTTCTATGAAAACATTCGCTATTTTGATCAATGAAAATAACGAAAAGGTTAGTTTTTCAAATCTACTTTACCAAACACGAATAAACACCAAAATGAAAGTCATACCAGGATACATATTGCTTTGTCAGTATATAGACCCACCATGTGCTCCAAAAAACCTCAAGTATGCTTGCAAGAGCTAAAAGCAGTGCAATCCTTAATACCAGTGGTATAAAATCATTTAAAATATCTTTTTTAAAACTGCTGGGTTTGCGCATTCTTATTGCGTTTATAAAGGATCCATAAAACTTTAAAAATGCATCCATAGCCAAAAATGCGGCTAAAAATTCTAAATAAAGATGAAAGGATCCTATAAGTATCAAAAGACCTTTATAAACTCCCACCTTCCCAATGAGAAAATAGGTTACAGAACCTGTGAACGCGAACAAACCGATTAAGAGGATTGGAATAACGGCTATTCCTGTGAATATGCAAAATAAAATATTTAGGAGGTTATTTATGAAGATATTAAATGATACTGCACCCAAATAATAAATAAACTGATTTATAAAGTAGTCCGCTGTAATGACTTGTGGTACTTGTATTTTGGCTTCTATATCTCCAAGATAAAAACCACCGTCGAACACCGATCTAGCTTGATTTGGCTCCAGATACGCAAAAAGGATTCCAGCAATGTAAAATCCAAGACCAACTAAAAAAACATGTTTTGAGGGAAGAAACCCGTATAAAATTCTAATGGATTTTGTTTTGATCTGTTGGAATTTCAACATAATCTCTGTTTAGAAGATTTTTCTGCATAAATATTCTGTTCTCATCCTAATATCCCTAACAGAAACATCATTTAAAATTGCAGCCATCATGGCTCCACCTGCCCCCACACCTTCTTTCACAGAACCTTTTAGGTAATTTTTTAGGCCTTCGTCATCTGATTTTTCAAACCCAGGATCAACCGCATAAATGGGTGTGCCTGCGATCTGTCTTGATATGTAGTTTATATCTGAAGTTTCATCCTCTGCAACGAATATGGTGGTTGCTATACAAATTTTATCAAATTCAAAATCAGGAACAGCCTGTTTAATAACTGCAGATACAGCGGTCATCTGTGTACCTCCTGCTAAAGTAACCGGAACTTTTGAACCTGCGGCTAGACCTGCAACAGCTGGGATCATGGGATCTCCCACAACTTCAATGGCACGAAATGGATCATCGAAAAGATCCCCTTCCTGAACTCCAGCTGCATTTAAACCTTCTGTCACGACACTTTGCTTTAAATAATGAGGGTTTTCAGGTGTGCTTCCACTTACCTTGCCTTTAACATCATATCCCATTGCTGTTAGAACTCCTAAAGCAGTTGTTGTACCGGCTGGAGTACTTTCACCAACTATGAGGTGATCGGTGCATTTTGATAAAGTTTTTGCAAGAATAATGCCTTTTTCAAATATTTTTTCTGCATTTGAAACAGCTTTTCCTGTTCTGATGTCTTCTCCAGGTTTATCATTTATTTTTATGTAAGGTAGATCTGGTTTTATTGCAGCACCAGCATCTGCCACCATAATCGGAATATCAGCAAGCTCTAAAGATGCTTTTGTTATCACAGCAGGTGTTGGTGCAGCTTCTCCCTCAACAACCGTTTTTGGAATCTCGCTCAAACACCTTGGCTCTCCATGGACCACAAGCTCAACGTCTGCTGCAGGAGTGTAATCGGTGAGCTCAGGCGTTGCACCTGCACCTGTTATTCCATGGATATGAGATGTTTTTGTACTTGCAATAACACACAAAAATAGAGAATTTTTGTTTTGCAATTCTCCAAGGATCTTTGATGAGCCATAGGATTTTATGCCATCACTCATTCTACCACCTTCGTGATTATTGATAGGGTATAGATACATTAATAGGAATCGTCCATCCATGCTTATATGTAACTTTCCTTATAATGCGAAAAGTTGACTTTGTAAAAAAACCGACTTGATTAATGTGATACAGTTGATTTGCATTGGAATTGAAGGAACCGCAGAAAAAACTGGAATAGGAATTGTGGATTCAGATGGCAATATCCTTGCGTCTGTTGGAAAATCATTAATCCCATCAAAAGGAGGTATTCATCCAAGAGAGGCTGCAGAACACCATGCTGCTACAATCGTGCCCCTTATAAAAGATGCTCTTTTAGAAGCCAAATTAAAATTGGATGACGTAGATTTGGTTGCATTTTCGAGAGGACCTGGATTGGGTCCAGCACTTCGAACAGCTGCAACAGCTGCAAGATCCCTTTCCCTTTTGCTTGATGTTCCGATAATAGGTGTTAACCATTGTATAGGGCATATTGAGATTGGAAGATTAACTAGCGGTGCAGAAGATCCAATATCTTTGTATGTAAGTGGTGGAAACACCCAGATAATCGCCTTCGATTCTGGAAGATACCGGGTATTTGGGGAAACTTTAGATATAGCCATAGGAAACTGTCTTGATCAGTTTGGACGGGCTGTTGGACTTGAACATCCAGGAGGTCCCCAGATCGAAAAACTTGCAAAAAAATCAAATGGCTACATAAGACTCCCATACGCCGTTAAAGGGATGGATCTATCCTTTTCTGGACTTTTAACAGCTGCTTTAAGGAAATATGAAGCTGGCTCGTCTTTAGAAGATGTTTGCTACAGCCTGCAGGAGACTGGATTTTCCATGCTTGTTGAAGTTACAGAGAGGGCTCTTTCCCACACGAAAAAAAAGGAAGTCATGTTATGTGGAGGGGTAGCTGCAAATATCAGATTGAGAGAAATGCTTGCTGTGATGTCAGATGAACATTTTGCAGAGTTCTACGTGCCTCCCCTACAATATTGTGGAGACAATGGTGCTATGATAGCGTGGGTTGGGCAGTTGATGTATAAGCATGGTATAACCCAAAGGATAGAAGATACAACTGTTATTCAAAGGTACAGGACAGATCACGTTGATGTTCCATGGATGAGGAGGTCGAAGAAGCATCTTACCCTGCCGCCTGAACTTGCAGAAAAAGGTGCAGAAGCTAACTTGTATTATGATAAATGGTTAGATCATGATGTTGTTATAAAAAAAAGGATTCCAAAAAATTACAGGATAGGCGAGATCGATGGATATTTAAGAAAAACACGAACAAAAAAGGAAGCAAAGCTTTTAGGTGAAGCAAAAAGATGTGGAGTTGTAACCCCCCTTGTTTATGATATAAACAAAAATGAGAATGCCCTTATAATTGAAAAAATCGATGGAAAGCTTATAAAAGAGGTATTTAAAGATTCTTCAATTGTTTATATGAAAAATATATCCAGAAAAATAGGAGAAGATATAGCAAAGCTCCACAACTGCGGCATAATTCATGGCGATCTTACAACATCCAACATGATTTTAAAGGATGGAAAGTTAGTTTTCATAGATTTTGGTTTAGGAAAATTCTCTGATTTAGTTGAAGATAAGGGCGTTGATCTTTTGGTATTTAAAAAAGCTCTTCGAAGTACTCATTATGAAATTGCAGATGAATGTTTCATGGAAATTCTTAAGGGATATAAAATTGCAGACGATTATGAAGAAATTGTCGAGAAAATTGATGAAATTGAAAGAAGGGCCCGGTATACAACTTTTTAGGGAGTTGATCGAAAGATTCTTTTAAAGCCTGTTATCATATAAAACATGACAAAGAAAACATGTGAATTTTGAATAACAGAAAATTTAAAGAAATTTTCATTAATATGGGTAAAACTTACTGTTTAGCCCTTGAAAATTTGGATTTTGATGTTCCAGTTGAATACACTCATGGTAGGATTGGAGAAAAACTTTCTAAAACAAAAAATTGGATTGAAGATAAGTTTAGATCCCAAAATATATTAATTGATAGGTTTTAATAGTTCATGATTTCAAGAAAAAATTGAATTTGAACTTTAACGATACCTATCAATACAGCATAGCCAAAGATTATGGATTAAATAGTTACAAGGATAGGGATTTTGAAAGGATAAAGGATGTGGAAATTTTGTTTTTATAGGACGTCACTTAAAAAGCGTATATAGCTTCAGTTGGACTTTTTGAATATCTTCAAAACTCTAAAATTCAACATAACCATTGAAAGAATGTTTTTTTCTTTGATGCATAACATAAAAGAGGTTTTTGAAATGAAGATAAACTTTATAACCACCAACAAACACAAAGTAGAAGAAGCCAAAGGGATCTTAAGAAATTTTGGCATAGAAGTTAAGCATATAGAAACCCTCTATCCAGAAATACAAGGCAAGCTCGTTGAAGTTGCCAAATATGGTGCCAAACATGCTGCAGAAGATCTTGGAAAACCAGTTATAGTGGAAGATGCAGGTATTTTTATAAAAGCCCTAAACTGGTTTCCAGGGACGTATTCATCATATGTTCAAAAAACAATCGGCAACAGAGGGGTCCTAAAACTTATGGACAATTTCAAAGACAGATATGCCGAGTTCAGGTCGGCCGTTGGGTTCTGTGCGCCCAATACCGAGCCCAAGGTTTTTTTAGGCGTTATCAGGGGGCATATTTCATATGAAGAGAGAGGAAGACATGGTTTTGCATATGATCCCATTTTCTATCCTGATGGTTACGATAAAACCTTTGGCGAGATGAAGACAGGCAAAAAAAATGAAATTTCACATCGTAGAAAATCATTTGAAAAATTTGCATTATGGTATGGAGGTGATTAAATGGTAATTTCGCCAGAATGGATTGAATACACAAAAGAGGAGATTGAAGAGATCATCTTAAAACTTACAAAGGAAGGACATTCTCCAAGTATGATTGGAATAATACTCAGGGATCAATACGGGATTCCAAATGTAAAGCGTGTAACAGGAAATAAAATAACCAAAATCCTAAAAAAGCATAATCAGGGGCTTAAGTACCCAGAAGATCTTATGAATCTGATAAGAAAGGCTGTGAATGTGAGGGATCATCTAAAGGAGAATCCAAAGGATCTTCACTCCAAGAGAGGTTTGCAGATTATAGAATCTAAGATAAGAAGATTGGTCAGATATTATACAAGAGAAGGTGTGCTCCCTGAAGGATGGAAATATGAGCCAAAAAAAGCAGCGTTACTTGTTAAATAAAGCTGAAGAGGTGTGCAATCTCTTAAGAAAACATATAGACCAGGATCATATCGTGAGAATAATCTCTCACAACGATTCTGATGGGATATCTGCTGCAGGAATCATTTGCAATGCCATTTCCAGGGAAAATGGTAAATTTCATGTTACAATAGTTCCAAGGCTCGGGGAAAAGTTCATAAAAAAGCTTTCTCATCAAAAATACAAAGTGTTCATTTTCTGTGATATGGGAAGCGCCCACTTAGATTCCATAAAAAGATTAAAGGGGGACGTGATAGTCGCAGATCATCATCAGATCATAAATCAAGATAAAAACTATGAAAACATCATCCACCTAAACTCCCATCTTTTTGGAGTGGATGGAACAAGGGAAATAAGTGCTTCTGGAATCTCATATTTGATTGTCCGTGAAATGAAAAATGAAGATCTTGCAAATCTTGCCTTAGTTGGGGCATTCGGAGATATGCAGTGTAAGGATGGTGCATTGGGTTTTAATAAGATGATACTTGATGAGGGAGAAAAATCTGGAGCTTTAGAAATAAGGGATGATCTGAGGATATCTTACAAAAAAACAGAACCCCTTTATAGAGCATTGGCATATACCTTTAATCCCGTTCTTCCCGGGATTTCTGGAGATTTTGACGGATCTAAGGTGTTTTTACAAAAACACGATCTGCCTTATGGGATCAAATTTACTGATTTGAACAACGAGGAGAAGGATATCTTAACAAAGGAACTCATGGAGATAAATTCTGAGGTATTTGGCAGGGTTTATGAAATCCCCAACGAAAGCGGTGTTTTGCGAAACATTGCGGACTACTCAAACATGTTAGATGCATGTGGCAAAAACAAAAATTATGGCATTGCATTGAGTATATGTCTTGGTGAAAGAGATGGTACGGTTGATAAGGCTTTGATGCTTCTTAGAAAATACAAAGACAGCGTCATAAAGGGGATAAATTGGATAAAAAAAGAAGGTTATATGAGTTTAGATAATGTACAGTACATTTACACGGATGATAAGAAAAAAGCAGGCTTGATGGGTACTCTATCAAGCATAGGAATTGAGCTTAGGATCTTAGATCCAAAAAAGCCTGCACTTGGCATATCTAAAATAGACAATAATAGGATAAAGATTTCTGCAAGGACCACCATGAATCTCACAGAAAAAGGCGTAAATTTGGGGCGCGCTTTGGCTGATGCATCCAAAAATTTTGGTGGTACAGGTGGCGGTCATAATATCGCAGCAGGTGCTGTTGTGCCCTACAAATCCATGACTAGTTTTGTTGAAATGGTGAATGAGATAGTGGGCATGCAACTTGGCAATTAGGGATTCTCATGTATCTCACATCAAAAGAAGAGGAGATGTACGAAGGAGAACATGGTTATGCCATCCAAAAAAGCATGGAAATTCTGGTAGCCTTGGGTGATATTTACGGGGCAGAAGAGTTTGTTGAAATAGAATCAGCTCAAATTTCAGGTGTTTCATATAAAACAATTGGAGATGCAGGTTTAGAGTTTTTAGAGGATATATCAAGGGATGCAAAGACAAAGGTTCCCTCCACATTGAATCCTGCTGGAGTTGATCTTGAGATATGGAGGGAACTTGGATTTTCGCAGGCGTTTGCAAAAAGGCAGCTTAGAATAATTGAAGCCTACAGAAAAATGGATGTTATGACCACATGTACATGTACACCCTATCTCGTTGGAAATGTACCTGTTTTTGGTTCTCATATTGCGTGGTCTGAATCATCTGCTGTTTGTTATGCAAATTCTGTTTTAGGTGCAAGAACAAATAGAGAAGGTGGACCCGGGGCGCTTGCTGCTGCTATTTGTGGAAAAACACCAAAATATGGTTATCATTTTGATGAAGAGAGGAAAGCTGACCTTGTTGTTGAAGTTGATACTAAAATCGATGGATCAGATTATGGAGCAGTTGGTCAGTTCGTTGGAGATGCTGTGGGAGATGGTGTACCATATTTTTTATTTAAAAAACCTCCGTCAAGCAATGATTTAAAAAGTTTGGGGGCGGCTTTGGCATCTTCAGGGGCTGTTGCACTTTATCATGTTGAAGGAGTGACTCCTGAGTATGAAAAGGCTTTTGAAGATCCAAAAATGGAAAAGATAATCCTTGATAGGACGACAATCGATGATGTAAGGGAAAAACTTTCAACGACGAACGAAAAACCTGATTTTATATGTTTAGGATGCCCACACTCTTCCCTTGAGGAGATCAAAAAAATAGTCCATTTGCTTGCTGGTAAAAAATTAAAAAAAGAGCTTTGGATCTGTACATCAATTTTCATGAAGGCTGCTGCAGATAGAATGGGATTTTCGGATTTGATAGAAAAAGCAGGTGGTAAAATCGTCTGTGATACTTGTATGGTAGTCTCTCCCATTGAAGAGCTTGGATTTGAGGTTGTGGGGGTTGATTCAGCAAAGGCAGCGAACTACATCCCAAGCTTGTGCGGATTGGATGTTGTCTTTGATGATCTTGAGAATTTGATATGTAAAATCCTTTAGGAGAGGAGTGACCTAAACGTAGGTTTTGATCAACCTTTCCTAAGAACCTTTAATAAAGGTTCATCAAAAGTGTGTTTGCATCAACGCTTTTTTAAAGGGTTGAATAAAGTTCA
>CAZLGO010000018.1:0-23824 GCA_964559295.1 uncultured Methanobacteriaceae archaeon
TTTTTTTGGACCTTCAATAACCTGCCTAAGAGATATCCATATCCAAATCCTGCTATAAGCAAAATAGTTACAAATATGCCAAGCTGTAGGATCAAGCTGAACTCATTTGATAACACTTTAGATGACATGTTAGCGATAGCAACTATTATTATAAAAAGACCAACAAGAGAGGAGATAAGTGTCATTAACTTCTTTGTTGGAATGTATTTTTCCTCTTCGACTCTTAAAAAAAGTGCAATAATTGCCGGAGCAAATATACTCAGAGAAAGAAGCTTGAATATCTCAACTGAAAGTCCTGGTGATGCCATGCCCATAGAATACAGAACAATTGGATAAACAGCAATGCTCAACATCATGGAAAAAAGGGCGGTGGTTATGGATATTGTGCCATCTCCATCAGACATCTCAGTCCACAATGCAGCAACAACAGGCGAAGGAGCAAAACATAAAAGAATTATTCCGGTATAAATGTCCTTTTGTGGTAGCAGGAAATATCCAAACAAAATTCCGATAAGAGGATACAACAAAAGATTTGAGGAAGTGAGGGATAGGACACTTAGCGGATGTTTGACGATCTTTGTAAAATCACCTACACTATGTTCAATGACCATACAAAAAACTAAAATAGCAAGAAAAAAAGGCACGTACGGAGATAGAACAGAAAATTGAGGAAATGCGAATCCTAAAATCACACATAACAATGTCAACAATCCATAGTACTTTTTTAGATTTTCTTCTATTTGAATTATCGACATTTAATCTACCTAACTTTTGTAATTTGCTTTTATTTCAATAATAGGAATCAAGTGTATGTGGATTTTTGGGATTCTTTATTCTCATTCATCATGTAATTCGATATTTAAATTTTCGTTAATCTATTTGAAATAGTGCAATGATTTAATAGTAATTTAAGAGCCTTTTTTAACCAGTTAGTTTCGTTGTTGAATGTGAATTGGGAGAACTTGATATACGAACGCAGATTTTCCTTTGATACTCCTTTGAAGATGTTTGGTATGGTCTTAACAACGAATAGCTTATCTATCTGAAAATTTCTATTGTTTTACCTTCATCAGGGATAAATAACTCCAACACCATGATTCCTTTCCATAAAAATAAAGCATTTATTGGAAACTCATTCGACCGTCACGCACTTAGCTAGATTCTTTGGTTTGTCTGGATTTATGCCCTTTTCAACACTGATATAATAAGATAGGAGTTGTAGAGGGATTATGTATGGAATTGGGGAGAAAATCTCTTGAATTTCATCTTCAAACTCGATCATATCATGTGCTTCGGATCTCAAAAACTCATCCTCAGATGATCCAAGAGCTATCACATGAGCACCTCTTGCTTTTACTTCCTCAACATTCCCCAAAGTTTTTTTATGACTCTCGCCTTTTGGAGCTATTGCAACAACTGGAACTCCCTCGTCTATAAGAGCCAACGGACCATGCTTTAGTTCACCTGCAGGATAGCCCTCCGCATGTATGTATGTTATCTCTTTAAGCTTAAGTGCTCCTTCCATAGCAGTCGGATATGAAAAACCCCTTCCTATAAAGAAAAAATCACGCGTGTTTTTGTATATTTTTGCTATTTTTTTTATGTAATCTTCTTTTTTGAGAGCATCCATCATATACTCTGGGATCTTTTGAATTTTATCTAAAAGTTCCTCTTTTCCACTTAAATAAATTGCAAGAAGATACAAACATGTAAGCTGGCTTACATAGGTTTTAGTAGCTGCAACACCGATCTCAGGACCTGCTCTTGTGTATATGACATACTGAGCTTCCCTTGTAGCTGTACTTCCAACCACATTTACTATTGCAAGTGTTTTTGCCTTCTTGTTTGCAATTCTTAAAGCTTTTAGGGAATCTGCAGTTTCTCCAGATTGGGTTATGACAACAACCAACACATCCTCATCCAAAGCTCCAGATGCATATTCAAACTCAGATGCTAAGATAACGTCTGTGGGAATCCCCACAAGATTCTCAAATAAATATTTACCCACTAAAGATGCGTGATATGAGGTTCCACATGCTACAAGACAGATTCTATTAAAATTCGGAAGATTCTGGACGATTTCTTTTATTTCAGATGCTTCAAGAAGTGTATTTCTGACAGCTTCTGGCTGTTCATGGATCTCTTTTAGCATGAAATGGTCATAACCACATTTCTCTGCCATATCTGCTGTCCAATCGACAATGTGGGTTTCCTTTTCAACCAGATTACCATCTAGGTCTTTTATCACCACATCCTTCCCGTTTAGGATCACCATTTCATAATCATCAAGGTAGATGATGTTATTCGTATGCTGTAATATAGCAGGTACATCTGACGCAACAAAATATTCTTTTTTGTTTTTTCCAATAATAAGTGGACTTTCTTTTCTTGCACCAATTATTTTATTTGGTTCGTCTTTTGACATTACTGCTATTGCATAGGACCCTCTAAGGTTTCTAATAGCAGATCTGGTTGCAACTTCCAGATCATGTCCCTTATTCATGTATTTTTCAATTAAATGTGGAATAACCTCTGTATCTGTTTCAGATCTAAATTCATGTCCCTCATATTCAAGCTGTTCCTTTAGTTTTTTATAATTTTCGATTATACCGTTGTGCACTACCGCTATTTTATTTTTGCAATCTATATGGGGGTGTGCGTTCTCTTTTGTAGGAAGCCCATGGGTTGCCCATCTTACATGTGCTATACCCATATTTCCCGAAAGATCAGCCAAGTTTAGGTCCTCATCAACAGCAGCAATCTCTCCTTTATCTTTTTTAATGTGAATATCATGATCAAGTGTTGCAATACCTACAGAATCATAACCCCTATATTCTAATCTTTTTACAGCTTCTAAAAGTATAGGTGCAGCTTTTTCATTATTCAGTATACATCCCACTATCCCGCACATAATTTCACCCGATCAGCATATCTTATAATAAATCAGATAAGAAATCAATATACGAATTAACATAACATAATTGTATCTAACATATATAACCGTTTAGGCATTATAAAAATATAAAAAATGGGAGTAACATGAATATAAAGATTGGAAAGTTAATATACAGGGGCAAAGCAAAGGATATATACAAAACAGATGATCCAGAAAAAGTTGTTATAAAATTTAGGGATGATATAACTGCTGGAGATGGAAAAAAGAAAGATACGATTGAAAAAAAGGGATTTTACAATTCTTTAATCTCTGCAAAGCTTTTTGAAGTGCTGAGGGATGCTGGGATTAAAACTCAATACATAGAACTTATAAAACCAAATTACATCCTTGCCTTAAAGCTTGATATGATCCCGATTGAGATAATAACCAGAAACATCGCAGCAGGAAGCCTTTTGCGACGATTTCCATTTAAACCAGGTCAGAGATTTGAGTCTCCAATTATACAGATGGATTACAAAAGTGATGAGTACAAAGATCCCATGTTAAACGACGATATTGCAATGGCACTCGGTTTGGTCAAAACAAAAAAAGAACTCGTATTTATAAGAGAGATTACTTTAAAGATCAACAAGATCTTAGGGGATTTTTTAAAGAGTAGAGGAATTCTTCTCCCTGATTTTAAGATTGAATACGGATATGACGCAAATGAAAATATAGTTCTGGGTGATGAAATAAGCCCTGATACGTGCAGATTTTGGGATCTCAAAACACAAGATGTGCTTGACAAAGATCTTTTCAGGAAAGGTGAAGCTGGAGTAATTGAAGCCTACAGAAAGGTTGCCTTAAGATTATTGGATGATGAGGATATGAGAAAGTGGAACATAACGACCAAACTTTAATAAAGGTTGATCAAAACTTATCTTTTGGGTCAATCCTTCTCCAAAGGATTGATCAGAAAGGCGACCTTTGGTCCCCTGAGTTTTATGAACTCTTGCAACTGTTCGTTGCAAGTTTGCTGAACTCCGTTCAGCAATTTTTCTTAAAGTTCTCGGATCAAATCCTATCTTCGGTTTGGTGATCATATGAAATACGGTGCCGAAGTTAAAATAAGTCTAAAAAAGGGCGTTCTAAATCCAGAAGCCACAACCATACAAAAAGCTCTGGCTCTTTTGGGATATAAGGTCAAAGAAACTGATACATACAAAATAATAAAATTCACTCTCGATGAGAAAGATGAGGAAGTTGCGCAGAAAAAAGTAGATGAGATGTGTCAGCGACTTCTTTGCAATCCTGTAATTCACAACTACAGAATAAAAATAATGAAGAGAGATGAAAAATAATGAAAGTGGCGATCATAAGGTTTCCTGGTTCAAACTGCGACAGGGATGTGTTCCATGCCTTGAAACTTGCTGGAGCCGAGCCAGATTATGTCTGGTGGGATCAAAAGGATCTATCTGATTTTGACGCAGTTGTGATTCCTGGAGGTTTCTCTTATGGAGATTATCTTCGTGCAGGAGCTATAGCAGGGATAACTCCAGTTATAGAAGGTATAAAACAAGCAGCATCGGAAGAAAAGCCGATTCTTGGGATATGCAACGGTGCACAGATACTTGCAGAAGTTGGTCTTGTACCAGGAGTCTTTACAATAAACAGCAATGCAAAATTCGTCTGCAAATGGACCAACTTAAAAGTTAAAACAACGAGAACTCCATTTACAAGTATGTACAAAAAAGATGAATTAATAAGGATGCCAATAGCACATGCTGAAGGCAGATATTATACAGAAAACCTAAAAAAGCTTCATGATCAGGATCAAATAGTCTTAAAATTTGTTCATGAGAATCCAAATGGATCAATGGAAGGCATAACTGGTGTTTGTGATGAAAGTGGGCTTGTTTGTGCTGTAATGCCACATCCAGAAAGGGCTTCTGAAGCTGTTTTAGGTTCTGATGATGGTTTGAGGTTTTTTAAGGGAATTGTTAATTTTGGATCTGATCGGTGAGTTGATGGTGGTTTATTTAGTGGGAGCTGGTCCAGGAGATCCTGAACTTATAACTCTAAAAGCTATAAATGTCCTAAAAAAGGCCGATGTAGTTGTATACGACAGACTTGCGAATGACGAAATTCTAAAGTATGCAAAAGGCGCGAAACTTATTTATGTTGGAAAAAAGGCAGGTTTTCATCATAAAACTCAGGATGAAATCAACCAAATTCTTATAAAAGAAGGTAAAGAACATGAGGTGGTCGTAAGACTTAAGGGCGGAGATCCTTTTGTATTTGGAAGAGGAGGTGAGGAGATGCTCGCCCTTATTGGAGAAGGGATCGATGTTGAAATCATCCCTGGTGTAACGTCTGCTATAGGTGTTCCAACTTCTGTCGGACTTCCGGTTACTCATAGAGGGATAGCTTCATCGTTTACAGTTGTAACAGGTCATGAAGACCCAAGCAAAGGTAAAAAACATGTAAAATGGGATTTTTCTGCCGATACGATAGTAGTTTTGATGGGTATTGGAAGGCTGGATAAGATCATAGCAGAGATGATGAAGAATAGAGATAGTAAAACTCCTGTTTGTGTGATTGAAAAAGGTACAACACCTGATCAGAAGATAATAACAGGTACATTAGGGAATATAACCAAAAAGAAAATAAAACCCCCTGCTGTAGTGATTGTGGGGGACGTTGTGAATTTATTAAGAAGGTTGAATCATGAAAGACCTTAAAGGCAAAACAATTGCAATAACAAGACCGGCTGAAAGATGCAATGAGGCTGTCAAGATCGTAAAAGCCTACGGTGGAATTCCATTTGTTGCACCTACCCTCGAAATTAAAATTTTAAGATCCAAATCCCTCATAAAATTGTGCAAAATGGCTGATAAGCTTGATTGGATCATATTCACATCCCCTGCAGCGGTTAAATCATTTTTTGAATCGTGTGATAATACCACATTAAATTGTAAAATCGCTGTTATAGGTCCTAAAACAAAAGAGGTCTTGGAAAAATATGGAATGAAAGTCGACATGATCCCTGATGATTATACTGCAGAAGGTCTTCTGGAAGTCTTTGAGGATGTTGACGTGCGGGATAAAAAAATAGGACTCCCAAGAACCATGATCGCAAGGAAAGTACTTCCAGAAGGTTTAAAAAAAAGAGGAGCACAAGTTTTTTTAGCAGAAGCTTACAAATCAGGCATTCCGAAGGATAGATCAAGGGTTTATCAACTCATAGAACATATAATAACACGAAAAATAGATATTATAACCTTTACAAGTCCTTTGACAGTAAAAAACCTGTTTAAAGTTGCAAAAAGTGAAGATAGGAGAAGATTAATAGAATCTTTAAGGGCGGATATCATCGTTGCTGCAATTGGTCCCATCACTAAAAAAGTTCTGATGGAATATGGAATTGATGCTATAACGCCTGACGAATACACAGTTAAGGCTATGTTGATGAAGTTGGGGCGTTATTTACAAGATATAGCCGAATAACTTGATTTTAGGAGGGAAAATTATAAGAACAATAATATGGCCTGTTTATATTGACTCGAAAAGAACTAAAAAAGAGGGAAGAAAAATTCCAAAAAAATATGCCATACCTTCACCGACCTTAGATGAAATATCAAGGGCAGCAGAGAAACTTAAACTGAATCCTGAAGTTGAAAAAGATAAATCATATCCTAAATCGTGGTGGGAGGCTTCAGGAAGGGTATCTGTAGATAAAAATATGCCCAAAAGGGAGATTCTCATAAAGTTGAGTAACATGATCAAAGGATCACGATCAAAGTCTTGATTTGGGATGTTTCGTCAGTTAAAAATTTATATCATTGTCATAGAGAAATTATAAAGAGATAAAATAAATTTTTCAATTCATTTGGGAGTTAGTAGATGGAAAGCCAAGAAGTTATGAAAAAAGCATTCCAAAAAGCCCATGAGATGGTCAGGAGTGCTGAGGATATTAAAATTTACAGCCACATTGACTGTGATGGCATAACAGCCGGAGCCATTTTATCCTCTATGTTGGATCGTCTTGGAAAGGAACATGAAATTGATTTTATAACCTTGGATAAAATAGATAATATTAAACTTGAAAATGAACTTACCATATTAGCGGATCTTGGCTCTGGGCAGCGTTTGGATCCCAAGATAAAATCATCAAAACTTTTGATTTTGGATCATCATCCACCAGTAAGGAAAAGGAATCTGGAACTTTCCTCTAAAGGGCTCTTGGAGATCAATCCTCATTTTCATGGAATAGACGGATCTTATGAGATCTCAGGCAGTGGTATGGCATATTATCTTGCAAGATCTTTTGGATTTTATGATCTAAGTTGGTTGGGTGTTTTGGGTGCCGTGGGTGATATGCAAAACGCTTTGTTTGGAAAATTAAATGGTTTGAATCAGAGAATACTTGCAGATAGTGTTAGAACAGGTTGGGTAGAATCCGTAAACGATCTTTTAATTTATGGAAGGCAGACAAGACCTATTTTTGTTGCACTTTCCTATTTTGGCGATGTGAGGCTTCCAATAACAAACAACAAGACAGAATGCATTTTGATGTTAAGGAGACTTGGTATTCCCAGAAAAGAAGGCGGAAAATACAGGACTCTGTGCGATCTATCAGCGGATGAAAAGAGTAAAATATTCTCCGAGCTTGTGAAGATGTTAAGCAGGGAAGTTCCTCAAAAATACATAAAATATGTTCCAAAATTGATCTCAGGTGAATCATACGAGTTTTTAGCTGAGGAGATGTATTCTTCCCTTCGAGATGCTTCTGAGTTTTCAACAGCAGTTAATGCATGCAGTCGCCATAAAAATCCAGAAATTGCTCTTTCGATTTTAAAAGGAGATAGAAAACTCGCATTGGATGAAATGATGCATCTTTTATCTAAACATAGAAAATATCTTGCCCAAAAGCTTGAGTTGATAGAAAATGAGGATAGAATCATCCAGATGCAGAATATTCAGTATTTTGATGGAAATGACATAAAAAGCGAGGTAATTGGGACTATAGCAGGAATGGTTTTAAGTTATGGAGATTGGAAAAAACCTATAATTGGTTTTACAGAAATTGAAAAAGGATTAAAAGTATCACTGCGCTGTTCTCGCCTTTTGGCTTACGATGGAATACATTTTGGAAAAATAATAAGAAAAATAGCAGAAAAGGTAGGTGGAAGCGGAGGTGGGCACCAGGTTGCCTGTGGTGCGTATATTCCATCCAAAAATGTGGATAAATTTCTCAGATTGTTTGATGAGACCCTTAAGGGAACTGTTTGACTTATTTGTTATATAATTGAAGTTGTTTTCTTCTTTATACTCCGTTCCATGTAGTCTGGGATCATGAGAGAAACTCATATAATACAGTTTTCTTCAATAAAGGACTCAAAGTTGGTGGATAAATGAAGGTTTTCAAAAAAAGAGGAGAACTTACGCGATTTCAAATACTTGTGGAAATAGCCAAGGGGCAACCGCATCTAAGGCAAAAAGACATTGCAGAAAAACTTGGAATAACCATTCAAGCTGTCTCTGAGAATATAAAAATTCTGGTAGATCGGGGATTTGTTGAAACCAAAACAGGACATCCAAGGTATAAGATCACAAAAAGAGGAATTGATAAGATAAAAAAGGAGGCTTCTGATCTTAAAAGATACGCAGATGAGGTCACAGACACAATAAGTGCCTACAAATCAATATGGCCTGCAATAGCAAAAGAAGATTTAAAAGCAGGCAATAAAGTTTGGCTTAAGATGGAGAATGGAACATTGTATGCAACAAAAGATAAAACATCTGCATACGCGAAGGTGCTTCATGACGCGAAAGCTGGTTGGGATGTAGCCCTCACTGATTTAGGTGGTACAATAGAACTTGAGCACGGTAATGTGTTTATAATAAAACTTCCAACCATAAGTCAAGGTGGATCAAGAGCCTGTGACCTTGATAGGATCAAAAAGATATACAAAAGAGGGTTTGACAAGATTGGTGTTATGGGAACGGTTTCAAAGGCTGTTGTAGATAAATTGGAGATTGCAACTGATTTTGAATTTGCAACCCCTTATGCCACTGTTGCTGCGGCAAAAAGGGGGCTTAGCGTGCTTGTTTTTGCAGTAGGTGGAATGACCAAGAGCATAACAAGAAAACTCGATGAAGAAGGAATACATTATACAATGGAAGATGTAACAAGATCTAAATGAAAAAAGAAAAATATCATCCTCTAACCATCTCAAAAGATGTTCTTAACATCGTTGGAGAATGTTTTGAAGCTGAAAGAAGAGGAGATAGAAATGCAAGATTTCGCGCGCGAAATGCTTTAGGAGATTTTTTGATAAAGACAGCCGATGGATCTTATACATTAAGATCAAATGTTTTAGATGGAAAATCAGAGACTATGCATACATATCATGGAGCAGTTGAAGAATCGCTTGAGAGATTTGTAAAGCCATCCAATCTTAAAGGAAAAGAGAATATACATGTCCTGGATATTTGCAGTGGTTTGGGATACAATGCATCTTCCTGTATTGAGTTTTTAGCTTGCGATGATGTAAAAATTAAAATCGACATGATTGAAATATCGAAAGAAACACTTGCAACTGCTCTTATTATTCCAAGTCCGCTAAAATCACATAAAATAATCAAAAAAGCAATAGAGGATAAATTGTACAATGAGGGATTCGCTGCTTTTAGATTTCACAAAGAGGATATACCAGAGAACATCAAAATAAAATTATTCTGTGGGGATGCAAGAGACATAATCAAAAAAATGGAGAATCATCGAAAGTACGACGCTGTATTTTTAGATCCATTCAGTCCAGCAAAATCTCCAGAGCTTTATACCCTTGAATTTTTCCATATTATAAAGAACAGATTAAAGAATGATGGTACCTTATCGACCTATACCTCTGCAGCACCTGTAAGATCTGCTCTAATACAGGCTGGATTTCATGTGGGAGAGGGACCTTTCTTTGGAAAAAAAGCTGGAACCATTGCGTCACCATCACCCCAATGTATTAAAAAACCTCTTTCGGTGGACGATGAGCGAATGATAGCATTAAGCGACGCTGGGATCCCATTTAGAGATCCAAAATTAGTTGATTCTGGCGGTAAGATAGCTAAAAGGCGTGAACGTGAGCGCAAAAAGGTAAGAGGATCGGAAAAGCTTCCATCAACCGTGAAAACTCCCGTATATCTTTGCAGAGATGTTTATGATATAAGATTAAAAAGAAGAGTCTTGAGAAACATACAGGAGTTTGGAATAGATAGTTTAAACTCAAAAAAATCAAGATTCATAGTGTGTCCTCAGTTTGAGGAATGTATATGTGGTTGTGAAATTGGAAAGTTAAACAATTCTTCTGATAGGATAAGGGAGATGTCGAAAAGATTATCTTTCATTAAAGGTGAGAAGATTGAACTTTGAAGTAAAATACAAGGACGCGATGGGAAGAATTGGCGTCCTGGAGACTCCTCACGGAAACATAAAAACACCTGCTCTTATGCCTGTTGTTCATCCAGAAAAACAAATTTTGGATGTTAAAAAATATGGAGCTGAAGTAGTCATAACAAACGCCTATATAATCTACAAAAATGATGACCTTAAAAATAAAGCTCTAAAAAGTGATGTACATAACCTTATTAATTTTCATGGTCCTGTCGTCACAGATTCTGGATCTTTCCAGCTTTTAGAATATGGTGATATCGATGTTACAAACAAAGAGATAGTGAAATTTCAAGAGAAAATTGGTGCTGATATTGGAACTTCACTTGATATTCCAACTCCTCCTTTTGTGGATAGAAAAAGAGCTGAAAAAGAGCTTGATATAACGCTTAAAAGGGCAAAGGAAGCATTGGATATAAGAGATAAACTAATTTTGAATTCTGTTGTACAAGGCTCCACCTACTTGGATCTGCGGGCAAGATGTGCGAAAATCTTAGGAAGTATGGATTTTGATATACATCCCATAGGAGCTGTTGTTCCCCTGCTTGAATCCTATCGCTTCTCAGATCTTTTGGATGTCATGATGGCTTCCATATCTAATCTTCCAGATTCAAGACCAAGACATCTTATGGGGGCAGGACATCCTATGATCTTTGCCTTTGCAGTTGCTATTGGTTGTGATCTTTTTGATTCTGCCGCTTATATCCTGTATGCTCAAGATGATCGTATCATGATGCCGACTGGAACCTACAGACTGGATAATTTATCTGAAATGCCTTGTTCATGTAAGATCTGCAACAATTACACACCAGATGACCTGAGGGATATGGAAAAGGAACAGAGAACGAAATTGATAGCTCATCATAACCTTTATATAAGTTTTGCAGAGATTCGAAAGATAAAGCAAGGGATTGTAGAAGGAAGCCTGCTTGAGCTTGTAGAACAAAGATGTAGAGCTCATCCATATCTTCTCGATGCTCTTCGTAACCTTAAAAAATACAAAGATATCATGGAAAGATACGATCCTGTGGTTAAAAAATCTTCATTTTTCTATTGCGGCCCTGAATCCTTAAACAGACCAGAAGTTCTTCGCCACCTTGAGAGGCTTAAAAGACTACCTGAAAAAAAAAGAGTTCTTTTACTTCCTCCACTTAAAAAACCCTACCTGAAGAATCTTTCAGATGAATTGGGAAAATTTTATCATAAAATTAAAAATCAAAATGTGAATAATTCAGATCCAATACAAGTGGTAGTTGTCGATGTTCCTTTCTGCGTAATTCCCCTCGAAATCGATGAAGTATATCCGCTTGCACAAAATGAAGTTCCTCTCTTTTACGATGAAGATTCCAAAAAACTTGTGGCGGAAGTTCTTGGAGACTACATAAAAAATTTTGATGAGCTTATAGTAAGCGAAGATGTTATAAAATCCTTTAGCCTTGATTTTAAATTCAAATTCAATGATATCAATGCACCAAACATAAATATAGACGATAAAGAAAAAATAAAATACATAGCCGATTATCAATTTGGTTATGGGGCAGGTAAAGCTCTTTTTGATGGAGATGTTCAGATAATAAAAAGTAGAAAAACCGGAAAGATAAGACATATATACCATGGGAAGAATCTAATTGCAACATTGCGTGCAAGAGATGGTTTTTTTGCATTATCATGGGAAGGTGCAAAAAGACTACATGCTTATTTTCACTATCCAAGAAACAGGGTTGTTGTGAATGGTGATGCTGAACCTTTTGCACTTGAAGGAAAAAGTATATTTGCCAAATTCGTTATAGATTGTGATATAAATATAAGGGCAACTGAAGAGGTTTTGATAGTAAATGAGAAAGATGATCTGCTGGCTTTTGGTAAGTCGCTTTTGAGTGGCCATGAGATGTTGGATTTTAAAAGAGGCGTAGCTGTAAAAACAAGAAAAGGAGGTAAATGATGTTACCTGGTATGGGAATGAGCCCAAAACAATTAAAACAGATGCAAAGGGCAATGAAAAAGATGGGAATGGACATGAAAGAACTAAAAGGAGTCACAGAAGTCTTAATAAAATTTAAAGATAAGGAAGTTTTGATAAAAAACCCCAAGGTAAACCTGATGGATTTTATGGGTCAGAAAACATATCAAATAACAGGTAAAGTAAAAGAGAGGAAAAAAGAATTAGAGATTCCTGATGAGGATATAGAACTTGTGGCTTCCCAGGCTGGTGTAAGCAAAGAAGAAGCTAAGAAGGCTTTAGAAGATACGAATGGTGATCTGGCAGAGGCTATTATGAGGTTGACTTAAATGGTGCTTGTTGCTCATCTATCAGATCCTCACATAGGCGCAATTGATTTTCGGGAGGATCTTATCACGGATACCATAAAAAAGATCAATCAATTGAACCCGGATGTGGTAGTTGTAACAGGGGACATAACTGAGAATGGATATTATGCAGAGTTTGAGAGGGCAACAGGATTTTTAGATCTTGTAGAAGCTCCAATGCTCGTTGTTCCAGGAAATCATGATGCGAGGCATGTAGGGTATGAATGTTTTGAGGAACTTATAAAAGAGCGATATAGTACCTTAAGGGTTAGAAATCATGAAATAGAAGTTATCGGATTGGATAGCAGCGAACCTGATTTGGATTATGGAAAAGTTGGAAGATCTCAACAAAGATGGATGGAAGATAAACTTCGAGCAAATAATTTGTTTAAAATCATAGCCTTACATCATCATATTATACCGGTTCCCAAAACAGGTCGTGAAAGAAATGTTTTAGCTGATGCTGGGGACATTCTTAAGTCCGTAATAGAGGGAAGTGCTGATCTTGTACTTTCAGGACATAAACATGTGCCTCATGTCTGGATTCTTGAGGGTACCGCCTTTGTTACTGCAGGAACTTTTTCCTCACTGAAACTCAGGGGAAATGATACTCCTTCCTTCAATACAATAAATATCCAGGAAGATAATGTTGAAATAGTTCTAAATCAGGCTGATGGAAAGTGTAGATGCCTTGCAAACTACGAAAAAAGGTGATCGATTGAAAGTTGTGGTTGATGCATCTAACGTTGCTCATTTCGGAAGAGAGGATAATGAAAAACCAAAATTTGCTAATATAATAGAAGCAACAGGAGTATTGGAGAAATTAGGTTACGATCCTTTAATCATAGCAGATGCATCTCTTCGTCATGAAATAGATGAGAAAGAAAAGTTCTTGGAGTTTCTGGAGAATGGAAAGATAACACAGGTTCCATCTGGTACAACAGCTGACCATTTTATATTAAAAACCGCTGAAGAGTTGAATGCAAAAATACTATCAAATGACACATTTAGGGAATATTATGATGAGTTCCATGATATCTCTGGTAAAAGGATCCCCTATACAATAAAAGATGGAAAAATATCAATTGGAACTCCTACAAAGCCAAAAAAGATAAAAAACATCCTACAGAGGATATGTTCACAGATATTAGGTGAACTTGAGAAGAAGGGTATGGATGTCTACAGATCAAAGAAAAGTAAAAACTTAAGTGGTATTGCAATTGCAAAGGAAGCAATTGATAGAATAACAAAAAGCAGAGAAGAAGGAATCGAACCTAAGATAGAGGGGCTACTTATGAAAATCCCTCTCTTCGATAAAGTCCTTGATATGGTGGAAGATGCTGAGCGAACCAGTGATTTTATTTTGTTTGTGCTTGTAAATCCAAAAGATTACAAAGATGTTGTAAAAAATGCAGGAAACATTGCGGTTACAGTTGGAGATAGGCTCAAACTTGATCATGCTCCACTTGTTGCTGTAAGAAACGACCTTTTTACGAGACCTGGATCCTTTGAACTTAATATCATCTATTCAGATGAAGTAATTGAGGAAGCCCCCTACAATGTCTCTATAACCATCAACGATCATGATTATGCATTTGTAAAGAAAAATTCAAGAAACATTGCAAGTACAATAGCTGCAAGATCAGGAACATGGAGGTTTCCTATTGTATCTGTTAAACCAAGCATACTCATGGAAAAACCAGGACACTTTGATATAGTTTTAGAGAAGGGAGGATAATCGATGATAACAGAGTATTTACTGAGAATCATCTTCGGATTTTTCCTTAAAACCAAAGTTTTAAGCATAGGGACAAAATACCATCCAACAAACGAGATAGAACGAGAATACGTTGATATGATAAATTATACAAAAACCATGCTTTTAGAACTTGATCATGCACATATTACAACCAAAAAAATCTTTTACAACCTTATTAATGAAATTGGGGAAGATAATATCCCAAAAAACAGAAGATTCATAGAATTAAAACCACCAGATAATAGGGTAGATGAATACGCCCTCCTGAGTAACATAATCATTGGAAGTGATAGATATCTGTATGTGGAAGCATTCGACCACGATGAGATCATCGATGGTTTCGTTGATATAATAAAAAAAGAAAAGGGCGTAATTATTGAAAAAAGTGCTTGTGAAATCGTTTCGTTGCTTCCATCAAAAAACGACGCCATAAGAACAGCACTGGAACTTATAGTGTTTGGAATGAACAAAGATGTCGATGTAAGAGCTGCGGTTGGAATGACCGGAGCTGCTGCAACAGAACGAGCAATAAACTTAAACAAAGAGATAAACGATATGTCTGGTGTAGGATTCACAAAGCTTGGTGGTGAATTTGCAGTAGCCTTTTCATCTAAACCGGAAAAATTAAGAGGTAAACCTTCTTCCTATGATAATTACCTGTTCATGGATGTTATAGACTCCACGAAGTTTATAGAAAAAAATGGCAGGGAAAAGCTTGTGAAGGTGATGAACGATATAAAGGATTTCATCGAAACTGAGTGCAGAGGAAAGGTAGAAGGTTATAAAGAAGGTGGAGACGATCTTATTGCAAATCTACCAGCAAAGGATGTAGCACTGAGGGCAGGAATAGATTCTGCATGGCATGCTTTGGATAATGGTGCAAAACTTAGGATAGGAGTAGGCAAAAGTAGAAGAGAATCCGCAGAAAGAGCACAAATAGCAGATAACATAAAAATATGGAGCAGCAGTCCTGCTATGGTGTTTGATGTGGCAGACGGGATATACGCATATTACATACCCTCAGAATTTACAACATCTACCATTGACTTTATTTTGCATGAAAAGTTCAAGGCATTGTCAATATTCATCTTCGTATTTATAGCTTCATTTCTTGATTGGAGATTTGGAATTGTCGCTATGGTGCTATCTCTGTTGTATGTGCTGACCAGTTAGTAACCAAAATACCTTCTATTTTGGTTTTTATGATTAGATTGCTTTTGTTCACAACAACAGAGTTTACGATTATAATATCTTTAATTTTTGTTTTTTAATTGTCCCTTATCGAGTCCCCAGGATTAACAACTAAGGTGGCTGGTGAAATTGATTCTATAGAATAATCTAATCTTTAATGAAACCTGGATGTGATCATATATAAAAACTAAATCATTATAACCATGGATTTTCTTAATTTAACCGTATAATTTAAATATTGGATTACAAATAATAATAGGGGAGATACCATGAACCCGAAAACCGAAGGGAAAATTATGATCGCATTGATCATATCTTTAATTGCATTTGGGTGTGGATCAGGTGCAGGTATACTAATGAGCATCTCACAAGACAATAACATACCTCCCATGTCGCTTAACTTTACCAAACAGGAGATTCCTTCATATCACATAAACCCCAACGCCAATGATACAGGGGCTACACAAAAAGTCCAGCCAAGCAGTACCAATGGTTCAGAAGAAGTCTATGTGGAAAACCCCACAAATACACAGCAGAATCAAAGCTTATGAAAGTATGACAATGCGATTAATCCTTTTTTATAGATCAAATCGAGGAATAATACAAGGCAAGTGAGAGAATTCTATGGAGATAATAGATGGTGGAATCTGTGCTGTAGATAACGTGATGGCTTCTGGAGTGCGCAATGGGAAATACGGTGTGGCATTGATAGTAAGTATAGGAAGTAATGCATCCCTTGTCTTTACTTCCAATAAAATCGTTGCAGCACCTGTTCTTATCACAAAAAAAGCCGTTTTGGATGGTAAATTATCGGCAATAGTTGCAAACAGCGGCAATGCCAATTGTTTTACAGGTAAAGAAGGTATAGAAGATGGAAAACAGATGGCGAAGATGGTTGCAGAAGGTTTAAATTTTAAATTGAAAGACGTTGCTGTTGCATCCACCGGTGTTATAGGAAGAAAAATGCCAATGTCGCTTATAAACCATCTTATAAAAAAAAGCCTCGAAAGCCTCGAAAATTCACCACAAGCTTCAAAAAACGCTGCAGAAGCTATAATGACCACAGATACATTTCCAAAAGAATTTGCAGTTAAAACAAAACTTAAAAGTGGAGAAACCGTCAAAGTAGGAGGCATAGCTAAGGGTTCTGGAATGATTGCTCCTAACATGGGTACAATGTTATGTTTTTTAACAACAGATGTTAAAGCAACGCCCAAACAGCTTAAAAATGCACTTAGGAAGGCTGTTGAGAAGTCATTTAATATGGTCGTTGTAGATGGCGATGAAAGCACGAATGATATGGCAATCATCATGGCAAATGGAGAATCTGGCGAGATAGATGAGAATTTTCAAAAAGCACTTGAATTTACATGCAAAGAACTTGCTAAGATGATAGCAAAGGATGGTGAAGGTGCAACCAAGTTCATGGAAGTTTGTGTTAAAGGGGCAATTTCTGTTGAGGATGCAAGATCTGCTGCAAAAGCTGTTGTTGGATCGTCTCTTGTAAAAACAGCCCTTTTTGGAGGTGATCCAAACTGGGGAAGGATAGTCGCAGCTGTGGGATATTCTGGCGCGAAGATAGATGAGGATTCAATAAGTGTAATCATTGAATCAGATGGCATAGAGGCTGAAATTGTAGAAAAAGGTACTGTAAAGGCTTATGATGGTTCTGATGAACTGATGGTTGCAGAAAAGATAATGAAAAAAAAAGAAATTAGAATAACCATTGATCTTGGTCTTGGAGATTATTCAGCCACTGCGTATGGCTGTGATCTGAGCTATGATTACGTACGAATAAACGCAGAATACACCACCTAACAACCTTTAATAAAAGCTGATCAAAATATATATTTAAAATGTTTTTAGAGGATTAAAAATGAAAGCTGTCGATATTTTAATTGAAGCACTTCCTTACATAAAGAAATTTCACAAAAAAAAGATTTTAATAAAATATGGTGGAAATGCGATGATTGATGCTGATATTATGGAATCCACAGCCCGAGACACAGTCCTTTTAAAGTACGTTGGAATGAAGCCTATCGTTGTTCATGGAGGAGGTCCTGAGATCTCAAGATCCATGAGCAAAATTGGCAAAGAGCCAAAATTTATCGAGGGTTTGAGGATAACAGATGAGGAGACTATGGATATCGTTAAGATGGTTTTGGTTGGTAAAATAAACACAGAGATAGTCTCGAAGATATGTCTTCATGGTGGAAAAGGGGTTGGGCTTTCTGGAAAAGATAGTCAGCTTCTAAAAGCACGCAAAAAGGCGCCCCATATTATAATAGATGATAAAACCGGTAAAAAAAAGCTGGTGGATCTGGGGCTTGTAGGTGAGATAGAATCTGTAAATCCCCAAATAATTGATGTTCTCACTGAAAATGATTACATTCCCATAATTTCCCCAATAGGTGTGGATGAGGGTGCGAATGCACTGAATTTGAATGCCGATACAGTGGCAGGGGATATAGCCTCGAAAATAAAGGCAGAAAAATTGATTATATTGACAGATGTTTCTGGAATTCTTGAGGATCCTTTGGATCCTGGTACACTAATAAGGAAAATAAACATCCATGAACTCAGGACGCTTGTGGATAAAGGAGTGATAAAAGGAGGAATGCTTCCAAAAGCCCTAACATGCATTAATGCTATTCAAAATGGAGTTTCATCCGCCCATATAATCGATGGTAGGATTCGACATTCAATTTTACTTGAAATATTCACAAAAAAAGGGATTGGAACGATGATAACAGCTTAAGGTTAATATCCTGGCGGCGGTGTATTTGCCAGTGTTTCCAGAAGTCTGAGAGTAACCTATGTTTAATCCATACTGGAGCCCCATCAGCATGTTCTTTCGACGTTGGATGGTTTTTGAGCATATTCCACAATAAAAATTGGTTTTCTAAGTTGCTGCCATTACCTTTTTAGCTAATTTGAAAAATCATCGATTGAGCTTCTTATGGTTTTTATTCATGCCAGCGTTGGATTTTGCATGCGAATTCAGCTTTAGGTTTCTGGAAGAACGTTCTTATTTTTTAACCACAGCTCATTGAATTTATTTGATCCTTTTATTTTCTTATTTAGAAGATTAAATCCATTTTTTAGACTTACTGGTATTGAGTATTATCTTTAATCTTAATAAAGATCCCTTTTGTGAGTTAAAGCTCCTATCACTCGATGAACATTCAAATTATTTAACTTACAATACTGATAAAGCAAAAAAGAGAAGTATAGGTTTAAGAAAGCCTTTGAAACTGCAAATCTCCTGTGATACGTATGTATATTTTCCAATCCGAATATTCTCTTAGATATCTTAAAAAGTAATTCTATTTCACTTCTTAGTAGCGAATTCATTCAAAAGAAGTTTTCAATCGTTAGTTTTATAATCTCGCTGAATTCGTTCAACAGATTAGAATGTATCTTGTTATACCTTTTATTCCACCAGAATATGTCTGGAGGAAGTTTTTCCATCATATTTGCCAGTTTTTCAGAGTCTATGTTATTTTTAAGCTTTATTACAGGTACAATCCTCATATTTGGGGAGAAAGGTAGTTATCATAGGCAAAGAAACCCGCATCAGCAATAACTACATGATATACTCCCTATCTGATCTAAAACCATCTCCTGCCAGATGGATCTTTTTTTAGCGTCTTTGGATAGATCACCAGCTCTACTATGGAGAGGTTTGAGAGGTTGATCAACACAGCCATAATAAAGCCTGCAACAGTCCCTTTTGAAGTGCTGTGCAGGAATTCAGCCTCAAATTTGTCTTTTTTTATAGCTTTGCCGTTCCTATACTCACTTCAATATAGATGTGTCCAAAACATAGGTTTCCCGATCTTTTATGTGAAGGCTCCACTTGATCAACCCATCAAGATGCAGTCTACGCCTTCTTCTGGTAAAATCAAGGTAGATGTCAATACTGTTAAGATATCTCAGCTTTAGAATATCTTGTTATGAGAACATATACTCCAATCTGAAGAAATGTGGATAGGGATTGTGTTATTTATTTAAGAAAGGATTTAATGACCAGACAAGCTATTAATAATGCGACATCTTGCCAAGATTATGGTAGAAAAATAAAAGGTTAAGAAAAAAAAATTCTGATTTTGGAACTTAATGATACCAATCATTTGCGGCATCATGGCAAGCTTGTCTGGTAGCCCATCTATCACGTCCACCTACTACCCATACATCAGCTGTGGCTGTGCCCCAAGCATTCGGAATGTATTGTGTTTCTCCAAGTGATGTTTGCCAGTTGATTGTGCACTTTCCCATAGCGACAAGCTCTCCTGTAACAGCGTTAGCAACTGGTCCTGCAATTACTATAAGATTTACGTTATCGTTATATTTTATCGGACCTGTTACCTCGGAATCAACCAGTCCCCACCATGAATTTCCTGCTGTCATAGCTGCCCAAGTCATCCCGGATCCGCGGTATCTGTACGTATTAGCTGCACTAATATCCAAAGCTCCAACAGTATCCATGGCTATTCCAGAAGCACTTGGATTTTGTGTTCCGGTAACGATGTAAACATTCTTACCATCTGCATTCCACCACGCCGAAACTGGTGATATTACGCCCAATACCACAACGGCTGCTAATACAAACATTCCTAAATTTTTCATTTCCATTTTTTCATCTCCATTGTTTTTTATGATCTCCGTCGAGATAGAAATAGTATTTCTTTTATCTTATACTATTCTTACTATTTAGCCAAAACAAAAAGTTTAAATTTCACTGGACTGAAAGACCAATGTATGCTGTAAATTTAAAATATGATCACAGACGACCACAAACATATAGCCGATTCGAGCACGAAATCTCCATCATCCACTTTGGACACCAAAAAATGGTCAAATGTATCGGCAGTGACATTGTGATAACATGAAAAAGTTTGATTTGTTCTTCAGGTCATTTGCCTCCATTCACTGCACCAATAGCATCAATTCCACATCATATTTAACATCAACTATTACAGTATCCTATCTAAATTCATGATTGGATTCACGAGCTTTCCACCATTTCACACATGTATTTCTAATGACTTTGCCTTCGCCCAGCAGACGATAGAAAACCTTGGAAGAAAGCATCGAACCTGACCTAGCAGTCGCGATTGCAACCAAACCACAGTTTGTACCAAAAAATTTAAAATCAAAAACCAATAAAACCTAAAATGACAACATAAAGAGGAAATAGAGTGCCATTTAACAGCAATGATCTTAATAATCTGCCTGATAAACCAGGGGTTTATTTGATAAAAGACGTTCAGGATAGAGTAATATATGTTGGAAAAGCTTTATCCTTAAAAAAAAGAATAAAATCGTATTTTAAAGATCCTGATCCCTCATCTAAAGTAAGATCCATAATGAAGCAGTTTAACGGTTTTGAGTACATCATAACAGATACAGAAAAAGAAGCTCTGATTTTAGAATCAAACCTTATAAAAAAGCTCAGACCAAAATACAATGTAAGGCTAAAGGATGATAAGAGATATCCTTACATTAAAATAACAAATGAGGATTATCCACGGGTTTTAATCACAAGAGTTGTAGAGGATGATGGATCATATTACTATGGACCATTTACAGACTCCAAAGCAGTTAGAAAAACATTAAAATTCATAAAATCGTTATTTAAGATAAGGGATTGTAAAAGAATGGATGGACCTTGTCTTAATTACCAGATGGATCTTTGTTATGCTCCCTGCAATGGCGAGATAACCAAAAAGTCATATAGAGAGCTTGTAAATAAAGCCAATTTATTTTTGGAAGGAAAAAGGACCGATATCATTGAGATATTAAAGGATATGATGATTGAAGCATCTTCAAATCAGGAATACGAGAAAGCTGCTGTTATAAGAGATCAAATAAATTCCATAAAAAGCGTGATAGAAAAGCAGAAGGTTGTGTTTGAGAGAGGTTTGGATCAAGACACAATAGCATGTTCATGTGACGATGAGGTGGCATGTGTTGTGGTTTTTTCTATAAGGGGTGGTAAAATTGTAGGAAAAGATGATTTTTTCATGGATGGAGTTGAAGGTACACCTCCTGGCAAGATCCTATCCACATTCTTAAAGCTGTATTATGCGAATCCGAGGTATATACCACCTCAGATAATTCTTCAACATGAACCTGATGAGAAAGATCTGATTGTAAGGTGGTTGTCCGAAAAGAGAGGGAGCAGAATAAGTTTAAATGTTCCAAAAAAAGGTAAGGAATATCGTCTGATCCAAATGGTTGCTGAGAATGCTGAGATTATTAAAAACCAGGAAAAGCACGCTAAAGGGGCATTACTGGACCTTAAAAAACACCTTAGATTGCCTAAAATACCAAGTTATATAGAGGCTTTTGATATTTCAAATATCCGAGGAAGATTTGCTGTTGGATCCATGGTTGTCTTTGAGAACGGCATTCCAAAAAAAAACAGATACAGAAGATACAAGGTAAAAACAGGTGGTCCTGATGATTATGCCATGATGCAGGAGGTCCTCGAGAGAAGATACAAGCGGCTTCTGGAGCAGAAAGAAGCACCTCCGGACCTTTTACTTGTAGATGGCGGAAAAGGTCAGTTGAATGTAGCTTTATCTATCCTAAAATCTTTGGATATGGATATACCAGTTATAGGGATTGCAAAAGAGTTTGAACACATATTCGTTCCGAACATTCCCAATCCCATTATCCTACCAGATGACTCTAAAGCGTTGCATCTCCTGCAGAAGATAAGGGATGAAGCCCATAGATTTGCAGTTGATTATCACAGAAGACTAAGATCCAAGAGATTGAATCATTCTGCGTTGGATGAAGTAAAAGGAGTTGGACCAAAAAGGAAAATGAATCTAATTCGACACTTTGGAAGCGTTGATAAAATAAAAAAAGCAAGTGTTAATGAACTGATGATGGTAGAGGGCATAAGCAAGAAGTTGGCAGAAGCTATCTACAAGCATTTTAGAAGATAATTGTGCCTCTAACTTTTTAGGAAAGTTGATCAACTTAAATATTACAATATGAGAATTCTACACGGATATATTGGAGCTTAAGGAGATGAGACGTTTCAATCCATGAGGAAATGACAATCGTCTTTTGAAAGGAGAAGGCGATGGGATGATTGAGCTTATAGAGGGTGTAGAAAAAATCAGAGCCAGAAATGAAGGGCAAAAAGGATTATTTTTAGTTGGATTAGAGGTCTCAGATATAGATAAGACTACAAAGGAACTTCAGGAAAAGGGGATAAAATTCGTGGGTGGACATGTTGATACCCCAAGTGGTACGAAGATCGCTTTTTTTAAGGATCCAAATGGAGTAGAAATAGAGTTGATCCAGCACTGAGGATTTTGCATTGTGAACATAAAAAGGAAAAACAATTGATTGTCAAAAAAATTTCCTTTAGATATTAATAATTTCAAATACTTTACTATAATCCTTTTTTAGGTATTTAACAAATAAAAAAGAAAAATTTTGCCTGCATACTAACTCACAGGTTCACAGGTAGATTACCATCATTCCTCCCCGAGCAACCCTCGTAGCAGGCAGTCTGTCTGGCGACTGGGTTTTCTCCTACTCATCGAAGGCTCAGCCCATCTTGTAGAAGGACCGTAAGCGCCAGTCGTAATGATATGACAGTGAAATGTATGTATTTATTCTAAATTTTGATTTTGATGGTTTTATTGAATTTATCTCGAATTTTTCCTAATTAAAAAAAAATAAAGGAGGTGAAAATGATTTTTTAAAAATATGAATGGCCGGCAGCGTCTTGGGGTTCCCGTAGACTCTCGCCTACAGTACAGCCCAAATCGCTGGAGGACTTTACTTCCGGGATCGAAACGAGTCCGGGTGTGACCCCTCCGCTGTGACCGCCGTACCATTTGGATGAAAATTTAAAATCCATGCACACTTGCCCTATCTGGATTCACCTAACCAAAAGCAAAAATCACGCGTGAGGACGTTGGAAGCAGCGGGCTGAACTACTCGGCCGAAGCCTCGAAGCTTACACCCCTGCTCCATCAAACGGGTCTTTTACCCATGTCCTAAGCTGCTTATTTTCAGGGAATACTTCAGGCTTAGATGCTTTCAGCCTTTATCATTTAGCGCGTAGCTGCCCGGCAATGCCTTATCAGACAACCGGTCGACCAGTGGCGCCGGCAGCTCGTTCCTCTCGTACTGGAGCCACCTTCCCCTCAAGCAACTAACACTTCCAGTAGATAGCAACCAACCTGTCTCACGACGGTCTAAACCCAGCTCACGTTCC
>CAZLGO010000019.1:0-23438 GCA_964559295.1 uncultured Methanobacteriaceae archaeon
CAAGCCTTCTTGCTGTTATCTCAAGGAATCTTCCTGATGCTCCTGCACAGATTCCGCCCATTGTGAAATTATCTGGTATACCATCGTTCATTGTTATGGCTTTGTTATCCATCCCACCAATGTCGAGAACCATTGCTTCGCCTTTTTGATGATCTGCAAGGAAAGCAGCGCCTTTTGAGTTTACACTGATCTCCTCTTGAATCAGATCCGCATTGAAGTGTTTTCCTACAGTCAACCTTCCATATCCTGTTGCTCCAATAGCCTCAGCATCCTCTAATTTATATTCAGTATTCTGTAGGGCTTTTTTTATCCCTTCTTCTGCAGACGCAACAACATCCGTTGTTGGGAGCCATCCTTCGCCAATTATTCTGTTATTCTCCATCAAAACAGCTTTCGTTGTGGTTGAACCAGAATCTATCCCAAGGGTTAAACCCTCCTGTTTTTCACGTGCAAGTAGACTCTTTCTTACAACAAGTGTGGATAGTGCTTCCATTCTTGTAAAAAGCTCATCAGCCTTTGTTCTTTCTGTAAATGAGTACATTACAACAGGTAGATTTGTATTTTGTTGAATAAATCTTCTAATCTCATTTCTAACAAGCGCACCTTCTGCGCATCTAAAGCATGTTGCGATAAACACAGCATCTGCATCTGTTTTTCCTTCAGCAACAGACATAGCTCTTGCTACCATGAGCCTTATCCCTGAACTTGCAATCTCAAAACCGAATTTTTCATAAGCTTCATCAATATAATCCAAATCAGCTTCTGGAATAACAATCTGGGAGTCAAATCTTGCAGCTGCTTTTTCTATCTCTTTTTGAACACCGCTGTATTCTGTCCCACAAGATATTTGAGCTATCTTTACCATTTTATTCCTCCGGGTCATCTATGGTACGATGGATCTGAACCTCTTTTGGCATATGTTTTACTATCGTTTCTTTTTTATCATAAAGTTCAACTATCATTTTGAAGCTCCTAAACCAGATGCTAACAATGCAGCGCCTACACCACCTACATGTTGAGAGTTTTCTGGAACAACAACCTTAAGACCCAACATATCTTCTACAGCCACAACCACTCCCTCTATAAGGGATGTCCCACCAACCTGTATTACAGGCTTACGAACGCTGATTTCCTGAAGTTGCTGTTCGTAGACTTGTTCTGCAACAGAATAACATGCAGCAGCTGCAATATCTTCTTTTGTGCATCCTGCGGCAAGTGATGTGACCATATCCTGGATACCGAAAACTATACAGTAACTATCTAACGGAGCATTTGTGTGATCGCCCTTCACAGCCAAAGCACCAAGTTCGCTTATATCAACCCCAAGCCTTCTTGCTGTTATCTCAAGGAATCTTCCTGATGCTCCTGCACAGATTCCACCCATGGTGAAGTAGTCTGGTATACCATCGTTAATGGTTATGGCTTTGTTATCCATCCCGCCAATGTCGAGAACGGTTGCTTCGCCTTTTTGATGATCTGCAAGAAAAGCAGCGCCTTTTGAGGTTACGCTAATCTCCTCTTGAATCAGATCCGCATTGAAGTGTTTTCCTACCGTCAACCTTCCATATCCTGTGACTCCAATAGCCTCAGCATCCTCTAATTTGTATTCAGTATTCTGTAGGGCCTTTTCTATCCCTTCTTCTGCAGACGCAACAACATCTGTTGTTGGGAGCCATCCTTCGCCAATTATTCTGTTATTCTCCATCAAAATTACATTCGTTGTGGTTGAACCAGAATCTATCCCAAGGGTTAAACCCTCCTGTTTTTCACGTGCAAGTAGACTCTTTCTCTCAACAATGGTAGATAGTGCTTCCATTCTCATAAAAAGTTCATCAGCCTTTGTTCTTTCTGTAAATGGGTACATTACAACAGGAAGATTTGTATTTTGTTGAATAAATCTTCTAACCTCATTTCTAACGAGTGCACTTTCTGCACATCTAAAGCATGTTGCGATAAATACAGCATTCACATCTGTTTTTCCTTCAACAACAGACATAGCTCTTGCTACCATGAGCTTTAATGCTGAACTTGCAATCTCAAAACCGAATTTTTCATAAGCTTCATCAATATAATCCAAATCAGCTTCTGGAATGACAATCTGAGAGCCAAATCTTGCGGCCGCCTCTTCTATTTCCTTCTGAACACCGCTGTATTCTGCTCCACAAGATATTTGGGCAATCTTTACCACTTTATTCCTCCAGCTCGTCTAGGAATGTGTTGATTTTATTTACAACCTCAATTGTTTCTGCCTTAGTGCGAGGATAATCAAGCTCCAATGTTGGAATACCTCTCCTCCTTAGATAATATACTAAAAGTTCATTTGTCCTTGCACATCCAATACATCCAAATCCAAATGGAGCCTCTTCCATTATTATTGCAGCGTCAGCCTCCTCAATTAAAGGACCAAAGATAGCCATTCTTCCTCTGACACCAGATGGAACTTCGATTGCAGCGTACTTAAGACCTTTTATTGGTTCTTGTTCTGTTATGTTAAGTGGAGGAGAGTCAATTTCAGGGTCTGTAACCCTTTTTCGGATTTCTTTCATGAGAACAAGAGGTTTATGTCCTTTTCGCTCAACCAGATCTGCTAATATCAATGAATTTGGAGGAAATATCGCAACCTTCATTAGAACTCCTCCTCCGATTTTTTCGGTGTTATAAGCTCTGGTCTTCTTGCTATCTGCACAAGATCTGTAAAGATTCCCTTTGTTATGTCCACAATTCCTATTGCACAGATAACTTCTCCTTTTTCTTTTACAGGGACAACAACAACAGGTATTCCGCTATAGGCACCAGTTTGTGGGATTCCGCGGCATGGGGTACCTGTCCCTAATACTTTCTCTAAGATAGGGCCTGTGTAGTTATAGTCAATGATCTTGCCATCTTCGATTCTAACACCATTTGAATTTTTTGTACGCATAGTCAGTGGAAGTTTGTTTACAAGTTCATGGATAGCAAGGGCAAGTGGTGCTATTTCCTCTCCTGTGGACGATGGGGTTATTTTCATGTTTCAACCTCTTCTGCTATTTTTTTAAAGACATCAGGCGGTACTTTTTTGGGTTTTTTTATTTTAACTTTTCTTGGGCTCTTTAGAGCTTCGCTTACAAAATCAAGCAACCCAAATTCCCTCTCGAGCTGATGGTATCCTTCTCTTGCAGCTCCTCTTTTTGCCCTACATCTTCTGGGGTCTCCAGGTGGAAATCCTCTCTCTTTTGAAAATATGTTATAGGGATCGAGTTTTCTTATGCGTGCTATAGTTTCTTCTACAATTTCTTTTTCTCCGTGAATTATGGCGCCATAACATGTTGATTTGATGGTAAGTGGAAGTTCCATCATATGAAGACTATGGACAAGCTCAGTTTGGCTGATCTCTGCTGATGGTCCAAGTATTATCATACGGGTAATTTTAAGAGGCTTATTGCTTAACATAGACAATCTCTCCTTCAACCTTTTAGAAAAAGGTTGATCAAAAAGCGACCTTCGGTCGCCTGTTGATAAACTTTGCAAAAGTTTCTCTGGGTCAACCTTTTAGAAAAAGGTTGATCAAAACTTTGGATGAATCCTTTTTTAAAGGGTTCTTTGATGATTGCTGAAGCGTTGTCTCAGCAAACTTGCAAATGTAATTTGCAAATGAAACTTTAAAAAAGTTTCTTTACGTCAACTCTTCTAAGAATTGTTTGGTTCAATCCTTTAAAGGATTTTTTTGGAGGGTAGTTGCATAGACAGTCTCTCCTTCTTTGATTTTCTCAAGATTTTCAATTCCTTTTATGATCTTCCCGATTATGTTAGTACCCTCAAATGGCTCTCCTGTAGGGCCAAATTCATCACTATCTTCAAAACGTACTCCTATCATGCCTACTTGCCTTCGTGACATGTTTGTTATACCAATTTCTCCTGCCTTTACACATCTTTCGGGAGTATTTTCTGGAATAAGTCCCTTTGCTTCTCTAGGATCTCCTTTAAACATCATAACTTTCAATCCAGGGAAGGCAAAATGAACCTTCAGTGATCCCACAGGAGCATCCAAAAGTCCTGTAATCTTTCTAAAATACCAGGAGGATCTTGGGGCTTTGTCATCTATATCAACATAGATGATTTTGTTTTTCATGACACCGAATGTTGCAACTTGCTTTTTATTAATAATGTCCATGGTAAATTGTGGATCTTGTCTTACAACTATTGCATCATCATCCACTGCTCCATCTCTTACCTGTTTTATGCCATAGGCTGACAGATATTCAGAAGCTTCCCTTTGGGTCATTGACAGTGTTATTATCCTCTCTGGTTCTGTCCTAAATGTTACATAATCCCTGTGATTTGCAATGTCCAAAAGTTGCATTCCTTTCTTTATGTGACCTACAACAGAATGAGACGGTGTAGAAACTCTATCTTCTCTGTAGATATAAACACGTCCAACGCCTTTCCCTCTATTTCTTAAAGTGACAGTTCCTCTTTTTCTCTGATCTATATACTCCGGCTCCCTTTCAAGCCCTTCTAAGCCATAGAATCCAACAAAAGAGTTTGATTCGTAATCTATTCTAAGCTTTCCTTCTTGGGATAATGCAAAAAAATGCTCTGCGGATTTTGGAGACTTATCTGTTACTTCTACAAGAACAAATGTGAATATTTCATTTCCTTCATGGATCAAGGTATCAAGATCAGTTATTGCCGCACTTTTTACTATGCTTCGGCGTTCTATGACAGGTTCTATACTTTCTATTGTATCTCTATCTGTAAGATCAACGATGGTTTTTTTACCACCAATTATTTTTGCGAAGACTCCTCCACCAGAGGGCGAACCATAGATAGCATCGTGTTTTGCCTTGCTTAAGATCACATGGGTTGCTTCAGGAGTAAAACCTGAAAGACTTAAAATGACATCCCATCTTTCATAGGAATACTCGTCCCTTGTTGGTGTAAGCTCTGTTTTTATGGGTCCTAAAGAGACATCATGTGGAGATGTCCACCTTACCCTTAAGTTTTCAAGTTCTTTGTATTTCTCTTTCCATGTTTTAATTAAATTGGATGGGCTATCTGGTATCAGCTCAATTATTATGCTCCCTTTGGTTGTTTTTATATTGTACTTGTTCACATATCTTTCAACTTCTTCCTTACCTTTTATAACACCCACAACACATCCTTTGATGTAGGGTGCACCTGATATATCTATGGCTTCGCCAATAGTAGAGCCTTCCGGGAGATCTATCTCCTCTCCATTGACTTTTACCAACATTACAAACCAACCCTTTATGAGAGCGTTGAGGAAAACTTCATGATAATCTTTATTTTTGTTCAACCTTTATTAAAGGTTGCATTTTAGGATCTTTTTTCTGTGATACCCATTATATTATCCATTTCAAAGTCAAAAACTACTTCTTTTTGATTATCATAGGTTATATAAAGCCTTTTATCTTTAATGATTTCACCAACAGCCATTGCGGTAATGTTTACATCTTTTAACACATCAATACATTCTGAAACATTGCCATCTTCTGCTGTTAGGACAAATCCAGATCCTGGATATATCTTAAGCCAGTGATCCCACCCTACATCCCAAGCCTTAGGGATCTTATCAACCTTGACTGTTGCACCAACACCCGATGCCTCAAGAAGCATCCCAAGGGTTCCTAAAGTTCCAGGATTGCTTATATCTCGTCCTGCGGTTACAAGATGCTTTTTTGCTATTTTGTTCATGACCTTTATCTGATCTTGTACAAGTTCTGGACTTTTTTGGGTCGTTGTATCCCAATTCAGCGAAAATTTTGGATGCAAACGCCCATCAAGGTCTATTCCAATAATGATCTTATCTCCAACCTTTGCATCGCAGCTTGTTATCACATCGTCCTTGTGTACGATTCCTGCAATCGAAACATCCAATGCATTGTAAGGGGTGTCTGGATGAACGTGTCCTCCGACCATGGGAACTCCAAATTTTTGTGCACCTTCCTTTATTCCATTCATGACTTCATTACATGCCTTTTCATCACTTATAGAAATAACATTTACCATCCCAACCGGTATACCACCCATTGCAGCAATATCATTCACATTCACCAAAACAGAACAATATCCAGCCCACCATGGATCAGCTTCCATAAGCTTTCCCCACATTCCATCAGCTGCGAGAAGAAGTAGCTTTTGATCTCCAATGTCTATGGCTGATGCATCGTCTCCAAAACTCAAAATCGTTTTTCCTGAGATGTTGTAGATATCCTTTAATAAGTTTGTTATTTTTTTTATAGGTTTTTTCCTTGTGACTCCTTCATAATTTTTAACAGAGTCTACAAGAGTTTTTAAATCCAAACGTTCACCCCATTGTTTTTATTTTGTATTTAGCTTTTGTTTTGTTTATGATCTTTAGAACTTCTTTTTTAAAATTCTCCATATCGTTTGTTTCTATTGTTTTTTTTCCACAAAAAAGCTCAGAAAAAATCTTTTTACCAATAATATCGTCCATACAATCCTCAAACTCTATTATCACAGATCCTGGAGTCTTAAAACCATTTTCCAACACTTTGTCGATGTCTCCATCGGTTATACCTATTATTGGAACCCCAAATCTATAGAGAATATCACCTGCAACCAATGTTGTATCATCACCCACCGTTACAACCATGTCTGCGTCTTTAAGTTTGTAGATATCCTCTGCAGCATGATCCAAAAAAGCTATGTTGAATTTACCGTTGTATTTCTTTGATTCTAAAACTCTCGGGCTAACCTTTGATTTTCTAAGTAAACCTGTCTTTATTATGGCTTTTTTAAGATCTATTTTTCCAAGCTTTTTTATGGCATGTTTTTTAAGCTTTCCACCGATTATTTTTGTTATAACGCCATTTTTTGTGACTAAAGTCACATCATCACAGGTAGCTTTTCCAATCACAATACCATTTACAAATATGTTTTCACCAGAAGATACCCCGGCTATTTTTCTTTTGCTTTTTCCAGCCTTATCAAAAATTATCCTATCAGCTGTTACGATCCTTAAACCCAGTTTCCTTGATATATCAGCAGCAAGTTCAACTACAGAATCTGTCCATGGAATAACACTTCCGTCTTTTTCACCTGGTCTTTCGATTTGAATCAAGGGAGGGTTACTTTTGCATCTTCCAAAGACTTTGAATCCAAAGGCATGTCCTGTCGTATTTGATTTTCCATAGTTTAACAAAAAAATAACGTCATATCCTTCATCTGCAAATTTATCAATGGATTCGCTTGGTAGTAGCTTCTTTCTTATATCTATTTTATCTTCGAGATTTGCATCGTAAACTGCGGTTCTGCCCATTGTACCGCCAAGCCTTGCTTTCACTTCCCCATAGTCTTCAAGTAGTCTCAGTATCCTTTTTGCATATCCTGAATCTACTATATGCGGGCCATGAACAACGACACCTATCTTCATGGAATATCCTTAGCATGATCATGTTTTTATAATTATCTGTTTTCTATTCTTTTTCTAAAAACAGTTGATCCGCATATTTCACATTCTTCGGAGGGATAATCTGGAGTATATTCCTTTTTACAGCCTTTACAAATCTTAATCCATCTAAATACCTCTTTTATCCCCTTGGTTAAAACACTGCTATAGGGTATTTTAATGATTTTGAGAACATTTTGAATGGAATAATCATCCGTTACCACAACTGGACTAAAGTTCTCCTTTTTTAGTGTTAATGCAAGCGCAACGATTTTTTTGTCAACATCTGAAAGACTTATGATGTCCCCAGACGTTCTTACGATCTCATCAACTTTTTTAATATCCTTCCAACTCGGCTCTTTTATTCTAATGTATCCTTGTTCAATGGCAGATTGAAGCATAATTTTAGATTTTATATCTTTAACTTCTAAAATGACATCATCTGTTGTGAAATTCAAACTATCTTTTGAATAGAATCCCCCTATAAATGCGGAGGCATCCAAAACATAGATCTTTTTGGACATGTTATCCTTTATGTTGGTGTAGTTAAAAAATGTTTTTTTCATAGAAACAGATTATATCATGCTTTTTATTGATTTAAATCCTCTAAAATTCATTAATTTGCCATTTCAACAGATCTTTATAAAATGCGAAAGGTTTTTAAATGCATCAGTACATATATATTGGATAGGTAGGGTGTACATTCCCCTAACTTCTGATCGTCGCAAAAAACCGCCTCCATTCAAATTCCACACCCTACCTTCTCCTTTTCTGAAATAAGTTAGATATTAAGGTGTTTGTATAGACTCTACACAATATAAATGCTTTGGTTTTTATTTAATCAAAAAATATATAAATGAGATTGTTTTTTGATTTAAGATTCTTAAATTGTTTTGTGATACGATTTTTTATCGTTGGATCGCAAAGAATAAATTATATTAATGAAATAACATTCACTACTTATTTGTATTAAGGTGTGCGAATATGAATTTAGACGGGAAAACCTTGTTTATTATTGGAACGATTGCAATTGTTCTTTGCGCTACAGCAGGATGTAACCAGTGGCCATTTGTACAACCAAACGTTACAACCCAACCACCAAATGTCACAGTTGTTACCGAAACACAAAGTGGCGGTTCATCTTCCCAACAAACAGCACAAAATTGTCCAAACTGTGGTTACTACCCATGGTACAAATATACAAGATGTCCAAACTGTGGTTATGGTGATAACGACGGGATATTGTACTGTCCAAGCTGTGGGGTGTATGCATTCCATGGTTCAAGCTGGGCTAGCGGACGTTGTACAGCATGTGGATATACGAGATGAAATAAAAGCAGGCATAATGGACTTTTCTCCATCATGCCAATTTTTATTTTTAGCTTAATAACTCTATCTTTAACTTTTAATGACCTCTTCTGTTGTAAAATACTTTAAAAAATAATATTTTTCATGATTTTTTAATTCATACGTCAAAAAAAGCTTTTTTTGCCATTTCAACAGATCTTTATAAAATGCGAAAGGTTTTTAAATGCATCAGTACATATATATTGGATAGGTAGGGTGTACATTCCCCTAACTTCTGATCGTCGCAAAAAACCGCCTCCATTCAAATTCCACACCCTACCTTCTCCTTTTCTGAAATAAGTTAGATATTAAGGTGTTTGTATAGACTCTACACAATATAAATGCTTTGGTTTTTATTTAATCAAAAAATATATAAATGAGATTGTTTTTTCATTTAAGATTCTTAAATTGTTTTTGTGATACGATTTTTTATCGTTGGATCGAAAAGAATAAATTATATGAAGAAACAGAATAAAGTCTACCACAATTTTAGGAGGCATGAAAATGAAAATGAAAAAATTAGGAATGTTTGTGCTGATAACTACTTTGTTCTTTGGTGTGATATCGCCAGTTTCAGCACTAGATTGGGAATATACAGACGTAGTCGTCGGCACCTTAAACCCAAGTCCTTCTGGACTTGCTGTTGATACAAGCGGAGGTATGGATATTACTTGGTCAATAGGGTATTTTGATTGTGAAGGCGGTGTGAATTTTGACGACGTAAAGGACTATCCTATTGGATTTGTAGACTCTCAGATAACTTCTACAGATAAATATGACAATGATCTTCTCATGATAGTGATTGGAGGACCAGTTGCCAACGCTATCACAAAAGACCTTGTAAACCGTGGAAGATGTACAATCAATTGGAAAACATCAACTGGATCCTATCAGATAATCGAAGATGCTTGGGGTTATAATACCGCGGATGTAATTGTAGTGGGTGGAAAGGACAGATGGGCAACAAGAAAAGCTTGTTTGTACTTTTCTGGATATGTTGTACCTCAACTATATGGATAACATCACAGATCCATATCTTTCCTCTTTTTTATTTTTTATAAGTTTTGTTAGAAGTTCAGCTACCTATTCGTTTTTTATAGACCTTAAACCGAGATAAGGGTAAGTAAAGAAGACCATAAAAGATTCTCTTTGGTGGCTGTATGAAAAGTGAAAGCCTAAAGGAACACAAAAAAAATGCACCAAAATCTGTAAATTGTGCAGTTGTAACAATAAGCGACTCAAAATACAGGGATTTTCTAAAATCAAAGAAAACAGATGTATCAGGAAGTCTTATAGCGAATGCGCTAAATAAAAAGCACGATGTTGTATTTTATTCCATAATACCTGATGATTCTGCAATTTTGTTGGCGAATATAGACCACATAATAGAAAACTATGATGTGGATGTTATCATAACAACTGGTGGCACTGGTATAGGAAGCAGAGACATAACAGTTGAAACCTTAAAAAGCATATTTGATAAGGAATTGGACGGTTTCGGGGAAATTTTTAGGTACGAATCCTACAGAGAGCTTGGGATGGGAGCTATTTTAAGCAGGGCGACAGCAGGTGTTTATAGGAGAACATTCATCATATCACTTCCAGGTTCTCCAGATGCCGTGAAACTTGGCTTGAAAATAATATTACAAGAGTTAGGACACATTGTTAAACATTTGAGAGAATAAAAACTTGTTATTTAACCCTCGTAATCGCACATAAACAATTTAAAACTAAGATAAACTGTTATAAACTTTTTAAATTAAAATTCTATTAAAACCTTTATTTTCAAAAAAGTGAGCAACATCAAAACAAAAACCAAAATAAAAACAAAAATGGGTCATAAGTCCCCAATCTTCTAATTTTTGAATTCATCTATTGATATTAATGGTTCCAGAGAAACCCCTTTCTTTTTTAGGTTCTCTATGGCACCTTCACGTCTGTCAACTACCACAAAGGCTTTTTTTACAATCCCTCCGTTTTCATGGATCGCTTCAGCAGCCCTCATAAGGGAACCACCTGTGGTTGTTACATCTTCAATTAAAACTACTGCGTCACCCTTTTCCAGATCCCCTTCTATAAGCTTCGATGTTCCATATCCTTTTTTTTCTTTTCTTATTATAAGCATGGGGATTTCAGATTTTAGTGATACTGCTGTTACAATTGGCACCGCCCCTAAAGCCGGACCAGCAATTTTATCTGTTTTTTTGGCATCTATGTTCTCGCAGATCATATCTGCAATTTTTTTGAGGGCTTTTGGGTCTCCTATAGCCTTTTTCATGTCCACGTAATAATCGCTCTCTTTTCCTGATGAAAGCTTGAATTTACCAGATTTTATTACATCATTTTTTTTTAGAAGTTCTATGAGTTTTTTTTTATCTCTTATATGTCTCGTGCAGAGTTTGCAGACACCCTTTTCAAAGTCGTAACAGTTTCCGCATACAAGATTTCCACACAAAGAACATGTGTACATCTTGCCTATATTCCCACAGATATTGCAGATCCCTCTAATTTCCAAAAAAACACCTTTTGATTATAATGTACCAGTTTTTTCAGCTTCAATTCCACTTTTGAGAAGTATCTTATCTCCTATTTTTTTGACCATTTCATAAGGCACGAGAATTTCACCTTTTGACAATCCAAGACTCTCTGAAATACCTCCTTTTCTAATCACCAATGCTTCAATCTTTTGGGTCTCAAGATTTATCTCAACATCTCTTACCCTCCCAATAACAGCTGCAGAACTATCCACAACCTCTTTTCCAATCATCTCTTCAACTATCCTCATAACATCACCAATCTTTTATTATACAGCAAGTTATTTAAATCTTGTCAACATAATAAAACAAAACAATCGGGGGTTTTAACCATGCCTTCTACTTCAAAAAAGAAAAAGGACATAAAAAAGGAATTTGGAGAGGAATTGGAAAGATTGGGTAAAAAGATAAAAACAGGAGAGATAGAGGAGCAAATGCAAAAAGAAGGGAAAAAGATTGCAAAAGAGCTTGATACTGGATTTAAAAAATTGGAAAAAGGATTATCTGGCATTTTTGGGTCTAAAAAGAAAAAGAAAGATTAGCAAGTTTGGATTTGACATGGGGATACAGTATAAGCCTTTCAAATTCAAGGGTCTCAGCCAGACTTGGATGGATGGATTTTAGCTTTTCTTCGAGCTCTTCGAGTTCATCATACGTTACAAAATCAGGGATAATGGCAGCATGGCATGATACGTCTTCTTCTGTACAAAATTTTAGTGCTCTTAATTGATAATCAAAAAATTCAGGCTTTGCACCAGTTATTTTTGAAAATCTCTCTTTGGATGCACCTTTAAGCGATACTCTTACGTGCAAGTTTTTGAATTTTGAAAGCTTCCTTGCAAAATCCCTATCATTGCCTATTTCTATACCATTCGTTTCGAGAATAAAAATAAGATCTGATCTTTTATTTTCTATTTCTTCCATCACAGCTAAAAGGTGCTTTTTGTTTAATGTTGGTTCTGTTCCAGATATCCTGCAAAATCTATAGCCATTCTTATCTGCTATTTTTATAAGCTTTTCTGCAACCTCTTCTGGGGCGTAGAATCTTCCAATCTTTTCTGGTTTCTCTCTTGGCTTTTTTGCCCAACAGTAAATGCAGTTTAGGTTACAGCCAACACAATCTGCTGTGGCGCATCCTCCATAGAATTTGGTGGCTCTAAACCTATAATATTTCCTTTTTACCCCTCTGTTTACGATTTTTTTTGTTTCTTCGCCAATCATATTATCTTGAATACAACTTCATCTAAACCCATCCTGTAGGGGGCTTTTGGTTTTTCATCTGGATAACCTAAGGCAATTACAGCCATGAGTTCAAAGCTTTCTGGTACATCAAGTTTTCTTTCCACTTTATCTTTGTTTTTTAGTATCTCGCCTAACCATACTCCTCCCAAACCCAGGTAATGGGCGCTAAGGAGCATGTTTTGAATACAGGCACCTATCGCCTGGACATCCTTTGTGTGATCATAAATCAGCTTATGATCCAGAAAAACCGCTATACAGATGGCTGAATTTACGATTGTTCTGGAATAGATCGTATACCGGGCAATTTTTTCTTTAAGAGTTTTATCTTTGATAACAACGAATTTCCATGGCTGATTATTTTTGCCTGAAGGTGCCCATGTCCCTGCTTCGATGATTTTGATGATGGTTTCATCTTCTATAGGTTCTGGCTTAAATCTCCGTATACTTCTTCTGGTTTTAATCAGATCAAGCATCTCAAACCCAACCTTTTAAAATGTTGATCAAAAAACCTTTGGATCTTTTTAAATAATGGCAAGCTCTCCAGCGGCTGTGATCACCAGCTTATCCTGTGCGATGTATCCTGTTTCTCTCAGCTCTCTTATATGGTTGTAGGTCATACCTCTGCTTATTCCGACTTTTATTGCAATGTTTCTCACAGAGGTTTCTTCTTTTTTTATCTCTTCCAGGATCATAAGTTTGGTCTTAGAAAGCCCAAAGTTTAGGATTGGAAGATCTATGATTTGGTTGTCCTCTTCTGTCACATAGATTATCCGCTCGATCATTCTGTGTCTTGCATAACAACCAAAAAGGGCTCCTAAAGCCTGTGGTTTTCTCCCACCACTTACGTTTACAATTACTCTTCTTTTGTGTGCATTTTCTTTTTCGATTGCATCAGCAGTATCCTTTGCAACCCTTAAAACATCATATAGACTTGTTATCTTGCTTTCTATCTCTATGAACTTTCCAACAGTTTCAGAAAGCATCTTCTCAACCCTGATCTTATCATCAGGTGCATCTTCTTCCCGCAACAAAATAACCTTTTTTGGTGAGAACTGTGTGATACAGACCATCACAGGTTCTATGGCGTAAATTGTTGAGATTAAAGAATATTCCATTACATCACAACTCCATGTTATTGTCAATGTAAGTTTGTTACTAAACCGGAATAAAAACTCCTGATCAGTCATATCAATCATTGTTATTGTCAATGTAAGTTTGTTACTAAACTTGATCAACATTCATCTGTCAATGATAAACATTAACATTTATATAGTAGAACTTACAATGTTATTCTGGAGATATGTTGTAACTTGAATATAGCTTTTTGGGTGGGGATATGTCAATTTTCTGTCACAGGCTACCAGAGCGAACATTTAAAATTGGAAAATGGTACTTTCCAGTCTGTTCAAGATGTACTGGATTGTACATTGGTGCATTTTCCTACTTTGTCTTCGTTTACTTTGTATATGTTCAATACACCTTTAAAACACTTTTATTTGCAATTGCAATGATAATTCCTACCTTCTTAGATGGCATAACTCAGTTTATTGGTTTGAGAGAAAGTAACAACGCCTTAAGATTTACAACAGGTTTTGTTGCAGGTCTCGGACTTGGCATAACAATCAAGATCCTTAAAAAAATCTTGATAATCTGGATGGGGATGATATAATGACATATAAAATAAGAGGACCTGCAGATTTGTTAGCGTCGGTTTGCATGTGCATGATTGGAGTTATTTTCATCATAATTGCTCTTGGGCTTTTGTTTGGAAAATAAAGTTTTAAAGCGGGAAAAATATGGTATCTGGCCATGAAATAAAAAGAAGACTTGAAGCAAGAAAGGAAGGAGTAGATCTTCAAGAAAATGAAAGATCAAAGAAAACCAGCGGGATAATAGGCTGGTGGAACAGGCAAAGCACAGCAGGAAAGGCTGCAATAGGCTTGATCGGATTGTGCTGTCTTGGAGCTCTAATTTTAATCGGAATCGGTGGAATGTTATCCCCAGAAAATACAGGTTCAACCTACACAACTTCCGATGTATCAACATCACCAGAACCTGCAACAGATACAAGCACAAGTGCGGCTGAAGAGCAAGCGTATATCCAATCAATGTTGAATTATATCCAAGATGTCCAAAGCATGATGGAGGAGACTTCTACTATTTCAGAAGGAGTTGCAGATGGTAGTATCGATCCCTTCTACGCAGCAGAGTTTTATAGAACCAAAAAAGAAGAGCTTGATCAGATTATATCAGATATGGAAGCCATTGATGTACCATCAAGATTCCAGAATATACATGATTTGATATTATCTGCATTTAGAGATTATTCAGAAGCATTTGGATTGGCAGCAGATGGTTGTGAGAATTTAGATGCAAATTCTATTGAAAGAGCAACAGATTTAATTTACAGCGGTGCTGAGAAGATACAACAAGCAACAGACGAATTAAACAGCATTTCCTAATATAATTCCTCATTTCTTTCTTTTTTAAACATACATGATACATATTCCATATAGATTGCCATATAATATAATCAAATGAGATCGAAAAAGGCCTATCTTTTGTAGCTGGCAACTATCTGATTCCTTAAAACTACGATTACTCTGATCCTCCTCATGTATCCTCTAAGAATTTTGATAAGGATATATCGAAAGAAAGATTACAAAAAAGGTGTTAAAATGGGTAAAGAGGGAATTAGAGAAATAGAAGGATTTTTAAAGAAGCTAAAAGAAAGATTCGATCCAGAATTATTGTTATTATTTGGAAGCAGGGCAAGAGGTGAATATTTAAAACATAGTGATTATGATTTTATTATAGTCAGCAAAAAATTTGAGGGCGTACATTTTCTTGATAGGATCTACAGGGTTTTAGAGCTTTGGGATTATGAGTGGGACGTGGATATATTGCCTTACACTCCAAGCGAATTTGAAGAGAAGAGAAAGGAGATAGGCATAGTAGAAGAAGCCATTAAGGAGGGAATGGTAATAGAAGTATGATGCCCTTGGAGAATCCTTGATAAACTCGAGGTAGAAACTTATGAGAGAAACCATAAAAAGATAAGCAAGTACTTAAAAGCAAATGAGAAGATACTTTTTGCCTATCTTTATGGACCAATGGCTTGTAGAGATATGGAATTAGATGATGAGTTAATCCAGCTTAGAACTGATATAAGAGGGAGATTAGGTTTTCTGCGTGGAGATATGCGATGAAAAGCGAGATAGACAGAATCGTAGAAGAATTAAGAAAGTATCCAGAAGTAATGGTCATAATTCTATTTGGTTCACATGCGAGGGGAAAAGCAAAACCAATCTCTGATATAGATATTGCTGTTATAACCAAAGACACCGACAGAAATTTAGAGGCAGAAATCTCCAGTTTTTCATCGGATATTTTAGATGTAGCCCCTTTTTTTAGATTACCTCTTTATATTCAATTTGAGGTGTTCAAACACGGAAAGATCCTCTTTGTTAGAGATGATGAGTATTTCCTGCAGGTTAAGAGAAGAGTGTTGAGAGAATATTTAGAGATGTCCCGCCTATATGAAAGAATGAGCAGGAGAATATTGTCATGATAAGATTGGCTTCCATTATATCAAGAATAGAAAGACACAAAAAGAATGCAGCGAAACTCATTAAGGAGGATATATCAGATTATCTGGTTTTCAATACCCTTGCAATGGAGTGTTTTCAAACTGTAAATTCTGCAATAGAACTTGGTGAATTTATAGTTTCTAAGAAAAATCTTGGATTCCCGTCAAGATATAGAGAGATATTTGAACTGCTCTATAATGCGAAGATAATAAGTAAAAAGACATTAGAAGATATCAAAAGACTTATCTTTTTGAGGAATTTAATCGCTCATGAGTATTATACCATCACAGAGGAAGAATTAAAGGAAATGGCAAATCTTTTAGTATGTTTTGATGAATTGGTAGCAAATGCAAAGACATTGTCCTGATCTATTCAAAAAAAATTTGATACTCCATAGGAATTTGAAAAGAAAAAGGAAATATGCATGTTAAGGAAAGCTGTGAAATAGAGCATATAGAGGGACAATCGTAATATAGAAATACTGAATATAAAGTTATATGAGGTAGAAAATTGAGAAAAGAGACAATCAAAAAGATAAGCAAGTACTTAAAAGCAAATGAGAAGATACTTTTTGCTTATCTTTATGGATCAATGGCAAGAGAAGAGGAAAGGGAAGAAAGCGATATAGATATAGCGGTTTTTCTTGAGGATCCTCTTCTGGCTGAGGATCCACTTTTTGAGACAAAGTTATCTTTAAAATTAGAAAAACTTGTAGGAAGGAGCGTTGACGTGAGGATAATTAACTTTGCGCCTTTGATTTTTGTTCATCAGGTATTAAAGCATGGGAAGCTCCTATTTTCTAAGGATGAGAAAATACGGATCAAGTTTGAGACTACAAATATGGACAAATACTTTGATTTTCTTCCTTTGATGGAGGAATATGATAAGAAAAGGTTGGAGAGATATGGAATTAGATAAGGAGTTAATCCAACTTAGAATTGATATAATAGAGAGAAATTTAGAGGAGATTAAGAAAATTGTGGATGAGGGATATGAAAAATTTAAAGGAAGCTTTAGGGATGAATTAGCATCTAAACATGCTTTACTTGAATCCATAGAAGCTTGTATAGATATAACAAATCATATAATAGTTACAAAGGGTTTTAGAAGACCAATGGACTATAAGGATGTTTTTGTTATCTTGGAGGAAAACAGAATTTTGGATAGAAATCTTTCAGAAAAATTGCAGGAGATGGCAAAATTCAGGAATCTTCTGGTTCACAGATATGCTGAAATTGAAAAAGAAAAGCTTTTTAAGATAATGAAGATAAATGTAGATGATATAAGGGATTTTATTGGAAGAATTTTAAGATATATGGCAAGTATAAATGAAGGATTCTAATAGTATAAACCAAGAATTTGGGCTTTTCGGATCCAAGTATGGGCTCTACCTTGAGGGGATTGCCAAGGGTTGAGATGTTTTTTGTGAATTCATTATTCAATCTTTTGAAAAAAGCTGATCAAAACGTGAAAAGCGATTTAAAGAAATGATAACCTTTTTAAAGCGTCTTTATAAATTGGTAACAAATACAAAGATGCTAAATTGAGGATATTTAAGGTGAGATTTGATCTTGATATTGTAATCATGAATAACATCAATGTTTACAACAGAGGTTATGAACCGGCTGTAACTTCCAAGAAAGGTGATAAAATAAGTGAGAGTGGAATTAGAGAAGAAAGAGGGTTAAAGCATGATTAAAAGAAAGGAAGTGACTAACTGGTTTGAACAAGCGAAGGCTGATTTCAAAGCAGCAAAAGATCTTCTTAAATTTGAGAATTACTATGCTTCTGTGTTTTTTTCCCATCAAACAGCAGAAAAAGCTTTAAAGTCACTTTATATCCACAAGAAAAAGAGAAGTGTTCGAGGTCATAATCTGGTATTTTTTGCCAGAGAATTAGATGCTCCTGAAAATATAATTAATGCTTGTGCTGAGCTTACTCCAGATTATATTACCACTCGTTATCCTGACGCTGCAATTGGCGTTCCTTTTGAATATTATACAAAGGATAGCGGCGAAAAACACCTTAAAATGGCAGAAGAGGTACTTTTATGGGTAAAAAAAGAAATGGAGAAATAGAAGCATTTGTTGAAAAACTGAAGGAGAAAATAAGCATTGAGAAAATCATAATATTTGGCTCAAGAGCTAGAGGAGACTATTTGGAAGATAGTGATGTGGATTTAATAATCATCTCAAAAGATTTCAGAGGAATTCCTTTCTACGAGAGAATGGACAAGCTTATTCTTCTTTGGGACAGTCCTCTTGATCTTGAGGCACTCTGTTACACTCCCGAAGAGTTTGAAAAGAAAAAGAAAGAGATTGGTATAGTCTCAGAAGCTGTGAGAGAAGGGATCGAAATATGAGGATTGAAAATTTCTAGAAGATTTCAGTGCTTTAATAGTCTTCTATGTTCTTTGAGTTCGAAGTTCTTATCTTCCATATTTTCCCATTAACTGACCTTCAGCCAGTATATGTCCTTCCATAGCCTTTAAAAACTCTTCTCTTTTAACTTCGGCGGCGAGATTTAATTCTGTATCCAATGCATAGATCTTAAAGTAGAATCTATGTGTACCGCTTGGAGGGGATGGTCCTGAGTAACCTATCTTGTTAAAATCGTTTGTCCCCTGTTTTGCACCATTTTCAAGTGCTTTTTGATTTGGAACTCCCTCAGATAGTTTCTTGGTGTTAGCAGGTATGTTGAATATGATCCAGTGTGTAAATATCCCGCCTGGTGCATCTGGATCTTCGCATATGAGAGCAAAGGTCTTTGTGCCTTCAGGGGCAGAACTCCATGAGAGTGGAGGAGAAACATTTGCGCCATCTGCTGTATATTTTTTAGGTATTATGGCTCCATCTTCAAAAGCTGCACTTTTAATTTCCAGTTTTGCCTTTTTTTCTGCTGTTTTGTTTTCGGTTTGTGATGTACATCCTCCTGTCAAAATTACAAAACACAAAATAGCTACCAAAATTGCAGATTTTTTCAATTTAACACCCAAGTATATGTAATTAAAAACATGAATTTATTTTTTGCCATTTAAATCAAATCGAAAGTTTTATATTGCCTTAAGATGCGAAGCTCTTAAATTCAATTAGCTTGATTTATTCTGCAAAAAGCTCTCAGCGTACGATCTGGCAAATGTTGTGGATTTGGATATAGGAGATTTTAGGCTCTTTGCCAAAAAGCATTTTAAAGGCTTATTTTATTAAAAAAAATTCTTGAACTGGCATTTTTTATAGTTAAGGTGTGTTCTATCAAACCTAATCCTTAAAGGCTGGTTTGAAAAAGATTCGTGGATAAATGAATTTATGTAGAACCATTCACTTATTTATATAATATAATTACTTGTGAATGATAAACCTAAACATTTATATAGGAGAATGATCATTATTTATAGTGTTTAGATAAAAGGAAAAACACTTTCTGAGGGATGATAATGCAATTATAGGAATCATATGGAGATTATATCCATGAATTTCAAACGATGCATCGATAATCTTGCCTCAAATAAGGGAAAATACATAGAAACAAGAAAAAACTTAAAACTGGAGAAGGATTAAACTCCTGGATCCTTGGAAAAATATATTAAATCATAATTACAAACTATAATATGATTACATGAGATTAAAAATAAGCCTTTCATCAAAAGGCAGAAATTTTCTAATTCCATACAATTACAATTATATAATATCTTCAATGATATACAAAAAGATAGCCGACATCGATTTAGCAAGCAAACTTCATTCTTCAGAGGAATTCAAATATTTCACTTTTTCACAGATTTATGTTCCCCAAAGAAAAACCATGAAAGATGGCATTGTCCCAAAAAATGGGAAATTTCACCTTTACATCTCCTCACCTAACGATTATCTGATTAAAAGCCTTGTGGAAGGGTATCTTGAGGATCCTGAGGTGATCTTCAAGGGCAAAAGGTTGTTGGTTGAACAGGTTGAACTTCTAAAAAAACCCCAATTCAAGGGGAAGATGAGAATGAAAACCATTTCTCCTGTTGTAGCCCGCATAAAGCGAGAGGTTGATGGTAAACTTAAGGTGTGGGATCTGGGACCAGCAGATGAGAGATTCTACGAAAACCTTGAGAAAAATCTCTTAAATAAATACATTTCATTTTATGGAGATTATGACGGAGATAATGTTGTTAAGATAACTCCGAATATGAAATCCGCCAAAAGACGCAGAATTGCCATTGAAAAAGGGGATAACGTGGATTATCATCGAGGTTACATGATGCATTTTGATATTGAAGCGGATCCGAGACTTATTGAGTTTGCCTATGATTGTGGTTTGGGTGAGAAGAATAGTATGGGGTTTGGATGTTTGGATGTATATCCTGAAAAAAGGGGCACGTGAACCATGTAGATGATATTCAAAGGATTTGGATAATTCTAAAATCATTTTGGGAGCTATAAGGATGTTAAAGGCTGTTAGAGATTTAGGCGAATACATAATTGAACATGAAGGACTAAGTGAAGAAGAAATTTTTATCCAGAAAACAAAATTGAGCAATACAAAAAAAGTTATATGCGTCGTTTTTGAAGAAAAAAATGGCAATTTAGCTTATTATAACACTCATACAGAAGGTTATGAGCCAGATGACCCAGAAGAACCAAGAAAATATCTATATAGGATTTTTGATCATAAGTTATACGATGTGACTCCTACCGCCAAGATAACTTCTATAGAAAAAGTTAAGAGACGATGGGAGTTATGGTTCGGACAATATTCGGCCGAATATAGGGATAATCGTCTCATAAATTCGTTGACTGATGAATTTTTAAAAAATAAAGAAAAAATATTTGAAGATATTTCTGAAAAATTCGGAGAATTAGACAAAAATGAAAAAAGGAACGCAATACTTTCGATTAAAATAAAAAATGAGAAAGAGAAGTATGTGGGCGATTTTGACATTTTTAAGGAGATTTTTAGAAAAGAAGTAACTAAAAAATTTTTCACCAGAAAGTATGATCGTGAAATAGAATCAAGGGGTAATGGAAAATGCTATCTTTGTGGAAATGAAGGCGAAGTTTACGGATTTGCATCTCCTTTCTCTGTTTTTACGGTCAAAAAGAGAGGATTTGCCTCACAATTTTTACAAAACGATTCATGGAAACAGTTGCCAATATGTGAAAAATGTGCAGTTTTTTCAGTTGCAGGAAGAGAATTTCTTGATAAATACCTTTCAAAGGGATTTTATGATTATAGATTTTATGTTATACCTAACTTCATTTTTGAGGGAATTCAAAAAGAAGTTATCGAAGACATAAAGGATTCAAAAAAGAAAAGTTATGCAAAAAGTTTACTTGGGAGGGAAGATGACATCTTAGATATCATAAAGGAAAAGAGAGATGTTATAAGTTTGATTTTTGTATTTTATAGACCAAAACAGGGAGATTATTTTGATATAGTTAAATATGTGGAAGATGTTCCTCCTTCTTGGATAAAAAAGCTGTTTGATACATTTAACGAAATTGGCCGCAAACAAATTTTCAAAGAAGAATCATTGCAAAAAATTTTTGGGAAAAAATGGGTTAACGATTTTATTGAAGGTATTTGGAACGGCAAAAAATTACGATTTATGAGTCTAGGTGGAATCACTAGAACTTTTTTCCCTCCTTCCAGGGAAACGGGAGTTTATGATAAATATTTTCTCGATGTCATTGGTGATATTTTAGCTCAAAGATTTATAAGCAAGGATTTATTGATCAATGCATTTATACGAGAAATAAGAAATGAACATGTTAATAATAGATATGAGCGTTTATATGCTTTAAAATCTTTGTATTTACTTACTTTTATCGATGAATTGGACTTGATAAGAGGTGTTAATATGAGTGAAAAGACTGAAAATGATAAGTGGGATATAGAAACATCTAAAGCAGAAAAAATAGAAGGATTTTTTGAAGATTTTAAAAATGCTTTCAACGTACCAGAGAAAAAAGCAGCGTTTTTAGAAGGTGTATTAGCTAAATTTCTTTTAGATGTACAATATGCAGAGCGTAAATCAACACCATTTAGATCAAAATTACATGGACTAAAAATTGACAAGACGAAGATAAAAAAATTGTTACCTGAAATAATAGAAAAACTTAGAGAATATAAAGTTGGTTATCCTTGGTTAGAAGAATTGACTTCTAAATATTTATTGGAGACAGAAAATAGTGGTTGGAGATTATCAAAAGACGAAATAAGTTACTATTTCGCTTTAGGGCTTAATTTAGGGAGAATTTTTAAAGAGAAAAAAGGTGAAAAAAATGAGTGAAATCGTAAAAAACAGATCTGAGATAGTTTTTTTATACGATATAAAAGATGCAAACCCAAACGGGGACCCTATGGACGAGAACAAGCCAAGAATAGATGAAGAGACGGATATAAATATAGTAACAGACGTGAGATTAAAAAGAACGATTAGAGATTATCTACACAATTTCAAAGATCAAAATATCTTCATAATCGAAGAAATTAAAGATGATGGGACTCAAAAAACTAGGGAGGAGAGGATAGCGGAGTTACAAGAGGATCTTAAGAAGCTTAAAATAAAAGATGAAGAAAAGTTAAAAAAAGAAAAAGAAACTCTTCTCAATAAATATATAGATCTAAGATTATTTGGAGCTACAATCGCTCTTGCAGGTGAAAAGGGAGCAAGAGGTAGATCAATAACGAGAAAAAAATTGTTGAGTTCCGAAACGAAGGAAATGGGTGAAAAGGGAGCAAGAGGTAGATCAATAACATGGATAGGCCCGGTTCAGTTTAGATTTGGTAGATCTTTACATAGGGTAGAACCAAAAACCATAAAAGGAACAAGTGTGATGCCATCAAAAGAAGAAGTGACTAGAGGGACATTTATTGAAACACAAATTCTTCCATATTCACTGATAAACTTTTATGGAATAATTAATGAAAATGCAGCTAAAAATACGGGTTTAAAAGAAGAAGATATTGATTTACTTATGGATGGCCTATGGAATGGAACAAGAAACCTTATAACAAGGTCTAAAATTGGTCAGGTACCAAGATTCTTGTTTAAGGTGGTTTACAAGGAAAATGATTTTCATATTGGCGATTTAGACAAAAAAATAGAACTATTGCTTAAAGAAGACGTAGATGAAAAAGAAATAAGAGATATATCCGAGGTTAAATTAAACATTTCAAAACTAATGGATACACTCAAAGATAACAAAGATAAAATAGAAAGAATTGATTTTAAGGTTGATAAATATGTAGATTTCGTTTTACCTGATAAAGAGATTACAGGCGAAGAATTAAAAGATTCGTTGAAAGAAATAACCCAAATAAATGAAT
>CAZLGO010000020.1:0-23055 GCA_964559295.1 uncultured Methanobacteriaceae archaeon
AAATCAGAACACAAAAACAAAAATCTAAAAAGTCAAGTTAATCAAAATTCTCTTAGGACATTGCGTTTATGGACTTGCCCTGGATCGGAATAACCATCTCTTCATCACCGGATGGACAAATTCCAAACTTTCCAGGATTGATACCCTGACCGGCAAAGTAGAATGGACAAAACCTGGTGTTTATGAATCTAGGGGAGTTGTGGTTACAGAAGATGGCGATGTGTGGACTGCAAATTCACATTCTGGCACCGTTAGTCGATTTTCAAATGACGGAACCCTTAAAGCCACCATACTTGTGGGTAACACACCCACAGGCGTTTCCGTGGATAACCAGGGCAAAATCTGGGTTGTTGATAACGAAGATGAATACATCCACCGTATAGATCCAGCTATAAACGGGGTGGAAATATCAAAGAGAATCATCGGCGGAACTCATTGTGGCTACAGTGACATGACTGGGACAGTATCAGGAGCCATCACCACCAGGAGGGGAACCTGGACCGTAACACATGATTCGGAACTTGAAAATGCACCCTGGGGAATTATCTCATGGAATGGTTTTGAACCAAAAGGAACAAGCATAAAGGTCAAGGTTCGAAGCTCCAACGACCAACAGAACTGGTCTGCATGGGAAGACGCCATAAACGGCTCCCAGTTAGGCTCAACTCCACCAGGAAGATACCTACAGATAGAAACCACCCTACAGATGCTGCAAGCTAACGAGCCACCGGTTTTGCATAACCTTGCACTCAAAGCATTGGTAGCAGATCTATCCTCCAATGTCAAATCAGACAATCCATCGCCTCAACTTGGGGAAAACGTTAAATTAATCATAGAAGTAAAAAACAACGGACCTATCAATGCCACTGGAGTTCAGGTGAACTATAAACTGCCCCCGGGACTGGAGTTTGCAGGTGCCTCTCAAAGCACCTATGACCCTGCAGAAGGAATATGGAACCTGGGAGATCTTGCGGAGGGTTCCACAACCACCCTGGAGATCACAGCCAAGGTACAAAACGTAGGCTCCATCTTAAACATGGTAACTGCCAGGGGAGAGGAGGTAGATCCGAAAACAGCCAACAACATCTCTGTTTTGATCATAAATACCGGATCACAAGATCAGATGCCAGAAGACCCAGGAACTGGAAGTGGGACAGGCACATCACCAAACGAACCTGAACCAACCCCCAACATTCCAGAACAGGTCAATGTCCCTGAAACTGAAGATTCTGAAGATGGAACAGTTACATCACCAACCGAATCTTCTACATCACCAGAAACAAACCCCGACAATCCAAAACAACCCACTGATCCCTATCTAGATGATCCAGATGATCCAGACAATTCAAACCCTCCAAAAACAAACAATTCGCCAACCAAGGAAAACACGGTGCCAATGCAGAACACAGGAATGCCCTTTGATTTCCTTGCGATAGCTGTATTATGGGTCTTTCTGGGTGTTTTCGCTCAGAAGAGCAGAATCTTGAGAAACAGACCTTTATTGTTATTGTTGATGTTTATCTTCACCCTGATTATCTGTGGTGCGGTGGGAGCAGCGGATCCTGGCCAGGTCACGGTTGATGCAGCAGCAGGTCAGGTCGCAGAAAGCCTTTCTGTATCTGATAGTAACCAGGCTACAGTAAGCCAAAGCACCACAGATAACAATCAGGCTACATCAGATACAGGACAGATTATCACGGATATCAACCCAACGGAGACCAGCCAACCCACAGAAACCCCAATTGCTGCTTTAGACCAGTTTGCAGAAAATGCATGCCATACCTATACCACAGACGCTGATTTTGACAGCGGAGAACTGGTTAACCTGGAGCACGATACGGTAAGTGACCAGTTACAACTCTCTGAATATGAAACAGTCTTACCCTATATCTGGGTTCCCAACAGCAACGAGGGCACCCTATCTAAAGTAGACACCAAAACAGGTATGGAATTAGCACGTTACCGTACCAGTCCTCTGAATTATGCCCGACCATCCAGAACAGCCATAGATCAGGAGGGAAACTGCTGGGTAGGAAACATGCAAACTGGCACGGTTGTGAAAATAGAGCTCAGCGAGTATTTGGATAAGAACGGTAATGGCATTATAGAAAGCTCCCAGGATTTTGATGGAAATGGAGTTGTCGTCGGGACTGAAATTCTCCCCTGGGGTCAGGACGAGAGAGTTCTTTATGAAGTTGTCTTAATCCCAGGTAGTGAAGGCACCTACACCCCAGGAGAGTATAAGGGAACCTACGCCAACAATTGGTCAAATCCCGGACCTCTGGCAATGGCTGTAGACGCCCAAAATAACCTGTGGGTTGGAACCTACGGAACCATGAAGTACTACCACATAGAAGGCTCCAGTGGACAGATCTTAAAGATGGTGGATGTCTCTACAACCGGACACAAGCCCCAAGGAGCTGTGATTGATCAAAATGGTATCCTTTGGTCTGCAGGTGCTGAAGGCAATATCCTGCGTCTGGATCCCTCCACAAGTTCCATGACCATTATCAACCCGGGATACCCCGTCTATAACCTGGCTTTAGATGGGGATAATCATCTCTTCCTGTATGGAGCTAAGCAAACATGGTGGTCAAGGGAAGGTAAGCTATCCAGGATAAATATCCTTACAGGCACCCTTGAATGGACAAAAAACGTGGCTTACAGTACTTCCGGAGGCATAGCGGTTGCAGGCGATGGCGATGTCTGGCTTTCAGAATATTATTCCAGTTGGGGGAATCGCGTGGATCGTGTGAACCGATACTCCCATGACGGTGTATTCAAAGCCTCCATATCCCCTGGATATGCTCCCACAGGGCTTTCTGTCGATAGTGAGGGCAAAGTATGGGTTGTTGATGCTGGCGATGAGTACATTCATCGTATTGATCCAGCCATAAACGGTGTGGATTTTTCCAAAAGAATTGTTTATGGAACCCACGAGGGTCACAGCAGCATGATAGGCGGGGTATCAAAGACCACAGCCAAGGAGGGGACCTGGACCGTTGTCCATGACTCAGAGCTTGAAAACGCCTCCTGGGGTGTTGTCTCCTGGAACAGCCTGGAACCAGAAGGAACAAAGATAGAGGTCAAAGTCAGAAGTTCCAACGATAAAAACAACTGGTCAGCCTGGGAGAAAGCATCAAACGGTTCTTTTCTGGATCTAACACCACCTGGAAGATACCTGCAGGTGCAGGCTATTCTGCAGACCATGCAGAAAAATACCTCTCCAATTCTCTACGATCTTACAGTGCAGAGATCCCCTGAACTTGGAATCTCATCTAAGAAGGCAGATCTTATTATAGCAATGTCAACCGATAATCCCACACCAAGGCTGGGAGATAACCTCAAACTGTTCCTGCAGGCAGCGAACAGCGGACCAGAAGATGCAACTGGAGTTAGGGTGAATTACAGCTTACCATCCAGCCTGGAGTTTTTAGCTTCTCCTGATGATTACGATCCTGCAACTGGAGTATGGGATATTGGGAACTTACCCTGGGGAGCTGTTGCCAGCATGGAGATCGCTGCAAAGGCTCAAAAAGTAGGTCAGGCTGTCAACACTGCCACTGTCCTGGGGAACGAGGCAGATCCCAGCCCAGAGAACAACACTGCCAGTTTAACCATTCAGGTGCGAAGCCCGAGTTCAGGTGGATCAGGTGGTGGCATACCCCCAGTTAATCCTCCAATCCCGCCAGTTAATCCTCCAGTTAATCCACCAATTCCACCTGAGAATCCTCCGATTCCACCTGAGAATCCTCCCGCTCCTAATCCTCCAACTCCTCCAAGCAACCCCCCATCACCTCCAAGTCCTAACCCTCCAATCCCACCAAACCCTAATCCACCTACTGAACCATCAACACAGCTTGGAAGGGATATAGCTGGGGTTAGACAGGCTGTTTCATCTGGAAATATGGAGGGAACTATACCTGGCTGGAATTTAACCGTTGATAGACCAGTTAATGAGACTACCGTGGAAAAAACAGATTACACTGTACTATTTATTCTAGGTGCCATAATAGCCACAGTTGCCATTGCATATATGAAAACCAAATCACAAAAATTTGCAAAAATTTTAAAAAAACTGGGAATTAAGTATAAAAATCCTCCAAAGACCACGAAGGAGCTTTTTACCTGGATTAGTAACGAATTTTCCATAGCAGATTTCATTGATGATCCTAGAGATCCAATGGCCTATGTTTTCTTTGTTCTGTCATGTCTTGATCTTCTTGGATATATATCCAATGAACAGATCGGCACACTGATAGCCGCAATAGGACTTGCAATAACAACCCAGAGTTGGATCCAGGACTACTTCGGAGTTGATATTGGTGAATATCTGAACCCCACCGACAGAATACCTTTAATACCCTAAAGATCATAAATAAAACAGTGATAGGATGGTTTCTATATTCGATGAACTATTTTCATCTCACAAAAAAGTATTAAAAAAACTAATAATTGAAATTAGGGAAGAATACGCTGTCCCTGGCTTAGAAGAAACTATCAAGGAAATAGAAAATCTTAAAAATAGTGCTTATTATGAAAGACTTTATGGTGCTGTGCGTTTATGGTGGAGAATAGTAGCTGATGAAGGCACTTTTACCAAAGAAGAAAACCAAAAAATACGCCTCCTAGTATTAGCATCTCAAAATCTGCGTAAATTTTCATTACGTCCATCAGTAGTAGATTATGAAACCTTTAAAACGCTTTATTCTTTTCTTGAATACTTTTACTATATGAACAGTGGAGAAAGGCTTACACACGAAGACGAAATGAACGTTTATTTCAGTGGTTTGGATGAACGCATAGTCTTCGCTCAAGATAAATTCGACAAAATAGAAGAAATCCGAGAACCAACAGATAATTTTTTCAAAAAATTAAGCAATGTTAAATGGCAAGACAAAGGTGTTGATAATTTTTTTGATAAATTAGACGGAATAATGTTCCACAGCATACACTCTCTGTTTGGAGATGAACTTCTTTCCGAAGACCAATTTTCCTTTTATTCAATACAAAGTGGCTTTCTTCAACTAATTTCAGCCTGTAGTGCAGTAACTAACGGAAGGAATGAAATCAACGAAAAGGACGTGTTAAAAGCCTATAAAACCTACTTTAAATTAATGAAAACTGATACAACTAAATATAAAGCTATACCAGAGCGAATAAAATGGTTGGAGAAACAGGATGGCTACCTGGTCTGCCAGAAATGCAACGGCTACTACAAACTTCAACCAGGCGAATCTCCAGAAGATTTTGAGGAATGCCAATGTGGAGGTAAGTTAAAATATTATGAAAATATTGATTGGCTCTTCAAAAAAAAGAAGATTCAAAATCGGTAACAGATATTACCGCATCTCGGATAATAATGAAAGTGAGTTGCATGGATGAGATAGAAGACTTAAAAAATGCCTCATGATGTCTAATTTGCTGTGTTAATAACTTTATTTGCTGCGGCTGTTCAAAAAGTTAATTTTGTACTGAAAGAATTGCTAAAAATTAATGTGACTGGACGGACTAACGTCATAAGTTTCGTATTAGCACTTGTTTTGTTTTCCTGCCTAATCATAAAGACAAGACGATTATTTGGTTTTTTTAAGATAGGATATGCTATCATTTTCCCAAAAAAACAAAACCAATGAAAAACATTATTTGGTTTGTTTAAAATGAGAAGGTCATTATGAACTTCAACCCGGCGAATCATCTGAAGATTTTTTCGACATCCGCTAATTTGGGTAAATTAATTCCTTCGGTTTTAAAGAATCTGAAAAGAGAAAGAACAATGAACATTCATCCTTCATTTACTTTACTATTTGTAATTTCTTATCCTACACTGTACTTTATTTTGCATTTAAGCATTAATTTAAATATTGACAAGTTTTTGTATGGCTGGAGTATACCTCAATTTTCTACTTATATTCTGTGGCAGGTTCTGACAGTCCTATTATTTAGAATAGGAAGAAAGATGATCAGGTCTTTGGGGTTAAATTGGATTTTGAGTAATCTGTGTAATTGTCACCCCAATTAGCATTTATTTAGAATAGTTGAAAAAGCTTGTGAAAATCCCCTTGGTGTAAAAATTGTTTTTATGTAGCAGCATATTATAGCAAATGCTTTTGAGTTTGATTTTCTTCGTTTCGTTACTGCTGGAGTTGGTATCATCCATAACTCTTTTTAAAACTGGGAAAACCATTTCAACAGTGTTTCTACAGTCGTAATTTTATAAAGAAGATGCTACCACATACCATGGGATAATTGCAAACTTGGAATCCCAGCTTCAAGATCTCTCCTTTTTAATTCACTTAGAAAATCTACTTCCTTATCTTCCTATAATAATATCTTGAAAATTAACTCATCCTCCATTTAACGAAAATCATCTCTATAATTTTTAAATTTAAATCTTTTTCTTATGTTCTCCGCGATTTTAGGTCCAATTCCGTCTACCTTAAGAAGTTCATCTTTTGATACATAGCTTAAGTCACTTCCAAATGCATTAACAACTGCACGAGCTCTTTTTCTTCCCAGTCTCTTAACACTCACAACCAGCGGTACGATATCCTCCTTGACACCATAATAGAGACGTGCAGAAAGGATATCCAATTCATTCGAATAATAATAGATGTCTAAAATCCTACATACATCCTTAAAGAACTTCACCATCATGGAAGCTTCGTAGGCTGCTCTTCTTGTCGCTGCAGCATAAACATTAAAAGCATTTTCAATTTGATATTCGGTTTTCTCATCTATCCATTCCATCAAGGCTGCTGCTGTAGCTTCATCGTTTCCAATATCAACTGCAAAGATCCCACAGCTGTTTAATTTATCACGCACAGGATCTCTGCTTCTCTGGCTTTTAAATGAGATCCTTGGCATGTCTGGAGTCTTTGATATCTCATAGATGAGTTGGTATATATCAAGTTCAGGGCTTCTTTTTGCAAATTCTTTAAGCAAGACGGAACTTACAACAGAATAATTAGTTTTTGCAATCAGCATTCCAAAATCAGTTGCCCTAAACCCTTCTGGAGTTATTTGTATGATGCCGTTTTGGATTAAAAATTCCAGAGCATTATTTATCTCATATTCAGCATTGTACGAAAGAGCACGCAAAAACTCATTTGTACTCATCTGAAATCCATAAAAAGTCTTATCAAAAAATTCCAATATGTCATCTGTAGTTTTTGCAAGTGTTGAGGCGATTTGGGCTATTATCTGCCTGTAAAGTGCATCTTTGTTTTCTATGAGTTTTGAATTAGTGGGTTCTATGTCCCCATATATATAGTGATCCTTCAGGTTTTCTGCCTCATTCTGACTTTTCGCGATGAGAAACGAGTGACCCTCATTGTCGTAATCGGGGCGTCCTGCCCGCCCAGACATCTGCTCATAATCAAACACAGGAATGTTTTGTGGACCTTGGGATGTCCATCTAGTATAGTCTCTTATTATAACATTTTTGGAGGGAAGATTTACCCCATACATAAGGCTTGGAGTGGCTGTTATCATAAAAAGATTTCTTGATCTGAATTCATCCTCAATTATCTCCCGTTGCCTGTCAAAAAGACCAGCATGATGAAAGGCAACGCCATTTTTAATACACTCTGCAAGTTTTTGGCATACTGAAGTTGGGCGGGAGCCTCTTTTTTTTGGAACATCGAGGATTTTTTGAGCTACGTCCCTAAAAACTTCTTTTTTATCTTCAGGAATTTCTTTTATTTTATCAGATATGTAGCTTGCTAGGGATTCTGTAAATCTCCTTGTTGATACGAAGACCAGAATTTGGGATCCTTCCTCAATAGCGTCTCTCAAAATCTTTAAAATAACGTCGTTTTTGTTTCTTGTTCCAAATTCTTCTACGAGAAGCACCTCTTTGTAAAGGGGAACTGGTCGATAATCGTGCTCAACCACCTGAGCATCAAGCCAGCCTGAAAGTTCATCCATGTTTCTCAATGTTGCAGAAAGTGCTATAGTTCTCAAAGCCGGATTTACAATTTTTGATCTTGTTATTGCACATTCTATGGTGGGACCTCTCGAATATTCCCCAATCATATGAAACTCATCAACAATTAGAAGATCGATTTCCCTCAATGTATTCCATGAGAACCTTGTGAGGGCATCAAATGATTCAAAAACCATCACAGCTAAATCTGATGATTTTGGATGTTTTCCAACTTCTATTCCATATTTTTCGAGTCTCTTAAATTCAGCTATTTTCTCGTTTTGTACAGATATCAGCGGAACTGCATATACAACCCTTCCACCATTTAATATAGTATTTAATGCTGCAATTACCCCAAGAAGTGTTTTTCCACTTGCTGTAGGTATGGCTATTATATAATTGGAATCACTCTTGAGACATCCAGAGTCTAAGACAGCCTTCTGAGCTGGATTCAATTCTTTAATGTGTGGATAACAGTCCTTGATTATCTCTTTGATATCTGTACTTATGGTTTCCATATTTTTTCAATCCCTTTTTTAAGCATGTCTTTTGTTCTATTTTTTATATACAATATATTAATTCAAAATCAGGTTTATTAAATTCCCTTCTATTCAATGAATCGTTATTCTTTCTTTATGATAAAACAGTAGTAATCATCGCCCATAGCATAGCATTTAGTTTCCTTAACAGTCTGCTCATATTGATAATAAGCCGAGAACAATGCTTTTAATATCCCTGCGTCAAAGGCACATGCGGATCTTCCAAGATACGGAAGACCTCTGCATTCAAAACAATCGTGCACATTAATTATTAATGGCTCAAGGTTTTCAACCTCAACGACCTAATTTATGAGCTTCCCAGAACCTGGCGATATTTTCAATGAATTTTTCCATTTCAGGATCAGCAACCTGTCCATAAAGCGCCTCTCCTACTTTAACGCCAGCATCTTGGAGTATTGGATCAATGTTGATTCTCTTGTTTATTAAAGCCACTCTATAGTTCCATAAAATCATTCTTTCTCTTTTTTTACAACCACTATATTGGAGATCCTAGTGGAAGGATATTGTCCCATATCATCCTTTTCAATACTTTTTACCATATCCCAAATAGTTAGAAGTGCTACACTTGCACCTGTAAGTGCTTCCATTTCAACACCTGTTTTTCCAATTGATCTTACACTCACTTGAGTTTCGATGTTGTTTTCGTTTAAATGAAACTCAACATCCACACCAGTTATCCTGAGGGGATGACATAGCGGAATCAAATGATGTGTTGACTTTACAGCGCTTATAGCAGCTATTTGGGCTGTTGTAAGCACGTTTCCCTTTTTTATCTTTTCTTTTTTTATAAGATCTGTTGTACCTTCCCTTAAATATATTCTACCCTTTGCAACGGCTGTTCTTTTTACAGCAGGCTTGTCTCCAACTTCCACCATCCGCACACCTTTTTTTGGAACGTGTGTCAATGTTTTTTTGCTCATTTTAGATCCTTACTCCTTAAAAAAGTGCAAAGTAGATCTCCTGTTCTATGCATTGAAGAGATGCTTTACAATTTTCTATGAACTTAAAACTCTATCCTTTATTATATCACCAGTTTCTTTGTGTTAAACATTTTTTGCACAGCAGTTGGATCTTTTGACTTTATGATCTTTAAGATTATTTATTTTCATTTGATGTTGCTTTATTTTTTCTCAGTAAATTGCTGTTATTAATTTAAAACCTTAAGTTGCTAAATCATTATAGATCTTTTCTATTTTTTTTATTTGATTAGGGGTACTAAAGGATCGAGCAAGATTCAAACCATTCTTTCTTATAGCAGATATTTCTTTTTTATTTTTTGAATTTAAAATGCGCATCATCTTATTTGCAATTGCTTTAGGATCCTGAGGTGGCACGCTATATCCTGTTTTTTCATCTACAACAAGCTCTTTTAGTCCCCCAACAGCTGTTGCTATTGTGGGAGTGCCACATGCTAATGCTTCCAGAGCAACCAATCCAAAAGGTTCCTCTTGCGATGGAAGTACAAATATATCAGCAGCATTCATCCACAAAGCCACTTCATCATAAGGAACTGGATCGATAAATCTTATAATATCATCTATTTTTGATGAACGGGACTTCTCGTACAAAGAATTTACGTATTTTTTATCTACTTTGCTTCCCAATAAAATACATTCTATTTTATCTATCCCGTAAGATTTAATCAAATTAATTGCCTCAATTAGATAAACAACTCCTTTTCTTGGGATTAAATTACCCACAAAAAGAATCATTTTTTTATCCTTGTTAAAGCCTATCTTTTCACGGCACTCAGCTTTATCAAGAGGTTTGAATATCTCTGTATCAACGCCCATGTTGGTCACATGGATTTTGTTTTCATCTACATCAAAATGTTCAGTCAATTTTCTCTTTATATCCTCACTTACAGCAATCAATGCATCAGCTTTATCAAGCGATAATTTACATAGTCTGAATACGATTTCATTTCTTTTAGCCAGGATATTTATATCTCCTCCATGTACTGTAATTATCAATGGTTTGCGTGTAATCCATTTAGATATAAGTCCGATAAACCCTGTGGGAAATGCATAATGAGCATGTATAACATCAAATTTTTTGGATATAGAAAAAAATAATGTTTTGAACATCAAATTGCCATATTTGTGTATTAATCTTAATAAGTCTGTTCTCTGTTCTCTGTTAGCCACAATAAATTGCTTTACATCTGTGTATTTTTTGAAGGCTTCTGTATGAACTTTAACGAAGCTACCAAAGGACTTATTAGTTTTACTTGGATACATGTTTGTGATAACCAGTACCTTCAGACCATCTTCCATGTGTCCACCTCAGATTTCCCTCCCTTGAAGAACATTAAAAAATTAGATTACCACGTTTGACTGTTTAGAATCGTTCCGTCCATCCTAACAATGATCACATCAAAATCCGTTTTATATCTCTCCCTACATTTCTTTTTTATGGATTCCGCTATTTTATTAAATACATCAAAAACGAGATTCTCACCATTTAAAATATCTATCATACTTTCTGTGGTTTTAGATTCAAAGATACGATGTATTACATCCTTTTTAGCACCTAAAAGTGCTGAATAAGCAGCAATTATCTCCCGTCTTCCATCTGCAACAGCATGTTTTGTATTGAAAATCCCAGCAGCAATTTTGATGAGTTTACCTGCATGTCCAAAGAGAGTGATCTTCTCAACACCTTTTTTTGAGGCTTCCTCAAGCATGTATCCCACAAAATTCCCCATCTGGATTATCTGATCCTTCTTAACGTCTAAAATTTTAAGTGCAAGGTTTTCACCAATATTACCAGGCACAAAAACAAGATTTTTATAGCCTTGGGCTATTGCAACATCGATCTGGCATTTTAGAGACTCCTTATATGCCTCTGATGACATGGGTCTTGCGATTCCTATTGTCCCAAGAATAGAAATACCACCGATGATACCAAGGCGGGGATTCATGGTATTTTTGGCGATTTTTTCTCCTTCAGGAACATATATTGTAACTTCAGCCCCTTTATCGCTTGGAAGCGTATTTCTAAGGTTTTCCCTTATCATTGATCTTGGAGTGGGATTTATGGCAGGCTCTCCCACTGGAACCTGCAAGCCTGGTTTTGTGATGGTGCCTACTCCCACTCCACCTTTTATCTTTATTTCTGGGTTTTTTGTGATTTTGACATCTGCACATATTCTGATGTTTTTTGTAACATCTGGATCAGAGTATGGCTTTTTTATTACACATGCTCTACCGGAATCAGCTGTTAGCTTTTTAGAATATTCAATGTCAATTTTAAGTTTTCCAATAGGTGTTTTGATGTTAACGCAGGATACTTTTTTATGTATTGACAAAAATGCTGCAAGTGCTGCAGCAGTAGCAGCACTTCCTGTTGTTATACCATATTCATAATTCATAATTCTTCTTTTATGGCATTTACAAGCTCCTCCTTTAGAGGAGCGCCTAAAAATCTTACTATCCCGTTTATAGCGATTGCAGGAACAGCCATTATGCCATATTCTGCCGCTTTTTCATAATCCACCATCACATTGATTTTTTCAACCTCAATATCTTCTTTCATTTCTTTTTTTACTTCATCTACCACTTCAATGGCCATGGGACAATAGGGGCACATTGGTGATGTAAACACTTCAACTTTAACAACCATTTCCCCACCTCCGTTAATAATATAGCTCGATTGTACCCTTTTGCATAACACTTCCGATCCCTTTTCCTAAAGAATATGCAATGTTTGATGATATGGTGCTTAAAAGGTCTTCGAAGGAAACTGGAGTTGTTATGGTTACAACATCGTATGATCCAGTAATTCCTCCTAACCTCGCAGCAATGTCAAGGGCATCTTTTTTGCTTCCGATCTCATCTACAAGTTTTAGATTTTTTGCCTGTCTTCCTGTATATATTTTTCCTTCTGCAATGCTTCTAACATATTCTTTGCTTAATTTTCTGTTTTCTGCAACAAGAGAAATGAAATGATCATAATCTTCATTTATCATATCTTGAAGCATCTTTGTTTCCTCAGGAGTTAGATTTCTGTAATCAGCGCCCATGTCTTTGTACTCTCCACCCTTTATAGCATATCTGTTTACTCCAATCATTCTGTACAATTCAGATAGATCCACAAGATCCAGTATGACACCTATGGATCCAACCAACGATGTAGGACTTGCGACTATCCTATCAGCAGATGATGCAACAAGATATGCACCGGATGCGCCTTCATCACTTATCCATACTGCAACTGGTTTTTTACAGTTTTTTACAGCTTCCATGACCTCTTCACATGCTACAGGCGATCCTCCAGGGCTATTTATCTCCAAAAGGATAGATCTTATGGTGTAATCATCCTCTGCTTCTCTAATCAGTTCTTTTATGTTATCTGGCGTTGTGACTCCACTTCCCATAATGTCTGACTGTTCATATGCAATTGTACCCTGAACTGGTATAACTGCAACACTGTTTCCAAACGGTAGGAATAACAATACCAATATACCAACAAATACGGCAAAAAGTCCACCTGCTATTAGCATTAAGATCAACTTAGTATCTTTTTCCATGGTATCACTTCACGAACTTTCTCAATCTACCATATTAATCTTTTTTATTGTAGTTGTATAAATATACCTTCAAAAGCAAGGTGATAGATTGGGAGTCACTGTTCGATCTCCAGGTTCTGCTACAATCATAAATGCCATAGCTACAGGATATGGATCTGCATTTGGTATAAAACGCTATGTTACAGCAAAGGTTGAATTAACACCATCAAAAATAAAGTGCAAGGCAGATAAAGATGTTGATACAACATTAATGGAGCTATGTGTAAAGAAAGTCCTTGGAAGATTCAAAATTAAAACAGGTGTTAATGTAAAGACTTATTCAAATCTTCCTGTAGCATCAGGGCTTTCAAGCAGTAGTGCAACTTCAAATGCTGTTGTTTTAGCTACAACATCTGCTCTAATGGGGACCTATGGTAAGCTAAATATAGATGATTTTGACATTTTAAACATGGCAATAGACGCTTCCCTTGAAGCTGGTGTTACCATCACAGGAGCATTTGATGACGCGAGTGCTTCTTTTTTTGGCGGACTTGTTGTAACAGATAACATGAACCGTAAGATCCTAAAAAAACGCAGGATGGAAGAACAAAACATATTAATATACATGCCAGACAAAAAATCACCTACCGCACAATCTGATGTGAGGAGGATGAAACTTCTTGCACCTTTAGTTGAAGTTGCGTTTGATGAAGCTTTAAAGAGCAATGTGTACAAGGCTCTAACTTTAAATGGGCTCCTATATTGCACAACACTTGGATTTGATCCAAATATCGCCCTTGATGCTCTGGATGCTGGTGCAATTGCATCTGGATTGTCAGGTACAGGACCTTCGTTTGTGGCTGTTGCGGATGACAAACATATAGACAAGGTTGAAGATGCTTGGAGCTCCTACCCAGGAAAGATCATACATACAAAAGTTGATAATGAAGGTACGAAGGTGGTAAACAGTGGATAGGAAAGATGCATTAAAGCTTCTTAGGGAATCCAGGGATCAGATAGATAGAATCGATGATGAGATTATAAACCTTATACAAAAAAGAACTGCTCTTGCAAGAGACATTGGAAAGGCAAAAATAGCATTGGGTATGGAAATAGAAGATAGAGAAAGAGAAGTTTATATTCAAAAAAAGATTAAAAAAATAGCAAAAAAGAAGAAAATTGATGAGAATAGTCTTAAAAAAATTATGAGCATATTAACAGATTTGAATAAAAAAGAACAGGAAGTAATTTTAGGGAGAGAGACTAATGGGTAACATAAGGACATCATTTGTAAAGAGAATAGCAAAAGAGCTAATAAGAACACATAGGGATAGATTTACTACAGATTTTGAAGAAAATAAAAAACTTGTGGAAGAACTATCGACAGTAAGCACAAAACATCTTAGAAACAAAATTGCGGGATATGTGACTAGACTGATAAAACAACAATCAAGGTCATGAAAAATGGGAATAATCGTAGCCAAATTTGGAGGAACATCTATTGGAGATGGAAAAAGGATAAAAAAGGCAGCCAAATCTGTTGTAGATCAATATATGAAAGGTAAAAAGGTAGTAGTTGTTGTTTCAGCGATTGGTAAAACTACAGATGAATTTCTGGAGATCGTGGATGAGGCGATGGGAGATTCTATAACAGAAAAACAACTGGCTGAGATTGTTTCAATGGGTGAGATGACAAGCGCCAGAATATTTTCATCAACCATCGAAGCTATGGGTGTTAAATCCGAATACATTGATCCTTACATGGAGAATTGGCCCATCATAACTGATAATGATTATTTAAATGCAAAGATTGATCTTAGAGCAACAGGAGAAAAATCAGCCCAAATAAATAAGATGCTTGATCAGGGCATAATCCCTGTTGTTTGCGGATTCCTTGGAAAAGACAATGAAGGTAGTATCACAACCTTAGGAAGGGGCGGAAGTGATATAACAGCCTTCCTTTTGGGAAATTGTCTAAAAGCCGAGGAAGTTATTATTGTAACCGATGTTGATGGTGTTATGTCAACGGATCCTAACAAGCTCCGATCCGCAAAGAAACTTGATAAGATATCTGTAGAGGAAATGAGGGATCTTGCAACCAGTGGGGCCCAGGTACTGCACCCAAACGCGTTAAAATACAAAGATCCCAAAATAAGAGCCACGATCATCGGTTACAATCATGGGGATCTTCAAGCTCCTGGAACAGAGATCATTGGACCATTGGAGGGCGAGATGCCCAAAACTACCACATTAAACACAGAACCAATATCTCCTATAGCAGTTGTAGGAGAAGGAATTTTAACAAAGCCTGGGATCTTAGCAGAACTTACGAAACCTCTTGCAGAAGAGAAAGTAAACATATATGGCATAGCCACAGGTCAAAATTCAGTAACATTGTTTGTAGATAAGGAAAAATCAAGACAAGCTCATAGGATCCTCCATGATATTGTTGTAGAAGATGAAAATTTAAGCTCCATTTCACTTGGTGGAGAAATTGCCATGATAACTGTTGCGAGCCAGGAATTTATAGATACTCCCGGGATAATAACAAAGATAACAGAACCTCTGCGTGAAAATAAAATAAACATCGTTGAGATTTCTTCAAGCCAGACATCTGTTGTTATTTTTGTGAATTGGAGTGAGGGTAGGAAAGCATACGAACTTGTAAGAGGTGTTTTGGAATGAGATTCGAAGGTACGACCGTTGCTATGATAACCCCATTTACAAGAGATGATGGGGTAGATGAGGCTGGGGCTCGTCAGAACATCAATTATTTAATAGAAAGAGGTGTAGATGGGATACTGGCTGTTGGAACAACCGGAGAATCGGCTACAGTATCCCACGAGGAACACAGAGAGATGATCGATATTTTAATTGATGAGGTCAACGGAAGGGTCGCTGCAATTGCAGGTGCTGGGAGCAATTCATCAAAAGAGGCGCTTGGACTTGTGAAGTATGCCGAAGATGCTGGAGCAGATGCTGCACTTGTTATAACACCCTACTACAATAAACCACAACCACATGGGCTTTACGGGCACTATAGCATGCTTGCAGAATCTGCTGATATCCCCATAATAATCTACAATGTACCATCAAGAACAGGTATAGACATTGATGTTGAAACAATTGGAAAACTTGCTGAAATTGAAAATATAGTTGCTATAAAGGAAGCAAGCTTGGATATTGATAAAGCATCCATGATACTAAAAAAGCTTGAGGAAGTAGATCGAAAATAAGAGTTCTTGGTCATATCTGGAAATGACAATCTCACGCTTCCCATGATATCTCTTGGTGCAAAAGGAGTCATAAGTGTTGTTGCAAACGTTGATCCAGTAAGGATGAGCCAATTAGTCAAAAAAGCATTGAATAAAGATTTTGATGCAGCAAAAGAGATTCATTACGAATTATATGATCTTATGAAAGTTCTGTTTATAGAAACAAATCCTGTTCCAGCAAAAACAGCTCTTGATATGATGGGAAGACCAGCGGGTCATGTAAGGATGCCTCTTGGCCCCATGAAAGAGGAAAACAAAGCAAAATTGCGAAAAGTGCTTGAAAACCTCGGATTACTTTGATCTATAGAAAAAATGTGGTTGATCAAAGGTAATTTTTTGGTCAACCTTTATTAAAGGTTGTCTTGAAGGTTGATTTGTATGATCGATGTGGTTGTAACAGGTGCATGTGGAAGAATGGGTTCTAGAATCATCAAGACTATCTTAAATCAGGATGATATGAAAGTTGTCGGGGCAGTGGAAGCACCAAACACTCCTTTAGAAGGTAAAGATGTTGGAGAAGTGATAGGAGCAGGAAGCATTGATGTTGTGGTGAATGGTGCAGAAAAGCTTGACGAAGTTTTGAAGGATAAAAAACCAGATGTTCTGGTTGATTTTACCATAGCTCACGCTGCTACTGTTAATGCAAAAACAGCTGCTCAGAATGGTGTCAATGTTGTTGTAGGGACAACAGGCTTTTCAGATGAACAGATGAACGAAATAAGAGAAGCTATAGAAGAAAACAAAATAAGAGCTGTTATATCTCCAAACATGGCAATTGGTGTGAATGTGTTCTTTAAAATCATAAAAGACCTTGCCTCTATCCTTAATGATTACGATGTTGAAATAATAGAGGCACACCACAAACACAAGGCGGATGCACCTTCTGGAACCGCAGTTAAAGCTTCGCAGATTATAGCAGAGGTTTTAGGTAGAGATATAAATGATGTAGCGGTTTATGGAAGAGAAGGAATTGTCGGTGAAAGAACTTCTGAGGAAATAGGAATTCACGCCATACGTGGTGGTGATATAGTAGGAGATCATACTGTACTTTTTGCAGGAGATGGTGAAAGGTTAGAGATCATCCACAGAGCCCACAGCAGACAGGCATTTGCAAATGGTGTAATAAAGGCTATAAGATATGTTTTGGATGCTGATAGGGGTAAAATAAGTGATATGGCAGATGTTCTTGGTTTAAAGTAATTTAAAGTGGAATAATGATTTTTGAACGGAAAGATGCATTAACCGAATTTGTTCCAACTTTTTTGAAGGAAGATAGATCCTTCCTAAGAAAAATTCATGAAATAATCAGTGGTGCTGAAAGCCATATCTATATTATATCTCCTTGGATAACTTTAGGAGAAGAGCTTGTTATTCCATTCGAGAATGCTTTATCAAATAATGAAAACATAACATTGTACCTAATCACAAAATTAAAAAAAGATGATATATTCCAGCGCAGGCAACAATTAGATGATATTGAAAAATGGAGAAATATTTTTGGCGACAGAATAGCCATAAAATACAGCAGCAGCATCCATGCAAAGATGATAATCGTTGACGACAGACAGATGATTGTCGGATCCTCAAATCTTACTGGAGCGGGTCTTGGATCACCAAGAGATTATGAGGGAGAGCCTCAGATCGAAGCAAATTTATATACGAACGATGATAAGGCTGTAAGAGAAGCTGTCAATTTTTTTGCTGAAGTTTGGAATCACATAGATTCAAAAGATTATATCGATGACGAATATGTCCTATCTTGTAAATCATGTAATTTAGCAGGAATATATTTAAGATACAAGAGCGACCTTGACAAAATATTGAAAGAAGAAGAAATCAGTTTTAAAGATGGAAAGATTAAAGCAAAAGGAATTTTAGCTTTCTTTGATGATAAAAAGGTTTATATTTTAGGAAAAAGAAGAAAAGATATTGCAATAAAGTTTATTGGTAGTGATAAGGATCTAAAATTACTTAAAAATGGAGATCTAAAAATTGGAGATGAAATTAAAATTTCAGGAGAAATTAGAAAAATACGGGGAACATCTGAATTTACCCTGGTCAACCTTGCATTAAAGGACGATTATATAAAAATAGGCAATTTAAAAGAAGGATTAAAAAATATAAGGGTGAGTGGAAGAGTTAAACAGATGAAAAAACCAAGAAAAGTAGAAACTAAATATGATAGAAGGATTCTCACAGAAGTTGAGATTGAGGATAGCACAGGAAGTATATTTTTAGAATTATGGAACAACGAATTCTCCAAAGAAAAAATCAAAAATGGTTCAATAATAGAAGTAATAAACGCATACACAAAAACATTTAAAGGAGAATTAAGGTTAATGCTCCCTAGTAGAGGAAAAATCAAAATAATAGAGGATGGTTGAAAAATGATAAACGTAGGAATTCTCGGGGCAACCGGAATGGTTGGACAACGTTTCATTGAGCTTTTGGTGGATCATCCAAAGTTTGAGATAACCGCACTTACAGCATCCAAGAGATCCGCAGGAAAAAAGTACAAAGATGCCGCAACCTGGTATCTTGAAAGTGAGATACCTGAAAGCGTTAAAGATATAATTGTCGTGGATACAGATCCTGCCGAAGTTGGAGACGTTGATATTGTATTTTCAGCACTTCCAGCTGATATAGCAAAGGTTGTTGAGCCAGAATTTGCTAAATCATGCGTTGTAGCTTCAAATGCAAGTGCAATGCGGATGGAAGAAGATGTTCCACTCGTAATTCCAGAGGTAAATCCAGAACATCTTGATTTAGTGGAGATTCAGCAGAAAAACAGAGGATGGGCTGGTTTTGTTGTAACAAACCCCAATTGTTCAACCATAGCTTTGGCACTATCCTTAAAACCATTATATGATAAATATGACATAAAAAAGGTCTACGTTGCTACCATGCAAGCCGTCTCTGGAGCAGGTTATGCTGGAGTACCCTCAATGGCTATAATCGACAATCTCATCCCCTTCATTGGTGGTGAGGAAGAGAAAATCGAAATCGAAACCCTTAAAATACTTGGAGACTTTGATGGGGAGGTGGTAAACCCAGCGCCCTTTGGAGTAAGTGCAGCATGTCACCGTGTTTCAGTTTTGGATGGACATACAGAAGCAGTTTTTATTGAAATGGATAGTCACTTTGAGATAGAAGATGTCAAAAAATCGTTTAAAGACTTTCGAGGACTTCCGCAAAAATTGTCTTTATATTCTGCACCAGATAGACCAATTATATTAAGGGAAGAGGAAAATAGACCACAACCACGAATTGACAGAAATGAAGGGGAAGGAATGTCCATAGTTGTTGGAAGAGTAAGAAGGGACGATGTGTTTGATCAAAACCTAAAATATGTTGTACTCGGACATAATACCATAAGAGGAGCTGCAGGGGCATCTATTTTAAATGCAGAACTGATAGCTGAGATAATGTAAAAAATTTTATGATATTGCCAGCTTTTTTTCCTTTTATGAAATTTGTTCTTTGACCGAATTCATATATCCCAATTCAAGAGGAAAGACATGTCAGGTGATCTGATAGGCATCATAAACAACATTGATATTGTTCTTTTTTATGCAATCAATGTAGGCATGCAGAATAGTATTTTTAATGTACTAATGCCTGCTATAACTAATTTTGGGGCTCATATAACCTGGATTGTGATATGTGTTTTATTTTTTATATTTGGGGGTGAAAAAGGAAAAAAGGTGGCTATATTATGTATAGTAGCGTTGATACTTGGTTATTTTATCAGTGAAGCTTTAAAATACGTTGTTGCAAGACCAAGACCTTTTAGTGTACTGGATGGCGTCAATGTTTTGATCAATACAAATGGTTATTCATTCCCATCAGGACATGCAACTGCATCTTTTACAGGATGTATGATAATAGGTAAAGAATATGGCTTTTTTTATCCCCTAATGGCATTTGCATGTTTAGTTGGATTTTCAAGAGTTTATATAGGTGTTCATTATCCATTCGATGTAGTTTTAGGTGCTTTACTTGGAATACTGTGTTCTTTGCTTGTTTTGAGGTTCGAAAACAAAATATTAGGAATACTAAAATACAATTATATGAAAATCACAAAATATAAATAATAGTGAAATCATCAAATGTAGAGATAAGTATGGATAGCTATAGCAAATAACATGTTGTTCAAAGACACAGAAAAAGAAAAGTTAAAACAATCGGTCGATGCATGCATGAGATTGAGACATTAAAAATCGAACTTAAAGAATGTCAAAAAAAGCTTGAGAAACTCCAAGATCTCCAAACTCAAATTAAAGAAAAAGATAATTATTAAACTTAAAGAGATTTTAGATAGAAAAGACACTAAGATAACAGAACTTAAAAAAATCAAAAAGTATTTCAATGGGATCATATCAAAACCGAAAAAGGATCTAAGATCATTTCAATCACAGATCTATCAACTGTAGCCTTCAAAAAAAGACACTACAGAGGATCTTTATCTACGCATAAAGAAAATAGGATTTGAGAAACTATTATATGATAGTTTTGTCCATATTTTGATGACCTGGAAAGGAAGGAATATGTAAGATCACATAAAGGATGAAAAAAATCATTTGGGAAAAAAATAGAAAAATAGAGTGATAAAATGGAAAGATTCGTCGCATCGATGCTTATAATTTTAATTGCGCTATCTCCTATGGTCTTTGCAGTTGAAAACACATCAACAAAAAATGTGAAATTATCACAAGAACAGCTTGGGATACTAAACCAAACTCAAAACAACCTGTCACTTTTGGTAGCAAAGATAGAAAATCTAACTGCAACCTACAAAGATAATGAAGCTTCGTCAAACATGTTGGAAAGGTCTAAAAAACAAGCAGTAGAATTAAACGATGAAATTGTTGCATTTATAGCAAGTTTAGATGACAAAACATCTACTCTATCTCAAGAAGAGATCAACGAAAAAATCAAAAGCTTTGTGGAAGAGGAAGCTGCACTTGAGAGGAACGTTACCATAATTGTTGGAGATATAAAAGATAACAATAAAACCTTTATAAAAAACGTTGAAGCCAAAAAAAATCAAGTTAATGAACATAAAGAGCAAAACATAGAAAATTATCAAAGTGAAAAACCATACGAAGGTATTACGAAGCCATCCGAAAAGGCGGACATAATAATCGTTCCAGAGACAACGCTGCAAACTAACATTGGAGATGCAAAGATCATCCGTGGTGCTCCTTTATTTACTCAAGAGACAAAATTCTGGTGTGGTCCAGCGTCTGTTCAGTCTATAATCGCTTACTGGGGATATTACACCCAACAAGAATGGCTCGCAGATCAGCTTAACACAAGCAACAGTTGGGATGGTACAGGTCCCCAAAGTATTGTAAGATTTTTTGAAAGCTTTAATAAGACAAACGATTCAGAAATCTTTGACAAACTTAATGATTCAGAAACTTTACATTTTTATGTTGAAAAAAAATCTGCTGATTTTGAGTGGCTAAAAAGTCAAATTGATGAATATCATCCCGTTGTGGTTCGTGTAAAAACTGGGTATTTGCCTTCATGGAACATGGATGTTGGTCATTACATGGTGGTTGTGGGCTACTCAAATGACGGAAAGGAGATATTCTGCAATGATCCAGCAAAAGGTGCCTATGTTTCTTATCCTACATCCTCTTTTATGAAAGCTTGGGAATCAACAAACAAAGAGGCTATTTTAGTGATGCCAAAGCAGGTCTATGATAATAATACAACTGTGGTAAGATCAACTCTCCAGGGAGTGCTTGATGAAGGTGTATATGGTGTTTTTGTAATCAATTGGTTTGAAAACTACTGTCCTCACTGTAAAAAGAATGGAACTTTAGTTGTAAATCCAAAGGATACTAAAAAAAATTCAGTTCCAGAGGTGGAGATAACTTGTGGTCATGGTGTGTTGAATGGCGCCACCGATGGATGTGATGCTGACTATTCTGGATGGAGCGGTTACGACAAAGTGAAAGATCCTAAGGTCAAATTAGAAAGCATACCCAAAGCTCCCATCCCTTCCATATACAAAGAACACATAAAACCTATAGAAATGATCCAGTTTTTAACCGAGGGCAATAGCACAACCGGTTCTGCGTTATTATTAGAGGATGGTTCTGTTCTTATTATAAAAGACGAGAAGATAAACATACCAGATGAGAAGATACAAATTCCCAAGGATAGTCGTTCGGAGGCAGAGAGGTTATCACAGATAAAAAATATTTCCAAAGCCCTCGTTGATCTGGTAAGGAAATATAAAAAATCATCGTCTATAGCTTAAAGTAGATTCATTTATATAAAATAACTTAGATCTATACTTAGGAGGGATTTTGTGGATGTAAGTGATTACTATACCAAATCTTTTGAATCCTTAAAGGAAAATTTGAACATCGTGATTCCATCACTTGTTGGAACCGTCTTAGTTTCTGCTGTGGTTTTTATAGTTATTTTATTAACTATATTTGGAGCTTTGAGACTGGGATTTGACATCAGTAGGCTTTCTCCTGCTATGATAGGAACCTTAATTGCAATTTTATTTTTAACGTTAATTGTGGTTGGTCTTATACTTTCATTTGTAAGTGCTGCAACCATTGGGATGGCTAAAAAAATAATAAAAACGAAAACTACAGACCTGGATGTCGCATGGAAAAGCGGAAAAAAATATTTTATTAGAGTGTTTTTAGTTAAAATTATTATAGCTCTTGCAGCTTTGATATTGTCTATACCACTGTTTTTGGGCCTTTTTTTAATGATCAGCAATCAAAAAATAGGTTTTGTTATATTGGCAAT
>CAZLGO010000021.1:0-21680 GCA_964559295.1 uncultured Methanobacteriaceae archaeon
ACCATCGGTGGTATCAGGATCATCTACAGCTTCCTGAATTGTCAGAAAACCTTTGTCAGTTCTAGTATTGAATGGATCTGGAAGCTTAGGCACAGTTTCTCCTGAAAGGATAGCATCGGATATGATATTTTCCTCTAAGTTATCAGAACTTGTGGAGGTGATTTCAGCTTCTGATTGAGGTTGTTGGAATTGTTCTGCTTGAGGCTCTTCAGAATTTACTCCTGAATCTGCCCTTCCGATATCTGAATTTGGAGGACACGGGACTGTGACAAAATCGGAGTTTGATGAGATTGTTGAATCAGAAATTGAAACATCCGAAACTGCATCAGAATCAGAAATGGTTGAATCTGCCGCTTCAAATGTTGCTGCATCACTTGTAACAGAATCAAAGTTCGATGTATCTTCCGCCCATACAGTTCTGCACATGGAAATAACAAAAAACAAAGCTAAAACGATCAAAATTCCCCAAGTTTTGTTCATAATAATCCCTCAAGATTTGTTATTACAAACCAATATATAAATTTTTCTATTTTGTTTTATTGTTAATTTGGATTAAATATTATACAAAATAAAAAAATTCCAAAAAAAACTAGAATTATCGTTATTGTGCTGTCAATGCCTTATTATGCTGTCTATCACTAATTCTCTAAGTTCGATCATTCCAACACAGTGTGCCTTGCCTTAAGATCCTCTTCTGTTTTTCCCATTTTATGCATAAGCTCAGCTATAACGCTGTCAAGAAATATTAGGGTAGATACCTCAAATAAAGTTCCAAGCGGTGCTAATGGTTGATGTCTTCCCCTTATTTGCCTCTTTATATAGTCTCTTTCAGAATTAATCTTCGTTCTTCCTTTAATCTGTACAACCAAATCAGCAAGTTTTCCAAGGGTGGAATCCACAAAAGAAGTTATAGCAATTATTTTAGCTCCCATATCTTTTGAGATCTTAGCGGTACTTATAATAAAACTTGTCTCCCCAGACCCAGAAATCGCAAGCAAGCAATCGCTATTTGTGATAGCAGGGGTTATAGTCTCTCCAACAACATAGACATTTATTCCAAGATGCATAAGCCTCATGGCAAAAGCCCTAGCAACCAGTCCAGACCTTCCAACACCCACAACAAAAACGTTTTTCGCTGAGACTAACATATCAAGCATCTTTGAGACGTCTCTATCATCAAGCTTGGAGGATACGCTCTTTACATGGTTTAATATTTCATCTATCGCATCATCTAAGATCATATTCTCACCAGGAGTTGAGGCTTGCAATGGACTTTTATTGATTTGTATATATAATTGCTGGTATATATACTAACAGAAGCTTTGTCTGGAACCTACTGGGAGATAGATTTACTAATAAATACGTAATGGGATAAACGAAAAATTACTAACTGGTACCTACGATACTGCAGATATGAATAGGCTAAGTGGGAAATCAAACCTAATGGATGAAAGATATGTATCTGCTACTTGTTGGTAGGGTTGCTTTTGTTTATAGCGATATACGGATTTGCGTTTTTATATGAGAAGGATCTCCAAGAAAAAGATATTCTATTCCAAGTATCAACAATGAAAGCTTTGTCTGAAGGAGTTTATGACGGAGATATAACTTATGGAGAGTTAAAAAGCATGGAGATATTAGAATAGGAACCTTCAATAATCTTGACGGAGAAATGATCGAATTATTGTAATTTTATCAGATAAAATCAAATGGAATAGTTTATTCTGTTGATGATTCCATGAGGACACTATTGCTGTTGTGACTTTCTTTGAACCTGAAAAAACGTTATTATTAGGCAAATCAATGGATTACCAACAATTGGAACAATATTTAAACAATTCTCTACCAGGCAAAAAACATCTTCTACGCCATCAAAATAGAGGGGGTTTTTAAATACATAAAAGCAAGAAGTGTTCCCAAACAAAATAAACCATACTATCCACTTGCTGAAGTTGTAAAAAACCAGTCTACATTTGAATTTTATGATGTGAAAGGTACAATAGTAGGCTTCTGGTGTCCTGAATATGTTGGGGGAATAAACCTTCCAGGCTACTATCATTTTCATTTTATTACCCAAGATAGAAGAGCAGGAGGGCACCTTATTGACCGTCAGCTTCAGAATGCAATGATTGGGATTGATTATACTTCTTGATTTTATATGATGTTGCCAGAGATCGATGAGTTTTTTAAAGTGAATTTAACAAAAGACAAACAAACTGGTAAAATATAGGATCAGCACTTCGGTTGATAGTATTTAAAAAGTGATTTATGTGAAAACCTACCCGAAATTGACTCTTACGATAGGCAGATACACATTTGATCATAAGTTTTTTGAAACTCTGGATGAGATATCTAAAACATGGTCTCAGCGAAAAGCTGCCAAAAGGCTCGGTATTTCTCATGCAGTATTAAATCGCCGTATAAAAAGTGCTGAAGAAAAACTTGGCTTTAAACTTCTTGATACCACCGGTGCAGGTTCTGGATTAACAGACACTGCTTGGAAAATTCTTTTAAGGTATAAAAAATATGAAAAAAGGTTAAAAGAACGAGAAAAACTTACAATTTGCGGAGGATATGTATCTTCTGGTCTTTTAGAGATTTTATCATCAGAATATGGTTTGGATGCCATAATTTATCGAACAGATGATGAAAGTGCTATGTATCTTGCTGAAATGGACATGATAGACCTCTTAGCTTTAGATGATCCTGTACATGCCTTCATGCGGGATCTGGATTTTATACCAATCGCCTATGATCATCTTGTCCTGGTATCAGGTGATACTCAAATAGATGATTTGAGTGATTTAAATGGAAAAAAATTTATCGAGGTGCCAAACTCCTCCCAAAGACTTGCATGGAATACATTAGATAACAAAGGAATCAAATATCAGATAATAAAACAGTGCAAATCACCATATACAGCCTTGGAGACGGTTAAAAATAGTAAAGATCTATATACTTTTTTAAACAGCAGTTTTTCCTCAGGGTCTAACATCATAAAAGATGAGACAAGGCATATAATAAGTGTTGTTGTATATAAAAAACATGAAAAAACAATAGATGACTTCATAGACTTTATTTTAGATAAGGGACAAAATGTTGTTGAAAGATGTGGATTTGAGAGAATAAGATAGATCCGTATCGTTCCATTATGTTGACAACGGTTTTTGCAAATGGCTTATTTGTCCATCTAAAGTCCTGCTTAATCCTATTTTAATATCCCAACCACAGGAAATCTTTCAAGTAAATCTGAACCATGTGGAGCATCCCTAAGAGCATCGGTTAGATCTTCACCAGCTTTGTGGGTAACCTGATGCTTTCCGTCCTGCCATAGAAAACTATCAGATACATCGTATACTTTCCCTCTATATGCTATAAATGCTGGGGCTCCATTTTCGCCGTTGTATTTTTCAAGTTCTTTTTTGCTAAATTCCTTCATATTTCCATAAAAATAGGATACCCTGATGAATCAGGATCCCAATTCGATCTATTTTAGGAACTTTGATACAAATGGAGAAGTCTCTCCTCTGCGTAGGAAGTGTCCAGAAGGTCCTTCACCCAAAAACTCGGCAAACCAGGATTCATGTTCAATTTCCTCATGTAGGATCGAAAGCGATAGATCATAGGTTCTGTGGTCTTTTCCAGCAGTAAGATTGCAGATGTTGGTGTATTGTCGAACTGCACACCTTTCAGCTTCCACAAGAACTTTCAGGATTTTGTTAACATCGCTTATATCCTCAGGTAAGTACGCTGGTGGGCATCCTGATATGTCATGGAACTCCTTCATATCTTTGGGCAGGCTTCCTCCAAGTTCGTATATGCGGGGTACAAGAGCCTCAAAGTGGTTTCGATCCTCAATACGAGCTGTTTCTGCAATTTCTTTAATAGTCTCTCCATCCAATCCGATTAAATTACATCGAAGGATAGTATAGTAGTAGTAAGTTGTAAGTTCTGCTGCCGCATTCTTTACCAAGAGTTCCACCAATTCGTCAATATCTATACCAGATCTCTTAACCATCTCTTGTGATACTTTGGCCATATTCTCACCTCCATCGATTTTAGGTATATTTTTATTTTAACTCCATAATATAATTTCCATTTTTATTACAAAATTATATTTTATGATTAACTAAATGTTAAATCAAGTATCATCATCACTACAAAACCTATCATTGCACACAAAGTGGCTAAATCTGTATTACCACTCCTCTGACACTCTGGAATCAGATCCTCTATGACAACAAATATCATGGCACCTGCGGCAAATCCTAGAGCATATGGCAGAATAGGTTGCGAAATCGTAACTATCAAAACTCCAATAACACCAGCAATAGGTTCAACAATCCCAGATAACTGCCCATACCAGAAACTTTTCAGGGAAGACAACCCTTCACCCCGAAGAGGCATAGAAACCGCCATTCCCTCTGGAAAATTTTGAATCCCAATGGCGATGGCTAATGATATGGCAGCAGCTAAAGAAGCAGGATGAAAACCCGCAGCAACGGCTCCAAAAGCAACTCCAACCGCAAGACCTTCGGGAATGTTGTGTAAGGTTACAGCAAGTATAAGTAATCTGTTTCGATGCCAAAGCGTCTTAATTCCTTCAGCTTCTTCTATTGGGCATCCAGGATGAAGATGGGGAATTATTTTGTCAATTACTACAAGGAAAATACCTCCCATAAGAAAACCCACAACAGCAGGGACCCAGGTTGGAATGCCTTTTCCTGCTGACATTTCAATGGCTGGTGCAAGCAGTGACCAGAAACTCGCAGCGATCATAATTCCAGCTGCAAAGCCAAGAGAACCATCAAGTAGTTTTCTGTTCACTTTTTTGACCATGAATACTGCTGCTGCCCCAAAAACCGTCATTAACCATGTAAAAGACGTTGCAATAAGAGTCTGTATTACAGGATGGAGATTTCCTATGGTGTCTATCATTGTTTTCACATTTTTAATTTTATTTCATAAAAATTCATCACCTCAGACAGATCAAGTGAAATATATGTAATTGTGCGATGCATCTCGTGTTTTTTGTGAAAGTTCTAAATTGATGTGAGAAGCATCAGGTTCTTTATCGTGTTGTACTTTTTGTGGATATAACGTGCTTTTCGTCCCTTTTGATTCTTTTTAATTACCTATTCAAATTTTAGTTAATTATAAATATTTCAAAGATCAAAATAAGGCAGGTGATAGATTGGAAAAAACAGCGGATTTACTTGCAATCGGACACACCGCATTCGATTATATAGTCCAAGTGAAGGAATTCCCACAGCCAAATTCATCGACATCGATAAAAAAAATAAAAACCTTTTTTGGAGGAGCAGCAGCAAACGTTGCAGTAGTTGCTTCCAAATTAGGACTTAAATCAGCACTTATATCTGCTGTTGGAGATGATTTTATAGGTTCAGCGTATCATGAAAAACTCAAAAAGATGCATATAGATACAAAAAGCATGATAGTAGTTGAGGGCGAAAAAACTCCCATGGCATGGGTATTTACAGATTCTAATAACAATCAGATAAGTTATTTTTATTGGGGAGCTGCAAATTATTTTAAAAAATCAGATCCACCTGAGAAAACCATAAAAAAATCAAAAGCAGTTCATCTGGCAACTGGGGATCCAGGTTTCAACAGAAGGGCAGGAGAGGTAGCCCACAGACATGAAAAACTCATCTCATTTGATCCTGGTCAGGATCTTCATGTTTATTCCAAAGAAGAGCTTAGAAGTGTTTTAGAAATTTGTGACATTCTTTTTGGAAACCGTTATGAAATCGACAGAATCCTTAAGACATTAAAGATGGATATGGAGGATCTAAGAAAAGCTGGCCCTGAAATTGTAGTTAAAACTTATGGGAAGGATGGAAGCACTATATATGCACAAAGGAAAATAAGGATAGATGCTATAGTTAAAAACCCATTTGATCCAACTGGGGCTGGAGATTCCTATCGCGCTGGATTTTTATATGCCTATTTGAATGAGAAAGATCTCGAAACCTGTGGAAAATTTGCCTCATCTGTTGCATCCTTTGTGGTTGAAGCTGAAGGATGCCAGACCAATGTTCCAGATTTTAAGATGGCGAAAGGACGAATGGAGCAAATGTGGGACGTATAATTTCAATAGAAAGTTTTAAAACATAAGAGTTATAAGTTCTACAACGTTAATTGTTTCGGTGTAAACGATATCTATTTTTACATTGAACATAAATATTGGGGTGAATCAATAAACCGAATAATCGTCTTTAAGTCCAATTAATTTGACTAAAATCTGAAATTAACAAAAAAACATGGTGATTCTATGACACAAATGGATGAAGCAAGAAAAAACATAATAACAGAGGAAATGAAAGCGGTTGCAAAATCTGAAAATGTTTCAGAAGAGTTTATTAGAAGATCTGTTGCACGAGGGATGGTTGCGATTCCAAGCAATATAAAAAGGGATGTTGAAGCTGTGGGAATTGGAGCTGGATTGCGAACAAAAGTAAATGCGACCATTGGAACCTCAACCGATATTGCTGATCTCAATATGGAAGTTGAAAAGGCAAAAGTTGCCATGGAGTACAAAGCAGACACCTTAATGGAGCTCAGTGTGGGTGGAGACCTTGATTTCATAAGAAGAAAGATATTGGACATCTCAAACATACCTGTTGGAAGCGTACCTGTATATCAGGCTGCTATAGAATCAATAAGAAAAAAAGGCGCTGCTATTTACATGGATGAGGATGATATGTTTGGTACTATAGAAAAACAGGCAAAAGATGGTATAGATTTCATGGCAATACACTGCAGTGTGAACAAAGAGACCCTAAAAAGACTTAAAAGACAGGGTCGTGAAGGAGGACTTGTAAGCAGAGGAGGAGCATTTATATCTGCCTGGATAGTGCATAATGAGATTGAAAACCCTCTTTATCAAAATTATGATTATGTTCTTGAAATTGCTAAGGAATACGATTTTGTGATAAGTCTTGCAAATGGAATGAGGGCTGGTGCAATAGCTGATTCAACAGATAGAGCTCAAGTTCAGGAGCTAATAATCCTTGGGGAACTTGTAGACAGAGCAAGGGAGGCAGGAGTTCAGACCATAGTCGAAGGTCCTGGGCATATCCCTTTAGGTGAGATTGCAGCCAATGTAATGATTCAAAAGAAGTTATGTAGAAATGCTCCCTTCTACATGCTTGGGCCTATTGTAACAGACATTGCACCTGCATATGATCATATAGTATCTTCAATAGGTGCGGCTGCTTCTGCATCTGCAGGAGCAGACTTCATCTGTTATGTAACCCCAGCAGAGCATCTTGCACTACCATTCCCTGAAGATGTAAAAGAAGGAGTTATTGCCACCAGAATCGGTGCCTATGTTGGAGATATGGTGAAAGGAATTCATGATGGAGAAGCGGACCTTAAGATGGCCAATGCACGTAAAAAACTCAACTGGGAAGCACAGTTTGAATCTGCAATGTGTCCAAACGATGCCAGAAGGATAAGGAATGAGAGACCACCAGCAGATCCTGAGACATGTACAATGTGTGGAAGCTACTGTGCTGTCAAGATCGTGAACGAATGGTTGGATGATGCAAGCACTGATGTGTTTGAATGATATAATCATCCATTTTAGTACGTTTAGAACTTACATTTTAAAACAACTTCTACATCTTATTTTCACTTCAGTTTTCACGGTGAGTTAATTGAAATTGAAACACTGGATAGAAAGGATAGCTGATGATTTACTTAAAAAAGATGTTAAAAAACATGTAATAGCAAGTGGAACATCTATATCAGGTTCAATACATATTGGAAATTCATGCGACGTTTTTATAGCAAATGCGATAACAAAAGCCTTAAAAAAGCAGGATGCTTCTTCCCGGACTATCTGGATTGCAGATGATTATGATCCTCTAAGAAAAGTCCCATATCCACTTCCAGCAGATTACGAGAAATATCTGGGGGTGCCTTACTCAAATATTCCATGTCCTGAAGGCTGCTGTGTTAATTTTGTGGAGCATTTTGAAAAGCCATTTTTAAACACTCTGGATGATTTTGGAATTGATCTTGAAATATATTCTGGGGAGAGGATGTACAAAGAAGGCGTATACACAGATTATATAAGAAAAGCGTTAGAAAATGCATCTAAAATAAGAGAAATATTCAATAAATTCAGGGAAAAACCGTTGGTAGAGAACTGGTTACCTTACAATCCCATTTGTAAGAAATGTGAAAGAATAAACACAACCTACGCTTATGATTTTGATGGAGATATCGTTTATTACAGATGTGAATGTGGAGAGGATGGAAAAATCGATATAAAAAAAGGTGAAGGAAAGCTCACTTGGAGGGTTGAATGGGCTGCAAGGTGGAATATATTTCAGGTTACATGCGAACCCTTTGGAAAGGACCATGCAGCATACGGTGGGTCTTACGATGTAAGTAAGTTCATATCAAGGGAGATTTATGGATACGATGCTCCTTATCCTGTTCCTTATGAGTGGATAACTCTAAAAGGAGAGCCAATGTCAAAATCAAGGGGAATTTTTTTTACTCCAGAACAATGGCTTGAGATAGCACATCCTGAGACTCTAAACTACTTTATCTTCAGAAGTAAACCCATGAAACACAAGGATTTCAACCCAGAGATGCCATTTTTAGATTTCATTGATCAATATGATAGGGTCGAGCGAATATATTTTGGATCAGAGAAAGCAGCATCTAAAAAAGAAGAAGAAAAACTCAAAAAAATCTATGAGATTTCACAGATTCAAATACCAAAGACCGCTCCATTCCAGCCTTCATACAGATTTCTGACGGTGGTCTATCAAATAACAAAGGACCTTCCAGAGGTTTTTGAAATACTAAAGAAGAATTCACAGCTTCCAGAGTCTATAAAAGAGTTTGATAAAATGGACAAAAAAGATCTAAATAGACTCAAAATGAGATTAAATCATGTTAAAAACTGGCTTGATAAGTATGCCCCTGATTTTTTGAAGTTTGAAGTTCAGGAAAAAATTCCAGATGTGAGTTTAAGTGAAGATCAACGCGAATTCTTGCTTAAAGTTGCAGATTTAATTGAAAAAAGAGAATTTTCTCCAGAAGAGCTTCATGATGAGATGTACGTTCTATTGAGACAGCTTGATTTGAAACCCCAGAAGGCATTTCAGGCTATTTATAAAGTGATTATTGGTAAAAAGCAGGGGCCAAGAGCGGCGTCTTTTGTGCTATCCCTTGATAAGGATTTTGTTGTTAAGAGATTTCGGATGCAAGCATGATTATTATCTACGTTAATCCTAAATCACAATTAGGAGACAAATATGAGGATTAAAATCATTGAAAGAGAAGTACTTAATCCCTTAGGCGAAACATCAGTAGAAAAATTAGAATTAAATCCAATACCAAGAAAAATTGGAAAAATATCGCTTATTGATAACACAAAACCTAATGCAGACGTGATCCTTAACACCATCAAAGAAAATCTAAAAAATATGGATTTTTTAAATGTAAAAAAACCAGCAGGTGCTCCTGCAACTCCTGAACAGATAAAAAAAGCCTGCAAAGCTGATATGTCAATTTTGGCTGTTGGAGATTGTGGATCGTGCACCACATGGGTTATACTGGACGCCATAAAACTTGAAAAGGAGGGAACACCCACAATTTCGATCTGTTCCCATAAATTCTCACAATTTGCAAGATCACTTGCAAGATCTCATGGTGCAAACAATCTAAGGATAGTAGAAATCGAACATCCAATTTCAGGGCAAAAAAAAGAGGAAATTGTAGCTAAGACCCAGGATCTAATCCCTAAAATCAAGAATTTATTTCTAAAAGGTTAAAAAATTAAAAAACATAAGGGGGATCTTATGGAAAACAAAAAAATAAACAGTGAAAAAGCATGCGGATGTCTCATTGAAGATTTAATAGGAGAAAACGTACAAAAAAGCGACGATAGACTTTGCAAGTTATCAGAAAATGATTTTGAAGTTTATGTTGATCCTGATGTGGAAAAGTTGAGCTACGATTTTTACATGAAAAAATATACAGACGGCTTACCGATAATCCCTCCAACGAAAAATAGAGTTCTTAAATTTTTCGATTATACAGATAGAAAACCTAAGGATGTGATAGCAACCCTTCCTCCTAAGTGGGGAAAAGCTACAGTAGAAAAGATTGCAATAAACTCTGTAATGGCAGGTTGCATCCCGGCATTTATGCCTGTGATCCAACATTCCATATACGCAATTTCACATGATAAATTCAATTTACCTGCCATAAACGCAACCACCCATCCTGTAGCGGTTTGTGTGATAACAAATGGTCCCATATCACATGAACTTGCTATAAATGACAGTGCTGGATGTTTGGGACCTGGAAATATAGCAAACGCAACCATTGGAAGAGCATTGAGGCTTTGCCTTATAAACATTGGTGGCGCTATCCCAGGTATTGGGGATCATGCAACCATGGGATCCCCATCAAAATACAGTTTTTGTTTTGCAGAGGCTGAAAGGGAAACTCCATGGGACCCTTTAAATGTTGAGCGAGTATTTGATGATAAAACAAGCACAGTAACTGTTATGGCAGTAGAATCTCCCCAAAATGTCAACGATCATCGAAGCAAGAGCGCAGAAGATCTTTTGGATACCATAATTCATACAGCATCTGTTGCAGGATGCAACAACAGTCATGTGCCAGGTGAGATGCTTGTTATAATGGGTCCAGAGCATGCTAAGCTGGTTGCAGATGATGGATGGGATAAGAAAGATGTTAAGGAGTATATACATGAGAACGCAGTGGTGCCAGTTGAACTGGGAGATCGGGGTGGAAGAAAGTTAGATGAGAGATGGATCACCCCTGAAAACAATGTACATATAACAAGAAAGCCAGAGGATGTGGTTTTGGTGGTTGCAGGAGGTTCAGGAAGACATACCATGATAGCCCATGGTTTTGGGACGTCTTCTGAGTCTGTTACAGTGCCCATCACCTTACAGAACGGGACTGTAGTGGGTTCGGTGCAGTATTTTAAAGATAAAAAGAAAATAGGTTGATTTTTAGCTAATTCTTTCGATTTCCTCATCCCATACCTCTTGGTTCTCATGGATGTAGTGAGCCACCATCTCTTTGCATTCTGCCAGTTTTAAGTTTACTATTTCCACACCATGTTCTCTTAGGTAATCTTCCGGACCTGGGAAAGTTTCATTCTCACCAATCACCACTCTGGGAATCTTGTAGAGCAGCACCAATCCAGCGCACATGTCACATGGGATTAGAGTGGTGTAGAGGGTGCATTGCTTGTAATCCTTCCCGGTTAGATGCCCTGCGTTTTCCAAACAGTCCATCTCCGCATGTAGAATGGTGGACATGTTCTGACGGAGTCGGTTGTGACCTCTTCCAATGACCTTTCCATTTTTCACCAGCACAGCCCCGATGGGGATACCTCCCTCTTTTATGGATTTTTGGGCTTCTTTTATGGCTTCTTTCATGAATTTTTGGTGGTTTTCATGCAATTTTTAACTCCCCTATATTTGTTCTATTTTTAAAATATTTCTGCATAGTAACATGTATTCGAACATAAAAACTTTCAAATAGTCCTACGATTTCTGCTCAGATGATTTTTAGTTTTTTTCGATCACAATTCTTTATTTTCTATTATCTCCTCATCTAATGTTTAAAGACCATATCTTTCCTGATTTCGAAGCTTCTAAAGTAATGTGAATCGAGAAGTATAAGTCTATCGCTCTTATGTATACCTATTTGCCTTAATTCCTCATATTGAATTGGGGAGGCATAATTATAATCTTTTGGGCATCTATTATAAATATTAACTAATGAAAATTCTCCAAAACAAATAGTATCTAATTTTCGTAATGCTTTTTCAAAAGTAGATGATCTCTAAACTTTTTATAATTAGAATTGTTCTTCATTATATTCAAAAGCCTATTTTCACAATCTTTAACAAAATTGGACATAACTTTTTCAATATTCTCACATTTTTCTGAATCATAAAACACATTTTATCAATAAATTCGTTTTTTAATTTATATAAGCTTTTTTTAGGGTTTATTACAGAAATTCCTTTAAATCTATCGTTTAATTCTTTAATGAATCTTAATGTCCATAATTCGTTATTTATAAAAACTTTTCTACATTGACCATAAACCCTTTCACTAGTATTCTTATTATAGTTTTTTTAAAATATGCATAGGAAGTTTGATGAGGTTTATTCCACTTTAATATTGAACCAATTATGATATTTGAATCTAAAAAGTGTTCATCATATTTATCCATGCATATCACTAACTCTAATATGTGTTTAAATTATGTAGATTTGTTCTTTGATACTTATCTAAATATTACAAAACAAATAAATATTAAAGATATTTAAATTTTAATACCTCTTTCTATCCAACAACTCCCTTCTCTTACCAGCATTCCATCCTCCAGAAGCAGATTTAGCCCTACCAACCTGTTGAACATACCCTGTTATTCTATCGTACCATTCAACATCCTCTGTCTCACCGCAAGTTACACATTGATCATTTAACCCTTTCATAAGAGTTTTGCACTTAAGACAAAAGCTTAAAGCTGTACTGTAACCCCAAAATCCAATATCTGACTTTTTGACAATTTTGCTGGTAAGACTCATAAGTGCCGAAGGATCTGAATACGCTTCTCCCAAGAAGGCATGGAAGATATGTCCACCTGGAGTCAGGGGATGGAACTTCTCTTCAAGCCGAATTTTCTCTGGAAGTAAAACATCAGAATCAACAGGAACATGGGATGAGTTTGTGTAATAATATGAGCCTTTATCACCTTTTACAACCGCTAAATCAGGGTATCTTCTTTTATCAAGCATTGCGAATCTGTGGGCTGTGGATTCAGCAGGACTCTGGAGGACACTCCATCGAAGACCAGTTTCTTTTGTTAATTCAGATGCTTTCTCATTTATGTGTTTTATAACCCTCAGTCCAAATTTTTGGGCATATCTATCTTCAATGCCCACACCACAAAGGGAGATGAGCATCTCGTTAAGTCCAACAAAACCGAATGATAACGTAGCATTTTCTATTTTATAATAACTATCATCATCCATTTTCTGTGTCAAAAACGGCAGCAGATTGTAATCATTAAGACATCGAAGCGCCTGTTTTCTTCTCAAAAGAAGAATCTGGCGGGCTAACTCCATGTATGAGTCAAGATAAGAAAAAACATCGTCGTCGTCTCGACTCTCAAGAGCAATTCTTGGAAGATTTAGAGTTATGTATGCAAGGTTTCCTGTTCTTAATGTATCAAGCTCCCAATCTCCGGTCCAATTGTCACTTAAGGCAGTTCTACATCCCATGTAATTTGCCATATTACCTCTATAGCTTGTAAGCATGTTTACAAAGTAAGGAGAACCATATTTAGCAGCTAATTCGTGAACCAGCCTCAAGTCTTCTTCAAATTCATCCCCCAGAACCTTATCTCTTATAACATAGATGGTATTTGGAAATAGATGGGGTTTTCCGTCAGAATCTCCTTCAAGAAGGGTTTCTGTAAATGCTCTCTGAAGTAATCGTGTTTCCTCTTCAAAATCACCATACACTCCTGCATATTCTCCCTTAGGACCATATGCAGGTTCATTTTCTAAAAATTCTGGAACAGTGAATTCTAAATTTATCGAGGTAAAGGGTACTTGAGAACCTCTTGCAGCATATGCCATATTCAAATTGAATATAAACATCTGTACTGCCTGTTTTATCTTCTCATAGGGAAGACCTGCTGCAAAAGGTGCTACAAATACATTCCACAGACTAAAGGCTTGCCCACCACTCATATTCTGCTGAGCTGCAAGCATTATCTCTCCTGAATGGTTCATAAGTGTTTCAATATGTTTAGGTGATCCTGCAACAGATGTATGATCTCCTGTACCATCTACCCTCAAACCATACCTTATAAAAAGTCGAAGATCGTGCTGTAGACAGTTTAGGGGGCGTCCTGCAAAGAATTCAAGATCATGGATGTGTATGTCTCCCATCATATGGGCATCTGCTAAATTCTGGGGTAGGATGTGCAAAAGGGAGTATTGCTTTAGTGCCTCGTCTGCAACGTGTTTGTGGACGGATTCTGGATTATGGAGAATGTTTGCGTTTTCACGAGATCCATTTTCTATAAGGGATGTTATGTTGTAAACTGGGATCCCAACCCTTGTATGCCTTTTTCTTAATGTTTCAAGACCATGTTCAATGAGTTTTGCGTTCACGAACTCCCTAATCATTGGCGCTGTTAGATAATCAAGATTGAGTTTTTTTAGTTCCTTTTCAACTTCACGGGCAATCTTTGAAGCAAGTTCTTCTGATGCATCAGTTTCAACAATAAGTGCATCCTCGATCTTTTTTCTATCAAAAGGTTCAATTTCATACCTCGAGGTTCTAACCCGTAGCTTGGCAGATGTCCAGTATTTATCAGCGTACTCTTTATTGATTTTTTTCAATGAATCGAAAACCAGCATCTTAATTTCGGCTGTGCTGATACCATCATATGCAGCCGCGCCCACGGTTGATGCAACTTTTTCTGCAGCCCAAAGGGGCGCGCCCACCAAAAGGCATGATTTTACGATCTTCTCATGAGCGAATTTTTCAACCAAGCCACTGGTTTTTACCACACTAACTTGGGCTTTTGTAGGAAGAGCAGCAATAAGGTGTGTATCTTTCATTTTAATTTCCCCTGTTATACATACAGTTATAACATGCAAATTATATAAAATTATATGTTTTGGAAAGCACAAAAAGTGAGTTTTATGGAATATCTCAAGATCTTAGAGAAAGAAACAGAAAAATTATACAAAATAGCAAAAAAAGCAAGGCTTAAAGGACACGATGTTGATACAGAACCTGAAATACCCATTGCAAAGGATTTAGCAGAAAGAGTAGAAGGATTGGTAGGACCAGAGGGTATTTCTGAGAGAATAAAAAAGCTGGATGAAGACATCTCAAGGGAAGAGGTTGCATTTCAGGTAGCCAAGGAAATTGCAGGAAAATCAGAAAAAGAAGATAATTTAGAAATCAAAGAAAAAAATGCGGAACAGGCCATAAGAACAGCCCTTGCAATTTTAACAGAAGGTGTGGTTGCAGCCCCCTTAGAAGGAATCGCAAAAATTAAAATAAAAGAAAATTTTGATAGAACCCAATATCTGGCTGTTTATTTTGCAGGTCCTATAAGAAGCGCTGGAGGGACTGCAGCAGCACTCGCTGTTTTGGTTGCAGATTATATAAGAAGATCTCTTGATCTTGATGTTTACAAACCCACAGACAGAGAAATTGAAAGATATGTCGAAGAGGTCGAACTTTATGAATCAGAGGTTACAAATCTTCAATATTCTCCAACACCTGATGAAGTAAGAGTTGCTGCACGAAACATACCAGTTGAGATAACAGGTGAACCTACAGACCATGTTGAGGTACAACATCGGGATCTTGAAAGGGTTGAGACCAACAATCTGAGGGGAGGAGCACTTCTTGCAATGGTGGAAGGAGTTATCCAAAAAGCCCCCAAGGTCTTGAAATATGCCAATAAGTTGGAAATCGATGGATGGAAATGGTTAGATGACCTATTGAGGAGTCCTGATTCAAAAAGTGATACAAAAATCTTAAAGAAAAATGATAAATATTTAAGTGATATCATTGGTGGAAGACCTGTTCTCTCATATCCTTCAGAAAAAGGTGGATTTAGATTAAGATACGGGAGATCAAGGAATTCGGGACTGGCTGCAATGGGAATTAATCCAGCAACTATGGAGCTTTTAGAATTTTTAGCAGTTGGAACACAAATAAAAATCGAAAGACCAGGTAAGGGAGCTTGTGTTGTCCCGTGTGATACTATAGAAGGGCCTATCGTAAAATTGAAAAATGGAAACGTTATTAAAGTTGATTCTGTCCAGGAAGCGAGAAAAATAAAGGATCAAGTGGATGAAATCATCTTTTTGGGGGATATACTCGTAGCTTTCGGTGAATTTTTAAGAAACAACCATGTTTTGATGCCTGCTTCCTGGTGTGAGGAATGGTGGGCTGGAACCATCGAAGATTCTCCAAAATATGGAGGAGAGGACATCGATCTTTTAAATAAAGACATAAAAGCCAAAGAAGCATTTGAAATTTCAAAAAAATATGCTGTTCCTCTGCATCCTAAATACACTTATTTTTATCATGATGTTTCGTGTGAGGATATAAACAAGTTGCACAGTTGGTTGCATGAGGGCTATCGGCAATCGAAAGATGCTTTGATATTGGATATGGGACCTGAAAAAAGGATTCTGGAGGTTTTAGGTGTTCCTCATAGAGTTGAGGATAACAAAATCATTCTGGATGGGGATCATGCCTATGCATTAATTAATACGCTTTCATCTCCTGTTGAGGATGATTCTAACGTTTTGGATGCTATAAATAAAGTTTCTCCTGTAAAAATAATGGCAAAAGCCCCCACATACATAGGTGCAAGAGTTGGGAGACCTGAAAAGACAAAGGAAAGAAAAATGAGACCTGCCCCGCACGTCTTGTTTCCAATTGGTAACTATGGTGGAAGTAAACGAAACATTGTTGATGCAGCCAAAAGAGGAAATATCCTCGTTGAAATTGCAAGATGCAAATGTACAAACTGTGGAATCGGTTCAACACAGAGTATATGTCCTGTATGTGGATCTAAAACCATATTGACTAAATCCGGTAAAAAAAGGATAAATTTAGCCAATCTGCTAAAGAAAGCATCTGAAAACGTTGAGGTAAGAAAGATGGATGAGGTAAAAGGGGTAATCGGCATGATATCAGAGCAAAAATTCCCCGAACCTCTTGAGAAGGGCTTGTTGAGGGCTAAAAATAATGTTTTTGTCTTTAAGGACGCTACAATAAGGCACGATTCAACTAATTTACCTCTTACCCACTTTACGCCAGAGGAGATAGGAGTACCCTTAAGAAAACTCCAGGAACTTGGTTATACCCATGACACAGATGGGAATGAGCTTAAAAGTCATGAACAGATCCTTGAACTTAAAATGCAAGATGTTATAATTTCACAGGACTGTGCAGAGTACCTCTTGAAGGTTGCGAATTTTGTAGATGATCTTCTTGAGAGATTCTACAAACAGGACAAATTCTACAACCTAGGAAAGAAAGAGGATCTTGTGGGACATCTTGTGGTAGGTTTGGCTCCACACACCTCAGCTGGCGTTTTAGGGAGAATAATTGGATTTACTAAGGCTTCCGCATGTTATGCACACCCTTATTTTCATTCTGCAAAAAGAAGAAATTGTGATTCTGATGAAGACTCTATAATGCTTCTTTTGGATGCTCTAATCAATTTTTCAAAGATATATCTTCCAAGTTCAAGAGGGGGAAGAATGGATGCTCCACTTGTTTTGTCTTCAAGAATAGACCCTGAGGAAATAGACGATGAATCCCACAACATAGATACCATGTCACATCTTCCTCTTGAATTTTACAAAAAAACCCTCGAGTTTGCAAAGCCATCTGATGTTCTACCTATTATAGACAACGTAAAAAAAAGATTGGGAACAGAAAAACAATACAGTGGTTTGATGTATTCCCACAACACATCATCAATTCACAGCGGACCAAAAAAATGTCTCTACAAGATGCTTCCTACAATGAAAGAGAAAGTAGATGCTCAGATAGAACTTGCAGAGAAGATAAGAGCTGTTGATCAAAAAAACGTTGTAGAGCGTGTTTTAGCCTCTCATTTTCTTCCAGATATGGCAGGAAACATAAAGGCATTTTCAAGACAGAAATTCAGGTGTACAAGCTGTAACAAAAAGTACAGAAGAATTCCGCTCTCTGGAGAATGCAAGTGTGGAGGAAATCTTGTTTTAAGTGTTTCAAAGGGTTCTGTTGTTAAATACCTTGATATCGCAAAGGAATTATCAGGAAAATATCCAATTGACAAATATCTGATCCAGAGGATAGAACTTATGGAATTTGAAATAAAGTCCCTTTTTGAAAACGATAAGTCAAAACAAAGTTCCTTAGATGCATTTTTATAACAGCTTTTTAAATTGATCAAAAAGATAAATTCAGTTGCATGTATTTTATGAACTCTTGTAAGGACAAAATTCGTTAAAACTTTGAGTGGGACTGAGCTGTTAGCGAATATTATTTTCTTCTCAATTGATAAATTATGCCTGCTCCTATTAATACAACTACTAATCCAATCCACCAATAATCCTCAAATGGCTTTTTAGGTTGACCCTCCATTATACCGTATTCTTCACCCATAAGAATATGTTTATAACCTGTTATTTCCTTTGGTGCGGTGATGTCAAATCCAGCTTTTTCTTGGAAAAGCATGATAAAATCAGATCCTCCAAACATAAAAAAACCAAGCTTATCGCCTTTTTTATAGAATTTTCCCACCTGAACATCTTCTTCAAAATTAACAGAAGAAACCCTGCCCATACCTACGGGAATCAATGCCACTATCCCATATTTTTCTGTATCCACTATTACGTAACCACGGGTTTGAGAAAATTGCCAGCCGAAGGAATCAACAAAAAAATATTTCTTTTGTTCTGGATCCCAAGTCACCTCAAGAGCAACATTTCCTGGTATGATCTTTTTTTCCCTAACTGTTCCGGCAACAGGAAAATGATACCTGTGATAGTCATATACATTCAGAAGAACATGAGTAAGTACTCCATTGGCAAAAGCATCCTTGTACATGCTATCTTTTCCCAGTAAATCTTTGATACTATAATAAGTTGCATTTTTGACTTTCAGCCCGCCGTCTGCCAAAATATTTGAATTTTTATCAATTGCCCACAATCCCTGAGGATCACCATCAACAGGAGAAACAACAACCTTTGGGTCATCCGGCGAAGCAATAGGTCGTACATCAGGCGACTTTAAGTTACGGGCAAAAAACTGATTGAATGTCTTCCAGTTAGAGGGTGATTCGTACCAGTCGTTTTGCAAACCGAATCTGGGATCAGCATAAAACCGTTGATAAATCTCATCGTTCCACGACTCTTCTGTATTAAGATATTCTCCCAATTCACTGATGTATTTACGTAACCAAGAGGAAAAAGGTGGATAATATTGAATTGCGTTCTTATACAAGCCCTTGCCCTCCAATTCAGGGATCGGTTGATCTATGAGAAAATAGAAGTAACAGATATCTTGTATCGTTTCTGGATCATCAGGATGAGGTACACCCATAAGTAATTTGTGAGCTAAAAAATCTGATGCTCTGTCTAAGTAATTATAATAATCTGGCAAGCTTTGAACTGGATTCGTTTTTAAATCAGGATTGATTTCTTTGGCTTTGGTGATGGATGATTCCAACATCTTCCGGATTTCAGGATTTTTATCCACCAAATTTATAAGCTCCCGCGTTATCGGTTTATGATTATCCTCATCGGCAAAGACCGCACCAGCGGGAAAGATCATTAATGCCAATAAAATCAAGAATATATAAAGCGATATTTTGTAAATTATATTTTTCATATTCATTTCTCTTTTGCACCTCTAAGCAATTCTGTGTGATTCAGAACCAAGCATTTCGCAAAAATTGTTTATATCTGCAATACTTCGTACATTTCTCCATTTTGGCGGTATATCTGCAATAATTCCCATACATTGGATGGAAACCATTTCTTCCCGAAATTTCCACCGATTATCCTCTACTTCATGAAAAAAGATAAAAATGGAATCCTTTGAACGTTGTGTGTAGAATTCAACGAAATTGTTTCAGGAATTTTTCATAAAGTTCTATAAATCGTTTTTCCATATTTTCAAGAGATTTAACCGCTTTATGTTGATCAATGGAGTCTGTATCATCTTCAATGACCAAGTATACAGTATCTCCAATCCTCTCATAATAAGACTTCATTGGTGCTATTTTATCACTTATATTTTCTTTACTTTCCATAAATTCCAAAACATCCCGGTCTAAGCCACGCATCGGTCTTCTCCATTCCATTTTATCAACTCCTAAAAAAATCTGTGTTATAATCTTTGTTTAATATTTTTTAAATTTTTCCATTTATATGCATCGGTTGTAAAAACCACAAATAATTTAAAGTCAAAGATCTAAATAATCATTGGTGATATCATTGCCAAAAAAAGAGAAAAAAACACTTCCACCAAGTGGGGCTGGACTTGTAAGATATTTTGAGGAAGAGACAAGAGGACCTAAACTAACACCAGAACAGGTTGTAATCATGACAGTCATTTTAGCTGGAGTTTGTATAGCCCTACATTTCTCATAAAAAGGAGCTTGAAAATGGCTATTCATCCCATTGAGTACAGATATGGAACAGAAAAGATGAAAAGAGTTTGGGATACAAAAAACAAATTACAGAAGATGCTTGAAGTTGAAGCTGCTCTAGCGAAGGCTGAAGCTCAAGTTGGTTTAATACCAGAGGCTGCTGCAGTTGAGATAAATAAAAAAGCAAGCATAAAATATGTTAAACCCGAAAGAGTGGCTGAAATTGAGGAGCAAACTCGTCATGATATCTTTTCAATGGTAAAAGCCCTCGCAGAAGTTTGTGACAGCGATGCTGGTGAATATGTCCATTTTGGTGCAACTTCAAATGACATAATCGATACATCCCAATCACTGCTTTTTAGGGAATCTATAGCCATCATAAAAGAAAGGCTCATCTCTCTTACAAAAATCCTTCTTAAGCTCGCAGATGAACACAAAAAAACAGTATGTATTGGAAGGACCCATGGACAGCATGCACTTCCAACCACATATGGAATGAAGTTTGCTTTATGGGCTGATGAGACCCACAGGCATATCAGGAGGCTTGACGAATGTGGGAAGAGACTATGTGTTAGTATGATAACTGGTGCTGTTGGCACAGCTGCTGCCCTCGGAAATGAAGGAATAGCTGTCCATGAGAAGGTAGCTGAGATTTTAGGTCTTAAACCTGTTTTAATTTCAAATCAGGTTGTGCAGAGGGATGTTCATGCAGAATTTATCATGATACTTGCCAACATAGCAGGCACCCTTGAGAAGATCTGTGTAGAGATTAGAAATCTTCAGAGAACTGAAATTGGAGAAGTTGGGGAAAAATTTGATCCTAAAAGACAGGTTGGCAGTAGCACAATGCCTCATAAGATGAATCCAATTATTGCAGAGCGGGTTTGTGGAATTTCACGCGTTATACGATCATATGTGATTCCTGCACTTGAGAATAACCCCCTGTGGCATGAAAGAGATCTTACAAACTCTTCTTGTGAGAGGATCATCTTTCCTGAAGCCTGTGTTCTTACAGACTACATACTTGATCTTACAGTAAAAACCCTCAAAAATCTTGTTTTTTATCCTGAAAACATCGAAAAAAATCTAAATATTACAAGTGGTCAAATAATGGCAGAACGAATAGTATCAGAACTTACAAAAAGGGGAGTCGGAAGACAAACAGCCTACGATACCATAAGAGACTGCTCAATGGAAGCTTATGAGAAAAAAAAAGAGTTAATAGAGATTATTTCATCAAAAAAGAGCATAACAAAATATTTATCCAAAGAAGAGATCGAGGAACTTATGGATCCACATACTTACATTGGATCCGCTCATAAAATAGTAAATAACGTTTTAGAGAGATCCAAAAGATGGTTTTAAAAACAATTTTATACATCTTTGACATAATTATAGAGAATTTTGAAAAACCTAAGTTTTTCGGTTTGGTTTAGCAAGTTTTA